>NZ_PSLG01000042.1:0-19504 GCF_040289485.1 Thermoflexus sp.
TCCCCCACGCCGCCTCCTGCCCCCTCCCCCACCGCCCCGGCGGCCGGGACAGATCCCTGCGGCGATCGCTCCCGCCTCGCCAAACAACTTTACCTGTTCAACTGGCCGGACTACATCGCTCAGGAGGTACTGAACCGCTTCGAGCGAGAGTGCGGGGTGAAGGTGGTGGTGGACACTTACGATTCCAATGAGACCCTGCTGGCCAAACTGCAGGCTGGGGCCACCGGCTACGACGTCATCGTGCCCTCCGACTTACATGGTTTCCATCATGATCAGAGAAGGCATGCTAGCCGAACTGGATAAGAGCAACCTCCCCAACCTGGTCCACATCGATCCGGCCCACCTCGGCCTCTACTTCGATCCCGAGAACAAATACACGGTTCCTTACATGTGGGGGACCACGGGCTTCATGTATGACACGGCCGCCGTCCCGCGGGAACTCAAGAGCTGGAAGGATGTCTTCGAGCCGGCCCCCGATCTCCAGGGGAAGATCTCCATGCTCAAAGACGAGCGGGAGGTCATCGGGGCGGCCCTCAAGTATCTGGGGTTCTCGATGAACACCACCCATCCCGAGCAACTGGCGACGGCCAAAGAGGTCCTGTCCCGGCAGAAGCCCTATGTCAAGGCTTACACCAGCGACACCAACCGGGATCTCCTGGTGGCCGGCGAGGTGGTCCTGGCCCACATCTGGACAGGGGACGCCATCCGGGCGCGGGACGCCAAGCCCTCCTTGAAATATGTGATCCCCGAGGAGGGCTGCACCATCTGGCAGGACAACCTGGCCATCCCCAAGACGTCCCGGAACAAATACACCGCCGAGATCTTCATCAATTTCCTCATGCGCCCCGACATCGCCGCCATCAACGCCAACACGATCAAATACGGCAGCCCCAACCGGACGGCCATCCAGCAACGGCTGATCGACCCCGCCCTCTTGAACGACCCCGGCATCTACCCACCCGAGGAACTCCAGCGCAAGATGGAGTGGCTGATCGACGTCGGCGAGGCCATCGAGATCTACGACCGCATCTGGACCGAACTGGGCGTGGAGCGGTGACCCCGGCCCGGGGGGAGATCCCTGTGGTGGACCCGGCCGCCGAGGGAGAACGAGGCGGAGATCCTTTGGACGGCCGCCACCTTCGATGGCTACGCGGAACTGGCCGCCACCAGCGCGGCCGGGGGATCCCCTTCCCCGAACCCGGGCAACTCAGCCGGGCCCTCAAGGAGCCCTACGGCGGTGGCCTTCTCCACCTTCCCCCGGGCGTGGTGAACATCGTCACCGGCTACGGATCGCTGCCCTGGCCGCTCCTCTGATGAGGAAACTGCACCTGGAACTTGGGGGGAAGGACCCCTTCGGGGTCGGACCGGACGCCCCTCTGGAGATGGCGGTCCGGGCGCTGGCCTACGCAGCCCTCATCAACGCCGGGCAGGTGTGCGCCAGCACGGAGCGAGCCTACGGGCCGGAGGCTGTCTACCACCGCTTCGCCGAGGAGATCGCCGCCCTCGTCAGCACCCCTCCGGCTGGGCCATGGCCCGGATCCCTCCACCGACATCAGCCCGATGGCCGGCTCGGCCTACCGGGAAAAACGATCCCCTCACCGACAACTGCGCCGGTCCCTTCGGCGGGATGAAATGGAGCGGGATCGGGCGCGCACTCGGCGCCGAGGGCCTGGAGGAGTTCCGCGAGACCAAACACGTCCATTGGGACATCGAGGGCGGCGAGAAGCCCTGGTGGTTCCCCTACGGGCCTGAGCCCCCTCCCGGCGCGGCCCTCGGACAACCGCAGGGGCCGCGCCACGTGTTAAAATAGCAAAAAGCCTCGCGGAAGGGGGACCCGATGGAGATCACCCTCACCATCAACGGCGAGCGTCGCACCTTCCCGATCGCCCCCCATACCCGGCTCTTGGACCTGCTCCGACGGGCCGGCTATTACGGGGTGAAGCACGGCTGCGACGACGGCTCCTGCGGGATGTGCACCGTCCTGCTGGACGGCATCCCCATCCTCTCCTGCGTCACCCTGGCGGCGAAGGTCGACGGGCGCTCGTTGCTCACCATCGAAGGCGTGGGGCGGACGCCGGAACTGGGCTGGCGACGGACGGAGGGCCTCCACCCGATCCAGGAGGCCTTCGTCGAGACCGGTGCGATCCAGTGTGGCTTCTGCACGCCGGCCATGGTGCTGGCCGCCAAGGCCCTGTTGGAGCGCAACCCCAACCCCACCGAGGCGGAGGTCCGGGAGGCGCGGGGGGGCATCCTTTGCCGCTGCACCGGCTATCTGAAGCCGGTCCAGGCCGTCCTGCGGGCGGCCGCCCGTATGCGCGGAGAGGCCGTCCCGCCGATCGAGGAAGAAGCCCGCCGCATGATCATCCCACCCGAGGCGCCCCTGCTCCTGACCGAGGGGGAACGGGAGGAGCTCCCACCCTCCGAGCCCGGCGGGCCGGGTCTCCAGACCCGCACCGTGGTCCTGCCCACCATCGTGCTCCCCCAACCGGTCCCCGAGACGCGAGTGGTGGGCAAGCCCGAGAAGAAGGTGGATGCCCTGCGCCTGGTGCAGGGCAAGCCCGCCTTCACCGACGATTTCGAACGGCGGGGGATGCTCTACGCCAAGGTCCTCAAAAGCCCCGTCCCCCACGCCCGCATCCGGCGCATCGATGGGAGCAAGGCCCGCGCCCTCCCCGGGGTGGCCGCCGTGCTGACCTATCCGGACATCCCCCGCGTGGTCTATTCCACCGCCGGCCAGTCGGATCCCATCCCCGGGCCCCTGGACACCTTCTCCCTGGACCGGAAGGTCCGCTTCGTCGGCGACCGGGTGGCCTTCGTGGCCGCGGAGAGCCTGGAGATCGCCGAGAAGGCCCTTGAACTCATCGAGGTGGAATACGAGGAGCTCCCCGCTGTCCTGGACCCCCGCGAGGCGATGCGGCCGGGGGCGCCCATCATCCACGATGAGCCGGAGTATGTGCCCTTCGACGGTTCCGACCCCTCGCGCAACCTCGCGGCCCAGATCCACATCGAGATCGGGGAGGTGGATAAGGGCTTCGCCGAGGCCGATTACATCTTCGAGAGCGAATACATCGTGCCCAAGGTCCAGCAGTGCAGCCTGGAGACCCACGTGGTGATCACCTACTGGGACGAGGACGACCGGTTGGTCATCCGGACGTCCACCCAGGTGCCCTTCCACGTGCGCCGGATCCTGGCCCCGGTGCTGGGCCTGCCCCCCAAGCGCATCCGAGTGATCAAGCCGCGGATCGGCGGCGGCTTCGGCGGCAAACAGGAGGTCATGATCGAGGACATCGCGGCCCACCTCACCATCGCCACGGGACGGCCGGTGCGCCTGGAATGGACGCGGGAGGAGGAGTTCACGGCCGCCCGCTCCCGTCATCCCATGCGCATCCGGCTGCGGACCGGCGTCAAGCGGGATGGGACCATCGTGGCCAATGAGATGTATGTGCTGTCGGACACGGGGGCTTACGGCTGCCACGCCCTGACCGTGGCCGGCAACACCGGCCACAAGGCCATGGCCCTGTATCCGGCGTGGGACGAGAAGGGGGAGCCACGCATCCGGTTCCACGCCGACGTGGTTTACACCAACACCCCGCCCTCCGGGGCCTTCCGCGGCTATGGGGTCCCACAAGGCTTCTTCGCTGTCGAAGTCCACATGGAGCGCATCGCCCGGGCCCTGGGCCTGGACCCCCTGGAGTTCCGTTTGAAGAACGCCCTGAAGGCCGGGCAGGAGCATCCGTTCAGCCGGGCCTGGAGCGAGGGCCGTGAGCCCCGCCCGGAGATCGTCCACACCTGCGGGCTGCCCGAGTGCGTGCGTTACGGCGCGGCCTACGTCGGCTGGCCCGAGAAGTTCGGGAACCCCGAATGGCATCAGGTCCCGGGGAAGCCCCACCTGCGGCGCGGGATCGGGGTGGCCTGCGTGATGCAGGGGACGGCCATCCCTTACCTGGATATGGGGGCCGCCAGCCTGAAGATGAACGACGACGGCTCCTTCAACCTCCTCATCGGCGCCACCGACCTGGGCACTGGCTCCGACACCGTCATCGCCCAGATGGTGGCGGAGGTGCTGGGATGCGCCCTGGAGGACATCATCGTCTATTCCTCCGACACCGATTTCACCCCCTTCGACAAAGGGGCCTACGCCTCCTCCACCACCTACATCTCGGGGGCGGCGGCGGTGAAGGCGGCCCAGCAGGTGGCGGAGCAGATCAAGGAAGTGGCCGCGGCCCTGCTCAGCGAGCGTGGGGACCCGGTCTCCCCCGACGCGCTGCGCCTGGCCGACCGTCGGGTCTGGGCGCCGGACGGCCGCAGCGTCACCCTGGAGGAGGTGGCCCTCTCCTCGCTGCACCACCGGGACCAGCGGCAGATCATGGCCGTCGCCTCCTATGTCTCCCCGACCTCCCCACCCCCCTTCGCCGCCCAGTTCGCCGAGGTGACGGTGGACATCGAGACGGGCGAGGTGCGGGTGGATCGCCTGGTGATGGCCGTGGACGCTGGCCGGATCGTCAACCCGCTGACCGCCTCCGGGCAGGTGGAGGGTGGGATGGTCCAAGCCCTGGGCTATGCGGTCTGCGAGGAGATGGTCTTCGACGAGCGGGGGCGTGTGGTCAACCCGCGCTTCGGCGATTACAAGATCTTCCAGGCCCACGAGGTCCCTGAACTAGGGGTGATCTTCGTCGAGACCGTGGAACCGACCCACCCCTTCGGTATCAAGGCGGTGGCCGAGATCCCCATGGACGGCGTGGCCCCTGCGGTGGTCAACGCCATCTACGACGCGGTGGGCGTGTGGATCACCCAGATCCCAGCCACCCCGGAGCGGGTGTGGCGGGCCCTGCGCGCCGCCGAGGTCCACGCCCCTTGACCGGGATTTGCGCGCCTTCCCCTGGTTCGGTATAATAGCCGTCAAACAACTGAATACTGGGTGCCGCTCTTATCCAGAGTGGGCGGAGGGACCCGGCCCGATGAAGCCCCGGCAACCTGCCCGCTGAAGTCAGCGGCCGAACGGCGAACGGCCGCGCGGGTAAGGTGCCAAGTCCGGCAGAAGCGTTCGCCGCGCTTCTGGGAGATAAGGGTGGCCTGATCAGAGGCCCCTTTTCCCAGAAGGGGCCTTTTTGTTACCCATCCCAGGCCTCGCCTTGCTCCCCAGGGATGCGCCCGCCCGTTCCCGAAAAGATGCGAACGTTGGGCCCAGCACGAAAGGAGGCGCCGGCGATGGACGTGCAGACCGAAACCGGATGCCCCACCACCGTGACGGCCCGAGGGCCGTCCACCCAGGCGGTTCACGGGGGAACCCGCCATCTCAACCCCTACCACGCCGTGGTTCCCCCCATTGTCCAGACGGCCACCTACGCCTTCCGGGACACGGCGGATCTGATCGCCTTCCAGGAGGCCCGACAATGGGGGGAGGCAGGGGGCCGGGTGGATTACGGGCGTTACGGCAACCCCACGGTGGCCGCCCTGGAGGCGAAGGTCGCCGCCCTGGAGGGCGCCGAGGCCGCCGCCGCGTTCGCCACTGGGATGGGGGCGGTGACCGCCATCCTCTTCGCTATGCTGCGCAGCGGCGCCCACGTCATCCTCACCGAGGACTGCTACCGCCGCACCCGCCAGTTCGTCCTGCAGTTCCTCCGCCGCTTCGGCGTGGAGGCCACCGTCGTGCCCATCGGGGATTACGAGGCCCTGGAGGCCGCCATCCGGCCCACCACGCGCCTCATCTTCACGGAGACCCCGACCAACCCCTACCTGCGGGTGGTGGATCTGGAGCGGCTGGCCGAGATCGCCCGCCGCCACCGGATCCGGACGGTGGTGGATTCCACCTTCGCCACACCGGTGAACCTGCGCCCGCTGGAGTTGGGGATCGATCTGGTGGTGCACAGCGCCACCAAATATCTCGCGGGCCACAACGACGTTATGGCCGGCGTGGTGGCCGGGCCGGCTGAGCTGATCGCCGGCCTGCGGGAGATGCAAGCCATGCTGGGGGCCGTCCTGCAGCCCCACGCCGCCTACCTGGTCCTGCGGGGCCTGAAGACCCTGGCCTTGCGCGTGGCCCGGCAGAACGAAAACGGGATGCGGGTGGCCGAGTTCCTCGCCGCCCACCCCCGCGTGCGCCGGGTGTGGTATCCCGGGCTGCCCTCCCACCCCGACCACGCCGTCGCCCGTCGCATGATGCGGGGCTTCGGCGGGGTGGTCACCTTCGAGGTGGACGCGGATCTCCAGGGGACCGCCCGCTTCATCGACGCCCTGCAGATCCCCTACATCGCCCCCAGCCTGGGCGGGGTGGAAAGCCTCGTGGAGCAACCGGCCCTCATGTCCTACTACGAGATGGATCCGGAGGACCGGGCGACCATCGGCATCAAGGACAACCTGGTGCGCCTCTCCCTGGGCATCGAGGACCCCGACGACCTGATCGCCGACCTGGAACAGGCCCTGGCGCGGATCGGGTGAGCCGGGGACGGCCCTGAACCCGCCCAGCGGATCTGGGGTGGGGGCGCCGCCCATGGGATCCGCGGGAGCCGGAAATCCTAAAGCCCATCACCCGAGGAGGCGGAGGAGCAGGCGGCGGCCCCGCCCGCCGGCCGGCAGCGCCTGGAGCAGGCGCTCCGTCTCCTCCGCGGTGAAGGGCCGCAGCCGCCACCAGGCCAGCCCGTAGCCGGCGGCCCCCACCGGCAGGGCCAGGGCCGGCGAAAGCCCCCACAGGACCCCGATCAGCCCACCCATCACCCCACCGGCGATCAAGGGGCGCCCCAGGATCTCCCCCCACGGCAGCGGGCCCAGCCGCCGCCGCAGATCGTAGTAGAAGGCCGCCCCCTCCACGATCTCCGAGAGGATGGTGATCACCGCCGCGGCCGGGTATCCGAAGAAGGGGATGGTCAGGAGGTTGGCGAGGACGTTGAATCCCAGGGCGATCCCGAAGGCCTTCGTCTGATACCGCTGGCGGCCCAGGGCCACCAGCACATAGTTGATCAGGCTGTTCATCCAACCCACAGGGATCGACCAGATCATCAGCCGCAGGGCGATGGCCGCGTGGGGCAGATACTGGGCCCCTCCCAGAAGCCAGGACAGGGGCTCCGCCAGGGCGGTGAAGAGCACGGCGGTGAACACGGCCACCGCCGCCAGGCCCTTCAGGGTGAGGATCACCGACCGTCGCATGGCCTCCAACGACCCCGCCGCCTGTCGGGAGATCACCGGGAAGACCGCGAAGGTGGTGTAGGCGGGGATGATGTTCAGCGCGTCCAGCCACTTATACGCCGTGCTATACCAACCCACCTGCAGATCCCCCTTCAGGGCCTGCAAGATGGGGACATCGATCTTGAAGAACAGGGTGGCCAGGAGATGGTTGAGCATGAGAGGCCCGGACTCCCGGACCATCTCCCGGCGCAGCGCGGGGTCGTCCTCCCAGCGGGGGCGGAAGAACATCCGGAACGCCAGGCCGCTCAAGAGGGCCAGGGTGATCCCGTTGACCGCCACGGAGGACGCCGCCAGCCCCACAAAGCCCCCGCCCGCCAACAGGATGGGCACCCCGAACCCCACCTTGAGCAGGACGGTGACCACGGTGAGGGCCGCCGGGATCTCCGCCTTTTCGTAAACGTAGAAGAGGGCGGTGACCCCCGTGGAGAGGCTGGTGGGGACCTGGGCCAGGGCCAGCAGCCCGATGGCCAGGGCGGCGTCCCCGCTCAACCCGAAAAGGCCCCTCCAAAGGGCCATGACCGCGAGCAGCAGAGGCGCCCACACCCCCAGCAGGACCAACCGCATCGCCGAACTGTTGACGAAGTAGCGGTTGACTGCCTCCCGATGACGCGCCCCCTCTCGCGTCAACCAGACGTTGAGGCCGAAGTTGGAGAGGATCTCATACCAGCCCACCAGCACGATGGCGAAGTAATACTTCCCCGCCGCCTCGGGGCCCAGGATACGCAGCATCAGGGCGGCGAAGGCGAAATCGATGGAGCGCGTGAAGAGGTTGAGCCCCATCGCCGTGAGGCTGTTCTTGAGCACCCGGAGGGCCGTGGCGGCCTCCGCCTCCTCCCGATACAGCCGCCGCCAGGCCCACACCGCGGCCATGAAGAGCGCCGCCATCGCGCCGATGAAGGTCGTGAAGAAGCCCAGTTTCACGGAAAGAGGGCTGTAACGGAACCGCACCGTCCACCGCCCCGGCGGCAGGATCACCCCCCGGAACAGACCGTTCACCGGGTAGATGGCCAGCGGACGCTCCTCCGCCTCCCCGCCCCCGAGGGGCCGCCGGTAGGCCACCCAGCCCGGGAAGAAGGTGTCGGCCAGGATCAGCCACGAGGGCACCTCCACCGCGGCGTCCACCCACACTTCGTTGATCCCATACGCCGTCACCGCGGCCGGGCGGGGCACGGCGGCCGCCCCGAAGGCGGAGACCTCGGGCACCGGGCGATCGACGACGACGTGGAACCGCGGGTCGAAGGTCCGCAAGGCCGCCACCGGGTCAGGGTGGAACACCGTGGCGGTCAGCGGGAGGGTCCACGCACGGGGCATGGCCCCCTCGTTGCGATAAACCCGCACCTCACCCGCGTAGACCAGGGTGTAGCGCGGGGAGGGGAGGCTTTCCTCGGTGACTACGTATTTCACGTTGAGGGCGTCCAGCAGAGACGAGTCCAAGGCCTGAGGCTCCGTCAGGGGGGCGATGCGGTTGAAGGGCAACTCATGCTGGGGCTGGATCGCAGACATGTAGGCGACGTAGCGCTTGAGGATGATGGAGTCGTAGCCCCGGATGTCCTGGAGGTCGTAGAGCCAGGGGCCGTTGGCGTTGAAGGTCTTGCGCCCGTGGGGATCGAAGGTGGTCAGCCGCCACGGACCGGGGTCCTGGCGCAGGAAGCGGACCACCGGGGGCTCGACCTGAAGGGCCCGCGGGTCGGCGGCCGGGTTGAAGCCCGCCCCCGCTTGGAGCAGATCCAGGGCCAGCATCCCGATGGCCAGCGCTGCGCCCCCGCGCCGCCAACGGAGCAGCGCCAGGGCCAGCCCGCTCCCCAACGCCACCCCGCTGAAGCGGAGCAGGTTCCAGAACTGATACGAGAAAAACATGCGGCCGTCGGGGAAGGCCTCCGGGGCCTTGGCCAGGGCGTGCAGAGCCCGCTCCGCCAGGCCCAGAGCGGCCTCGGGGAACACCCAGCGGCCGAGGAAGAGGGCGCCCCCCACCAGAAGGCCCACCCCGCCCAGCAGCCCGGCGGGCCACCTTGGGCTCCCCTCGCGGCGGGCGACCTCGAGCCCGGCCCCGGCCAGGCCGGCCATGGCCAAGGAGAAAGGCCAGATCCACCGGAACGGCGAGTGCAGTTGGTTGAACCCGGGGAGCCCATAGTACAGCAGGGCATAGGTGGGCAGGCCGAAGGCGAAGGAGAGGGAGAGCAGGGCCAGGGCGGTCAGGAACCCCATGGGGACCCCCGCGGAGCGCAGGGCGCGCCACCGAGAGAGGGCGATGGCGGCGAGGGCCCACGGCAACAGCCCCAGATAAGCCCCTCCTTCCACATAGTTCTTGATCCCCCAATGGCTGGTGAAGGCGCCGTTGGGGTTGGGCTGGCCGTAGGCGTTCACGGTGAAGGGCACCCACGCCCCGGTGAAGACATCGCGGACGCCGTGGTGGCTCGGGTTGCCGTAGAAGTCCGGGATCAGGAAGACGAGGAGATGGCGCCATGGATAGGCCCAGCCCAGCACCTGGCGCAGCGTCGCCGTCCCCTCGCGGAAGTTCTCCCGCACCACTTCATAGAGGGGGATCCACTGGGCGGCCCCCAGGGCCAGGCCCAGCCCCAAAGCCCCCAGGGTCCATCCCCCCGTGGCCAGGGCCCGGCCCGGCACCCGCCGCTGGGCGAAGGCCAAGGCCAGCCCGTAGCCTCCCCCGACCAGGGCGGTGTAATAGGTGATCTCCACGTGCCCGGCCAGGATGTTCATGGCGAAGGCCAGGCCGCCCCCGAGGGCCCACGGCAGCGCCGCCGGGCGCCCCCCCAGCGGCCGCCGCACCGCCATCGCGTGCAGAGCAGCGAGCAGATAGGGCAGCCAGGCGGCCCCGGCAAGGATCATGGGGAAGACCTGGCTCACGACCATGAAGGCGCTGAAGGCATAAGCCACGCCAGCGAGGGTCGCCGCGGCCCGGCCCAGACCCCAGACCCGGGCCAGGCCATACATCCCCAGCGCCGCCAGGAACAACTGCAACGCGTTGAACAGCCCATAGGCCTGAGGGATCGGCAGGACCAGGAACAACAGGGTGAACGGATACAGGGCCGAGGGCTGCCCGTTGGCCAGGAAAGGGGCCCCCGCGAACAGATACGGATTCCACAGGGGAAGCTCCCCGCGCCGGAGGGCAGCCACCAGGAACCGCTTCCACGCATAGTTCTCCAGCACCAGGTCCGAGAGCAGGGCGTTGTGGGGGATCCCGATCCCCAGGGCGGGGGCCAGGGATCGCCACGGCTGCCATTCGTAGAGGTTGTCCGCCGGGATCAGCGTCCGGGCCCCCGTCAGCGTGGGGCCCAGGAGCAGGACGGGCAGCAGCGCGAACAGCCCGATCGGCGCCAACCGGGCGCCGAGGTCCCACCACCGTTGCATCAGGAACCTCAAAGGATGTGGGATCCCGTTTATTTTATCCGCCGACTCCCGCTCCGACATCCCCGGAAAGTGGACGGGAGGAAATCCGCCGAGTATACTGAGTGAGCACTCACTTCGAGGTGGGCGGACGGTGGGACGGCGGGGAGGCGTGGAGCGGCGGGCCCAGATCCTGGAGGCCGCCGGGCGGGTGTTCGCCCGCCGGGGCTTCCGCGGGGCCACCACCCGGGAGATCGCCCGGGAGGCCGGCGTGGCGGAGGGCACCCTCTTCCGGTACTTCCCGACCAAGCGCCATCTGCTGCTGGCGCTGCTGGAGACGCTGACCCTGCAGCCGATCCGGCGGCATCTGGAAGCCCTGAACACCATGCCCCCGACCCGATGGCTGGAGGCCTTCCTCCAGGAGCGGCTGATCGCCATGCGGCAACACCTGCCGCTGATGCAGGCCCTGTATCAGGAGATCCGGACCGATGAAGCCATCCGGCGGGCCTTTCTGGAAGGGACGGTCCAGCCCTTCCTGGAGCAGGTCCGGGGGATGCTGGCCCGGGAACTGGACCGGGGAGGGTATCCGGACCTCCATCCCGGCCTGGTGATGTGGGCGCTGTGGGGGGTCCTGCACGGCGTCACTGTCTTCGGGATGGAACTGGATCCGGAACTGGCGGCGATGCCTCCCGAGCAGGTGGCCCGCCAGCTCGCCGCCCTGCTCCTGCATGGCCTCCGCCCGGAGGCCGGACACGGGCCGACGGGGGCGGGCTGACCCCCTCCGGGCCCGCGCGGCTTTCGCCGCCAGCGATCTCTTCGGGGAGGAACACCGATGCGATGGCGCAGGGGGTTGCTGTTCGGGGGGCTCGTGCTGGTGGTGCTGATCGGAGGCTGGTGGCTCCTGGGAGGGGCGCGGGCCCAGCGCCCGGCCCGGATCGAGACCGCCACCGTCCGTCGGGGGACCTTGCGGGTGACCCTGAGCGCGGCGGGGAAGATCCGCCCCCGCGCCCAGGCCGCCCTCAACTTCGCAACGGCCGGGACGGTGGCCGAGGTCCTCGTCCGGGAGGGCGATCGCGTCCGCAAGGGGCAGCCCTTGGCGCGGCTGGAGACCGCTGATCTCGAACTGGCCGTGCGCCAGGCCGAGGTCGCTTACCTGACCCAGCAGGTGATCTATAGCCAGACCGTCCAAGGCCCCAAGCCGGAGGAGCTGGCCGCCGCTCGGGCGGCGGTGCGCAGCGCCCAGGCCACCCTCCAGGCGCTGGCCGCCGGCCCCGATCCCCTGGACCTGGAACTGGCCCGTTTGAACTGGGAGATCGCCAAGAACGCCCTCTGGCAGGCGCAACTGACCCGGGACAAGACGGCCGGCTCCCCCCTCTCCGCCCCGATCGACCTGGAACTGGCGAAGGCCCGGGTGGGGCAATCCGAACTGCAGGCCGAGATCGCCCGGCTGCAATACGAGAAACTGAAGGCCGGGGCCCGGCCGGAGCAACTGGAGGCAGCCCGGGCCCAACTCGCCCAGGCCCAGGCGAACCTCGCCCGCCTCCAGCCCGACGCCCTGACCCTCGAGCGGGCCCGCTGGCAATTGGAGCAGGCCCGCCTGCAACTGGAACAGGCCCGGCGCCGCCTCGAGCAGGCCACCCTGGTGGCCCCCTTCGATGGCACTGTCACGGCGGTGAACATCGAGGTCGGCCAGGTGGTCGGCGCCGGCATCCCCGGCGGGGCCATCGTCCTCGCCGACCTGAGCGATCTCCACCTCGACCTGACCGTCGATGAGGTGGACGTGGTCCGCCTGCGGGAGGGCATGCCCGTGGCGATCACCCTGGACGCCATGCCCGGGCGGATCTTCCAGGGGCACATCGAGACCATCGCGCCGGCGGCAGCCGAGGCCGGCGGGACGTCCACCTACCGCGTGCGGGTGGTCCTGGACGACCGGGACCCGGCGCTGCGGGCGGGGATGAGCGCCAGCGTCGAGATCGAGGTGAAGCGCCGGGAGAACGTCCTCCTGGTGCCCAACGCCGCCGTCCGCCGCGACCGGGAGACCGGGAGGGCCTTCGCCTATCGGGTGGTGGGAGACCGGATCCAGGAGGTGGAGATCCGCCTGGGGGCCCAGGGGGAGGCGGAGAGCGAGGTCCTGGAAGGCCTCCAGGAGGGCGATCAAATCGCCCTGGGGGAGGTGCGGCCGCCTTCGGCTTTCCGGTTCTTCCGCTTCGGCCGATGACCGCCGCCGGAGGCACAGCGCGAATGGGCGAGCCGGTGATCGTGCTGGAGGGGGTGGAGAAGGTTTACCGGATGGGGAGGGTGGAGATCCCGGCCCTGCGGGAGGTGTCGCTGACCATTGAGCGGGGGGAGTTTGTGGTGGTGATGGGGCCCTCGGGGTCGGGGAAATCGACCCTGATGAACATTATGGGGTGTTTGGATCGGCCGACCCGAGGTCGCTACTGGCTGGAGGGCCGGGAGGTGTCCCGGCTGTCGGAGGACGAGTTGGCGGTGGTGCGCAACCGGCGGATCGGCTTTGTGTTTCAGAATTTCAACCTGCTGCCGCGGGCGACGGCGTTGCAGAACGTGGAGTTGCCGTTGCTGTACAACGGGGTGGGGTGGCGGGAGCGGCGGGAGCGGGCGCGGCGGATGCTGGAGGAGGTGGGGCTGGGGGACCGGCTGGGGCATCGGCCCAGCGAGTTGTCGGGGGGTCAACAGCAGCGGGTGGCGATTGCGCGGGCGCTGGTGAACGATCCGGCGATGATTTTGGCGGACGAGCCGACGGGGAATCTGGACAGCCGGACGGGGCGGGAGATCCTGGCGTTGTTTCAGCGGCTGAACCGAGAGCGGGGGATCACGCTGGTGGTGGTGACCCACGATCTTTTTGTGGCGCGGCACGCGATGCGGATCGTGCGGCTGCAGGACGGGGTGGTGGTGGCCGACGAGCCGGTCCCCCCCGCCGAGCGCATCGTGGAGCCGGAGGCGATGGGGGGCGCGGCTTGACCACTCCCGCCCCGCTGGGGAGCCAAAAGCCAGGGGACGTCGGTGCGGTGAGATCCATGTGGATGGAGAACGTACAGCAGGCCTTCGAGACACTGGCGGCCAACCGGCTGCGGGCAGCCCTGACGCTGCTGGGGATCCTCATCGGCGTGGCCGCCGTCATCGCCATGGTAGCCATCGGACGGGGAGTGCAGAACTACATCCAGGCCCAGTTCGCCGCCATCGGCACCAACCTGATCTTCGTGATCCCCCGCGGCGCCGCCGGAGGCGGCCCGCCCAGCGCCGCCCTGCGAGACATCTCGTCCCTCACTATGCGGGACGTGCGCGCGGTGGAGGAGGCCACGCGGGGACGGGCCACCGCGGTGGTCCCCGTGGTCCAGCGCTTCGGCCCGGTCCAGGGCCAGGGCCATGAGGTCGTCACCGTCATCCTGGGGACCACGCCGGGCTATGCCCCGGCCCGCAACTGGACGCCGATGCTGGGGACTTTCCTGGAGGAAAGCCACGTCCTGAACCGGTCCCGGGTGATCGTGCTGGGCCTCACCCCGACCCGCCGCCTCTTCCCGGAGACCCCGAACCCGATCGGACAGACCGTGCGCATCAACGGCATCCCTTTCCGAGTGATCGGGGTGATGTCGGACAAGGGCGGCAGCGCCTTCGGGGATTACAACGATCTGGTCTTCATCCCCATCACCGTGGCCCAGGAGATGCTGGACGACGCGCGGGATCCGCGCACGGGGGAGCCTCTGGTCAATGGGATCATGCTGCGGGTGGCCCGGGCCGAGGAGACAGAGGCGGTGGTGCGGCGGATCACCGAGGTGCTGCGGGAGCGCCATCGCATCCGCTTCCAGGACGAAGACGACTTCGTCGTGCTGACCCAGTTCGAGTTGGTCTCGATCTTCAGCCAGATCTCCAGCGTGCTGACGATCTTCCTCGGCGCCCTCGGGGCCATCTCCCTGCTGGTGGGCGGCATCGGGATTATGAACATCATGCTGGTCTCGGTGACCGAACGGACACGGGAGATCGGCCTGCGCAAGGCCGTGGGCGCCCGCCCGCGGGACATCATGCTCCAGTTCCTTACAGAGGCGACCGTGATCACATTGCTGGGCGGCGCCCTGGGCGCCGCCCTGGGGACTGCGTTGGCCTCCTCCATCGATGTCCTCAGCCAGGGGGCGGTGCGGGCCGCCGTGGGTCCGGACATCGTCCTGCTGGCGGTGGGGGTGAGCGCCGCCGTGGGCCTCTTCTTCGGCCTCTACCCCGCCTGGCGGGCCGCCCGCCTCGACCCCATCGTGGCCCTGCGGTATGAGTGAGGGAAGGCAGGGGAAGAAGAGATGATCGCGCTGTGGCAGGAGAACCTGCGGACGGCGTTGCAGAGCCTGGCGGCGAACAAACTGCGCACGGCCCTCAGCCTGCTGGGCATCCTCATCGGGGTGGGCGCCGTGGTGGCCCTGCTGGCCGCCGGCCGGGGCGTCCAGGACTACATCCAACGCCAGGTCCAGGCCATCGGCCCCAACGTCCTTTTCGTCTTCCCCGGCGGCTTCTCCCAGACCGGCCTGACCCGCGCCGCCGCCCAGCAGTCCGGGCTGCTGCGCCCTGCCCTGACCCTGGGGGACGCCATGGCCCTCCAGGACCCGGCCCGGGCCCCGGACATCGCCATGGTCGCCCCTGTGGCCGCCCAGACCTTCCCCGTCGCCTCCTCCAAAGAACGGACCACCGTGACGGTGCGGGGGGTGACGGCCGCCTACCGCATCGCCCGGAACTGGACGGTGGCCCGCGGCCGGTTCATCGAGGGGGAGGACGAACGGACCCGGGCCCGGGTGGCCCTGCTGGGGGCCGACACCGCCCGGGCCCTCTTCGGGGACGCCGATCCGGCGGGACAACTCATCCGCATCCGGGACGTGCCCTTCCGGGTGGTGGGCGTGCTGGGCCGTAAGGGCGGCACCTCCTTCGGCAACGACGACGAGGTGGTGCTGATCCCCCTGAGCACGATGCACCAGTACCTTTACCCGCTGCGGGGGCGGGGGGGCGAGGCCGGCCTCTCCGCCATCGTCCTGGTGGCCCGCTCCCCCGACCGCATCGCCGCCGCGCGGGAGCAGGCCCAGGGGATCCTGCGGGAACGCCATGGCATCCGGTTCCGGGAAGACGACGATTTCACCGTCGTCTCCCAGGAGGAGATCCTCCGCCTCTTCGGCAACCTGACCGCCATCCTCACCGCCTTTCTCTCGGCCATCGCCGGGATCTCCCTCCTGGTGGGCGGTATCGGAATCATGAACATCACCCTCGTCTCGGTGCGAGAGCGCACGCGGGAGATCGGCCTGCGCAAGGCCGTGGGCGCCCGCCCGCGGGACATCATGCTCCAGTTCCTCACCGAGACGGTGCTCCTCTCCCTGATCGGGGGCGCCCTGGGGGTGCTGCTGGGGATCGCCATTGCCCGGCTGATCTCCACCCTGGCCGGCGGCGCTTTCCAGGCCATCGTCACCGCCGACGCCGTCCTGCTGGCCGTCGGGGTCAGTTCCGCCATCGGCCTCCTCTCCGGCCTCTACCCTGCCTGGCGGGCCGCCCGCCTCGACCCCATCGTGGCCCTGCGCTACGAATAGGCCCTGTTCCCCTTGACATCAAACAAATGTTCAGGTAGGGTTGGGAAAAGGCTTTGGGAAACTTTGGGATTCGGAGGGCGCTCGGATGGCCCGGAACGGACGGCGTCGGCGGGCCCGGCGGGATCTCAGAAGAGAGATCCTGGCCGGCATCGCCCGGTGGTATCGGAAGCACGGGGTCTATCCCACGGTGCGCGAGCTCCAGGCAGAACTGCGGGTTTCCTCCCCCTCAGTGGTGGACTACCATCTCCGGCGGCTGGAGGAAGCCGGGATCATTCGGCGCGAAGGGCGTCGCTCCCGGGGGATCCGCCTCCTGCAATGGCCGGACGGTGAGCCGCTCCCCTATGGCCTGCGGCGCATCCCTCTCGTGGGCACCATTGCCGCCGGTCACCCCCTCCCCGCCCCCACGGGCAACCCGCTCGGGTGGCTGCTTCTCCCCGAAGCATGGCTTCCCCCCGGGGAGGACCTCTTCGCCCTCCGGGTGCAGGGCACCTCGATGCTGGACGCCCTCATCGGCGACGGCGACCTCCTGATCGTCAAGCCCGTCCCCCAGGTCGAGAACGGCGAGATGGCTGTGGTCTGGCTGTCCGACCGCCAGGAGGTCGCTCTGAAATACGTCTACCGCGCCGGCGACCGGGTCCTGCTGAAATCGGCCCATCCGGCGTTCCCGCCCTTTGAGGTGCCGGCGGCTGCGGTTCAGATCCGCGGACAGGTGATCCAGGTCGTGCGCCGCCTCGACGGCCGGATCGCCGGCGCTACATAGGGCCACCGCGCCGCTGCGCCCCTATCCCTCTGCCGCTGCGACCGGGACCGTCGAGGGCCGCCGCAGGACGACTCGCCCGCTCCCGTTCCGTGGCGCATCGTCATCCCTTTCACCTTGCGAGGCGAAACGGATGACCGGCCCCTTCCGGCTTCCTCGACCCGTGGCGCGTAGACCGGCGCTTCGCCGTTCCGCCGCCCGAGGGATCCCCACAGGCGTCCCTTCCCGGGGAACTCCCGGTAGGGCCGCTTCGGACGGCCCGCCCGGAGCCGGCTGGGTTTTCACCGGCCCTATGTCAACCCTCAGCGATCCCCAGCGGGATGGGCCTCCGGGCACCTCGCTTGACAGGCCCGTTCCCGGCCAGGAAAATCCTCAAGAGGCCTCCCCAGGGGAGGCGAAGTCCTTATCCAGGAGGTTTTCCCATGGTTCTCGCGGACGCGCTGATCCCAGCGTCACGGCGCCGGACCCGGGACCAGGCCTTGCTGGTGCAGGCCCTGCTGGTCCTGGGGGGCAGCCTGCTCACCGCCCTGATGGCCCGCATCACCATCCCCCTGCCCTTCACCCCGGTCCCGATCACCGGGCAGACCTTCGCGGTGCTGCTGGTGGGAGCCGTCCTGGGCAGCCGGCGCGGGGCCCTCAGCATGGCCCTGTATCTGCTGGAGGGGGCCGCGGGGTTGCCGGTGTTCGCCGGCGGGGCCGCCGGGCTGGCCCGGGTCCTGGGGCCGACGGGGGGCTATCTGATCGGGTTCATCGCTGCCGCCTTCGTCACCGGGTGGCTGGCGGAACGGGGGTGGGACCGCCGGCCGCTGACCGCCGCGGTGGCCATGCTGGCAGGCAATGTCGTGATCTATCTCTTCGGGCTGATCTGGCTGGCCTACGGCCCCTGGCTCGCCCCATGGCTGGTTCACCAACCGGGGCGCTTCGCCCATGGGCTGTGGGGCAGCAAGGGAGCCATCGCCCTCGGCCTGCTGCCGTTCATCCCAGGGGACCTGGTGAAACTCGCCCTGGCCACCGCGGTCCTCCCGGGGGCCTGGCGGCTGGTCCGGAGGCTCCAGCAGGGTTGAGGCCGTCGGCCGAAGCCGGCCGCGGGGACACAGCCGCGGAGGGAGGGGAGGAATGTCCCCCTCCCTCCGCGGCTGTCAGGGGAAGCCCGCCCCAAGCGCCGCCGGACAAAACTTGGAAAAGATGCCCGATCGGGAGGGGACGCGAGAGGCCGCCATCTCGGAGGCGCTCCTGCGGTGGTATGAGGCCCACCGGCGGGATTTGCCATGGCGTCGCCGCCGCGATCCCTATGCGGTCTGGGTGGCGGAGGTGATGCTGCAGCAGACCCGCGTGGAGACCGTCATCCCCTACTACGAACGCTTCCTCGCCCGGTTCCCCACCCTGCACCATCTGGCCGCTGCTCCTCTGGAAGAGGTCCTTAAGGCTTGGGAGGGATTGGGTTACTATGCCCGGGCCCGCCATCTCCATCAGGCGGCCCGCCGCTTGGTCCAGGAACGGGGCGGCGCCTTCCCCCAGACCCTGGCGGAGTGGCGGCGCCTGCCGGGGGTTGGGCCCTACATCGCTGGGGCAGTCCTCAGCATCGCCCTCGGCCGGGACGCGGTGGCACTGGATGGCAACGCCGCCCGCGTGCTGGCCCGGCTGTTCGCCCTCCCCGACGACCCGCGGCGCCCGGAGGGCCGTCGTGCCCTCGAGGATTGGGCCGCCCGCCTGCTGCCCAAAGGGCGGGCGGGGGACTTCAATCAGGCCCTGATGGACCTGGGGGCGAGGGTCTGCACGCCCCGCGCCCCCCGCTGCCCCGAGTGCCCGCTCCAGGCCTTCTGCGCCGCCTATCGCCAGGGCCGCCCGGAGGCGTATCCGACCCGAGCTCCCCGGCCTCCCGTCCCCCACTACGACGTGACCGCCGGCGTGATCATGGACGGCGATCGCGTGCTCATCGCGCGGCGTCCGGAGCGCGGGATGCTCGGTGGGCTGTGGGAGTTCCCGGGCGGCAAGGTCGAACCCGGAGAGGGCCTGGAGGAAGGGCTGCGGCGGGAACTGCGGGAGGAACTGGGGATCGAGGTGGAGGTGCTGGGCCCGCTGATGCGCCTGCGCCACGCCTATACCCACATGCGCATCACCCTCCACGTCTTCTGGTGCCGCTGGGTCGCCGGCCTCCCGCAGCCCCTCGGCTGCGCCGAGTTCCGGTGGGTGTCCCTGGAGGAACTGGACCGCTACCCCTTCCCCGCTACCGATCAGAAAATCGTGGCCCGGCTGAAGGCGGGCGCCCGCCCGCCAGACCCCGCCGCGGCGTAGGTCACCCCTCCCGCCATGGATCGATGGCGAACTTAAAGCCCTGGCGGGCCTCCATCCGGGCGAAGGCCTCGAGCAGGCGGGCCAGCGGCAATTCCCCGCTGATCAGAACCTCCGTGGGGATCTGCCCATCGCTCAGCAACTGGAGGGCGGCGCGGACGTGCTGGGGATGGTGGTGGAACACCCCGCGCAGGGTCAGTTCCTGATAATGCAAGCGGGCGGTGTCGAAGGAGGCCCGCGTCCCCACGGGGCAGCCGCCGAACAGGACCACGCATCCGCCCGGCCGCACCAGGTCCGCCGCGGCCTCCCAGGCCTCCACCCGCCCCACCGCCTCGATGACCACATCGGGCCCCTCCTC
>NZ_PSLG01000043.1:0-18807 GCF_040289485.1 Thermoflexus sp.
CACCGCCCACCTCCTCCCCCTCCTCCCCCTCCTCCCACCCCACCACCTCCACCCATCCCGGCAAACCCCGCCACACCACCTTCCGCAAATACAACCCAAACCGCGAATATAAATACGTCGTAAACCGCCCCCGCCCCGGATCCCACCGCCCCACCGCCTCACACGCCATCCGCAACCCCTCCTGCACCACATCCTCAAACTCCATCCACCCCGGCAACTCCACCGTCCGCACCACCCGCGCCGCCGCCTGCGCCACCAACCCATACACCCGCTCAAATTCCCCAAACGCCTCCCGCATCTTCTCCGCCCGATCCATCGCCATCCTCCCACGGGGAGTCTACGGACCGGTCCCGGGGTGCCCATCGCCGGCGGACTTGACGGGGAAAACCGGGCAACAGGCCCGCCCGAAGCCCTCGTCCATGGATTATGATAGCCAGAAAATTTCGACCTTACGATCGGTGAAAAAAAGAACAAAACCAAAGACCCGCCCCCCAGGGATCCAGAAACCGTGTCCGCCCTCCGGGGGAAGCCAGCCAGCCGCTGGCCTAGCGGGAGGAGGCCCCATCCCCCTGCCGGCGGCGCAGATGGCACCAGGGCTCCAGCAAGCCCTGACCCTTTCCGAGACGCTCCCGGATCGCCGCCCGCATCACTTCCCGTTCATCCCACAGATACTCGACGGTCCCGTAACACATGGACCGCTCGTGACCCTTGCCACAGGCGATCACCGCATCTCCGGGCTCCGCCAACGCCACGGCGAACCGGATGGCCTCGGCCCGGTCGGGGATGCGCCAGAAGTCGACGCCCTCCACCCGCCCCTCCATCCGCACCCCTTCGGCGATCGCCGCCATGATCGCCTCCAGATCCTCCGTTCGCGGATCCTCGGCGGTGATCACGATGCGATCGGCCAGCCGCCCCGCGACGCGGCCCATCATGCCCCGCTTCTGCACATCCCGCAGCCCTGCGCTCCCGAAGACCACGATGACCCGCCCCCACGTCATCCGCCGGACGGTCCTCAGGGTCTGCTCCAGAGCATTGGGGGTGTGGGCGAAGTCCACGATGGCCAGGAAGGCCTGTCCCTCGTCGACGCGCTCCATCCGCCCGGGGATGCCGGGCAGGCGGCGGATGCCCTCGGCGATGGCCTCGAGGGGAAGGTCCAAGGCGACCCCCACGGCGATGGCCGCCAGGATGTTGGCGACGTTGTATTCGCCGACCAGCGCCGTCTCCACCGGGATGACGCCCCGGGGCGTGCGGGCCCGGAAGCGGGTGCGATCCGGCTCGAAGCGCACGTCCTCCGCCGTCACATCCGCCGCCCGTCCCAGGGCGTAACTCAGATGGCGGTCGGCGGGGATGCGCCGGAAGTAGTCGAAGGAGGGATCCTCGGCGTTCAGGACGGAGGTCTTGGGGATCCCTTTGTCGGCGGACCCCCGGAGCATCTCGAAGAGCCGGGCCTTGGCCGCGCGGTAGTTCTCCCAGGTGCCGTGGAAATTGAGGTGCTCGTGGGTGAGGTTGGTCAGCACAGCGACGTCGAAATCGCAGGCGCTCACCCGCCCCTGGGCGAGCCCCTCGGAGGTGGTCTCCAGGACGGCGTGGGTGAGGCCGGCGGCCACCATCTCGGCCAGGTAGCGCTGAACCTCCGGGGCCTCCGGGGTGGTGGTGTGGAGACCGGTGTCGTAGACCCGATCCCCAATCACTGCGTTGACGGTGCTGATCATCCCCGCCCGGCGGCCGGCGGCGGTCAGGATCGAATGGATCAGGTTCACCGTGGTGGTCTTGCCGTCGGTGCCCGTGACGCCGATGAGGATCAGCCGGCGGGAAGGGAACCCGTGGAACGCCGCGCTGAGCCAGGCCAGGGCCTCCCGACCGTTGGGAACCTGGACGTAGGGGAAGCCCTCGGGGAGCAGCAACTCGCCGGGGGAGCGCTCGCCCGCCACCGCCACCGCCCCGCGGGCCATGGCGTCCGGGATGAAGGCATGCTTGTCACGCTGCAGCCCCCGGTAGGCCACGAAAAGAGCCCCGGGGCGGACCTCCCGGGAGTCGGTGACCACATCGTCGATCTCCGGATCGGGGCCGAAGCGTTGGTAGGGGAAAGGGAGCGCCTGCAAGAGATCCGAGAGCCGACGCCCAGGCATGCGCCGTCCTCCATCAGGCTCACGAGGATGAGGAGCCTGGGTCCGCCGCCCCGCCCTCCAGGAGCGGTGCGAGAAGGGCGCGACGTTCGGCCTCCCACTGCGCGATGAGGGCCCGCTCCTCGGCCGTGAGGTCCGCCGCCAGCAGCAGATCGGGGCGGCGCTCCCACGTTCGCCGCAACGACTGCCATCGCCGCCAGCGGGCGATGGCCTGATGGTGGCCAGAGCGCAGGATCTCCGGGACCTCCCACCCCCGATAGACGGCCGGACGGGTGTAGTGGGGGTGCTCCAGCAGGCCCTCGGCGAAGGAGTCGTGCCGCGGGGCCTCGGGATCCCCCAGCACGCCGGGGACCAGGCGTGCCACCGCATCCAGGACCACCAGGGCGGCGGGCTCCCCACCGGTCAGGACGAAATCGCCGATGGAGATCTCGTCGGTGGCCAGGTGCTCCCGCACCCGCTCGTCCACCCCCTCGTAATGGCCGCAGAGCAGGATCAGCCGCGGGTGGCGGGAGAGGGCCCAGGCCACCGCCTGGGTGAAAGGCCGGCCTGCCGGGTCCAGGAGGATGATGGGGATCTCCCGGCGCTCCTCCTCTGGAAGCTCCCCCAGGATATGCTCCACGGCCTCGAAGAAAGGCTCGGGCCGCATGACCATCCCACCGCCCCCGCCGTAAGGAGCGTCGTCGGTGACCCGGTGGCGGCCCAGACCAAAGGCCCGGAGGTTGTGCACCACGATCTGGACACGCCCGGACTCCTGGGCCCGCTTCAGGATGCTCACCCGCAACGGGCTCTCAAAGTACTCCGGGAAGAGGGTCACCACGTCGATGCGCACCGCCTCACTCCGTCACCACGGGGATGATCATGGGCCGGCGCCGGGTGTGCCGATAGAGATAATCGGCGAGGGCGGTCTGGATGCGATGGGCCAGCGCCTGTCGGGACTTCCCTTCCCCATCGGCCGAACGCACGGTCTCGACGATCAGTTCCTCGGCGCCGGCCAGGAGCTCCTCGGCCTCGCGGGCGAAGGTGAAGCCCCGGGTGATGATCTCCGGCCGCCCGATGAGGCGCCCCGTCTTCGGGTCCCGTCGCACGATGGCCACAACAAAGCCCTCGCGGGAGAGGACCTCCCGCTCGCGCAGCACCTCCGGCCCGATATCGCCCACCCGGGCGCCGTCCACGAAGACGTAGCCCCCGGGCACCCGCTCGGCCACCCGCCCCTGGCCGTCCCGGAACTCGATCACCCACCCGTTCTCCACGGTGAAGATCCGTTCCGCCGGGATGCCCAGTTCCATGGCCAGGCGGGCGTGGGCCTTGAGGTGACGGATCTCCCCATGGATGGGGATGAAATACTGGGGCCGGACCAGGTTGATCATGAGTTTCAGCTCCTCCTGGCTGGCGTGGCCGGAGACATGCACCGGGGCGATGGGATCGTAAAGCACATCGGCCCCGCGCTGGAAGAGCCGGTTGATGGTCCGATGGACCATCTCCTCGTTGCCCGGGATGGGATGGGCGGAGAGAATCACGGTGTCCCCGGGCATAATCCGAAGTTGCGGATGCTGCCCGACGGCCATGCGGGCCAGCACCGACGAGGGCTCCCCCTGGGCTCCAGTGGTGAGGATCACCACCTGCGACGGCGGATGGCGGTCCACCTCGTCCAGACGGATCAGCGTCCCTGGCGGGATCTCCAGATAGCCCAGCTTCTGGGCGATCTTCACGTTCTCCACCATGCTGGTCCCGGCGAAGGCCACCTTGCGCCCGTGGCGCACGGCGGCGTTCACCACCTGCTGGAAGCGGGAGATCAGAGAGGCAAAAGTGGCCACGATGATGCGCCCCTTCGCCTGACGGAAGGCGGCGTCCAGGGCCGCATCGATCACGCGCTCCGAGGGGGTCCATCCCGGGCGGTCGGCGTTGGTGCTGTCGGAGAGCAGCGCCAGGACACCCCGCTTGCTGAACTCGGCCAAGGTCGCGAAGTCCGTCGGCTTGCCGTCCACCGGCGTCTGATCGAACTTGAAATCCCCGGTGTGGACGATGAGGCCCGCCGGCGTGGTGATGCCCAGCCCCACGTTGTCGGGGATGCTGTGACAGACACGGAAGATCTCCACCACGAACGGACCCAAAGTCAGCCGGTCCCCCGCCTGCATCGTGTGCAACGGGATCCCCTCGGCGATCTTGGCCTGCCTCAGCTTGACCTCGATCAGACCCCGGGTGAGGGGCGTGGCGTAGACCGGCGCCGGGATCTCCCGGACCAGGAACGGCAGCGCGCCGATGTGGTCCTCATGGCCATGGGTGATGACGATGGCCCGGACCCACGCCTTCTTATCGCGCAGATACTGCCAGTCGGGGATGATGAAATCCACCCCCAGCATGTCGTTCTCCGGGAACATGATCCCGGCGTCGATGATGAGGATGTTGCGGCCATACTCGATGGCCATCATGTTCTTCCCGATCTCCCCCAGCCCCCCCAGGGGAACAATCCGCAAAACCTGGCCCATTGCGCAACCTCACGGAATGCATAGAATCGACCGCTGCTTGGGATGGGCCCACGGCCCGGGGCATGAAAAAAGCCGCCAGCACCCCCCCGGGCACCCGGCGGCCCCCTCCCGAACAGTCTGTTTCGTGGGTTCCATCAGAACCACATCTTTATCGTAATGAAGAACCCGGATTCCGTCAACTGCTGCGCCCAGGCGCCCTCCCAGGAAAAGCGGGGGAGGCCTGGCGCGCCTGGCTTCGCTCAGCAGAAGGCAACTTCGAGGAGACGGCCGATCCCGTAGCCGAACATGGCCCCACCGTTCAGAAAGGGCAGCCCCGCCCGCGCCCGCCGGGGTGGGGTCCAGGCCAGGAAGAGGCCCCCCACTAGGCCCCCCAGCATCGCCCCGAGGGCCGGGGCCGGGGTGGCATGGGCGTGAAAGGCGGAGAGGGTGAGGGTGGCCGGCAGGACCACATCCCCGAAGCCCAGGATCCACACCGTCCCCCCCGGGGCCGGGCTGCGGAGGACCGTCCGGAGATCCTCTGGGATCCAGAAGACCAGAGGAAGCCGGTGGGTCAGGGCCCACTCCGCCAGCGTTTGCATGTGGCCGGAGACATAAACGGCGACCGCGTCGTAGATCAGCATCCCGGCCAGCCACAGAAGCGCCGCGGGCGGCGGGAGCATCCGCCCCAGATCGGCGGCGATGGCCCCACAGATCACCAGGCCGATCGCGTTCTGGACGGCCCATCCCCAGCGGGATCTCCCGCCCAGGGCCAGCCCCAGGGTCAGCAGGCCCACCAGGACGCCCTTCCAACCGGTGGGATCCCCGCCGAAGGCCTCGGCGAGCAGTTGCAACGAGAAGAACAGGGCGAGGAACAACGCGGCCCAGATCAGGGCCGGCAGAACCGCACGGACCAGCCAGCGTCGGCCCAGGCGCACCAGCCCTGCCAGGAGCATTCCGGCGAGGACAAACCCACCCAGCAAGGGCGCCCCCCAGAGGGCCTGCTCGGCCGGCGGCCGGGAGGCAATGGCCTCCGAGACTGCCTGGGCGAGGGCCAAGGGGACAGTGGCAGACGCCCGGGGGGAGAAAGGATTGGAGGCGAGGAAGGCCACGAACTGAACCGCCAACAGGAGCGCCATCACCCCGCCGATGCCGTGGCTCCGGGGAGGGTCCTCCGGAGGGCGCTCTGTAGCCTCGGCCGGGGGCGTCCAACGGGCCACCCGGAGGCGCAGGCCTTCCACCGCCACCACCCGCACCCGTTCGCCGGCCGCGATCCGCCCCTCCACCGCCCGGGCGGTCCACGTCTCCCCGCGCACCCACACGGTCCCCTCCGGGTCCAGATCGGTCTGAGCGAGCCCCTCCGCACCGACCAGACGTTCCGGGGATTGCCAGGGCGGCCGCCGCCCGAGTTGCCGGATCAGATGGGCGAGGCCCAGGGAAACGCCCGCGCTCAGGAGGGCGGTTCCCGCCAGGACCGCCGGGGCGACCCGCCGGCCGGCACTCGGCGGGAGCAGGAACAACCCGCCCAGGCCCAGGGCGAGGGCGCCGGACAGCCCGAGATACCCGCCGCTTTGGAAATAGAGTTCAGCCAAGAAGAGAAGGGCGCCGAGGAGGAGGAGCAAGAGCCCCGCGGCGCTCACCGGCAACCGGAGCAGGCCGATGAGGGCCAACCCGAGCAACACCACCGCCAGCCCCTCCGCCAGGCCCGTCCCCGGGATGCTCCAGGCGGCGACCGCAGCCAGGATGCCCCCCACCAGGAGGAGATAGGCCACGTTGGGGTCCGCCAGCAAGGACCAGAGGGCCTGCAACAAGTCCATGGACCTGGCTCCCCCGGCTCACTGCTTCCGCAGGACAATGGCCATCGCCTCCTTCAGGCCGGCGAAGGCAGCCTGGCTCTCCTCGTCCATCGCGCAGGCGATGATGCACGCCTCCATATGGCCCTCCAAGAGGGCGACGATGGCCTGGTTGAGGGCGGCCTTGACGGCGGCCAGTTGCACCAGGAGGCTGTTGCAGTCCTGGTGCTCGGCCAGCATCCGCCGCACCGCGGCGAGGTGCCCTTCGATGCGGGCCAGGTGGGCGTCCAGGGCGCGCTCCTGCTCCGGGGTGAGGTGGACCTGGACCGAGGGGCTCCGGGCGGCGTGCAGAAGCGCCCCCGCCCGGGTTTTCGTCCGCCCGCGCGAGCGTCGGGACATGGGACCTCCTGTTGGGGATCCAGCGATCCTTCTCAGCATACACAAAGAAATCCCCTGCCGCCAACGGCACGCGGCCCTGCCGCAGGAGGCCGCCCCTTGCCAAAACCCAAAAGGGTTGCTATAACTATCCATGCCAGCCCGAATACGGGAGGGAGACGGCCCGTGGAGCGCAAGCGCTGGCCCCGCTGCATCCGGTCCAAATCCTCAATCTCAGGCTAAAAGGAGGAGGTCCGATGAACCGTTCCCGCGCCTGGTGGTGGCTTTCGCTGGTCGCCTGGGTGGGCCTGGTCCTTTCGGCCTGCGCCCCAGCGGCCACGCCAACCCCGCAGGTAATTGAGAAAGAGAAAGTGGTGGAGAAAGTTGTGACCCCCACCCCGGTCCCGCGCAAGGTCCTCCGGCTGAACCTCGGCCCTGGCGACGTGCCCACCTTGGATCCTTCCCTGGCCACGGACACTTCCTCGATCCAGATCATTGAGCTGGCCTTTGTGGGCCTGACCCGCCAGAACGAGGAGACGGCCGCGGTGGAGCCCGGGATGGCTGAGAAGTGGGAGGTCTCGCCGGACGGCAAGGTGTGGACCTTCTACCTCCGCAAGGGCATCCCGTGGGTGCGGTGGAACGGCCAGGCGGTGGAGCAGGTGAAGGATGAGAAGGGCAACGTCCGTTACGTGACCGCCCGCGATTTCTACTACGGGGCCATCCGCACCCTGGATCCCAAGACCGGCGGCGAATACGCCTACGTGCCGGCCTTCTTCATCGAAGGCGCGAAGGAGTTCAACGAGGGGAAGATCACGGACACGACGAAGGTCGGCATCAAGGTCATCGACGACTACACCATCCAGTTCACCCTGAAGGAGCCGGTGGGCTTCTTCGCCAACATTGCCGGCCTGTGGATGCTGCGGGCGGAGCCTGAATGGCTGATCAAGGAGAAGGGCGATCGGTGGACGGAGACCGGCGCCTACCACTCCTACGGCCCCTATGTGCTGAAGGAGTGGGTGCACGACAGCCACATCACCATGGTGGCCAACCCCTTCTGGCCGGACAACATCCCCAGCGTGCCCAAGCCCAAGATCGAGGAGATCGTCTTCCGCATGCTGGACGAGTCCCCGGCCTTCGCCGAGTATGAGGCGGGGAACCTGGACGTGGCCGGCGTGCCGCTCTCCGAGATCGACCGGGTGAAAGCCGACCCGACCCTGTCCAAACAACTGATGATCGCGCCGATCCTCTGCACCTACTACTACGGCTTCAACGTGACCAAGCCGCCCTTCGACGACGTCCGCATGCGGCTGGCCTTCTCCCTGGCGGTGGACCGCAAGGCCATCGTGGAGAACGTGACCAAGGGCGGGCAGGAGCCGGCCCAGTGGTTCTCCCGGCCCGGCCTGGGGGCGGCGCCCACGCTGCAGACCCACCCCAACCTCGGCGTAAAGTATGACCCCGAGCGGGCCAAGCAGCTGTTCAAGCAAGTCCTCGATGAGAAATACGGCGGCGACATCAAAAAGCTCCCGCCCATCACCTTGTGGGTCAACCAGGTCGAGGGCCACATCAAGATCGCCGAGGCCATCCAGCAGATGTGGAAGGAGGTCCTCGGGGTCGATGTCAAGTTGCAGACCCAGGAGTGGAAGGTCTATCTGAAGACCCTCCAGACCGACCCGCCGCAGGTCTGGCGCCTGGGCTGGTGCCAGGACTACCCGGACGCCTCCAACTTCCTGAAGGACGTGTTCTACTCCACGTCCGACAACAACCACACCAAGTGGGCCAATCCGGAGTTCGATCAGCTGGTCGACCAGGCCATGCGGGAGACCGACGAGGCCAAGCGCCGGGAGCTCTACGCCAAGGCGGAGGACATCCTGGTGGCCAAGGACGCGGCCATCATCCCCATCTACTGGTACACCCGCGTCACGGTCACCAAGCCGTATGTCCAGCGGACCTTCTCGGTCCTGGGCGGCCTGGAGCACATCGAGAAGTGGGATATCCAGCGCTGAGCGCGGAGCCGGCGCAGATGGCGCAGGGGGCGGCCCGCAGGGGAGGGGCCGCCCCCTCTTGTTTCCCGCCGTGAACGGCGGTATAACAGGGTTGGCCCTCCTGGGAGGGCCCGGCCTTCAGCCACCCCTGAACCGGAAGAGGGATCCATGGTGCGCTATATCGTGCGACGGATGCTGTGGAACCTCCTGGTCCTGTGGGTGATCACGGTGATCACCTTCGCCCTGATGCACGCTGTGCCCGGTGGCCCCTTCGACCGGGAGAAGCCTTTGCCTCCTGAGATCAAGGCCAACATCGAGGCGAAATACCACCTGGACCAGCCGGTGCCTGTGCAGTATCTCTACTACATGCGGGACCTGCTGGTCCCCCGCTACTCCCCCACCCTGCCGACCTCCCTACAGGAGGATGCCCTGATCCGTTTGAAGATCGGCCCGGGCTATTTCCTCTGGATCAACCTCGGGCCCTCGTACTCCTCGCGCAGCCGCTCGGTCAACGACATCATCCGGCAGAACCTCCCCGTGTCCTTTGAACTGGGGGTCTACGCCCTGCTGGTGGCGGTGGGGATCGGGATCCCCCTGGGGATCCTGGCCGCCCTCAACCAGAACACCTTCCTGGACTACTTCGGGATGAGCCTGGCCATCTTCGGCGTCTCGGTACCGGTCATCGTCCTGGGGCCCATCCTGGTCTCGGTCTTCGGGGTGTGGTTGAAGTGGCTGCCCCCCACCGGGTGGGGAACCCCCCAGCACGCCATCATGCCCTCCGTCGCCCTGGGGCTGGCCAGCTCGGCCCTCATCGCCCGCCTGACCCGGGCCAGCCTGCTCCAGGTGATCCGGGAGGACTACATCCGCACGGCCCGGGCCAAGGGGCTCGCCGAGCGCTTGATCATCGTCCGGCACGCCCTGCGCAACTCCTTGATCCCCGTGGTCACCGTGCTGGGCCCGCTGTTCGCAGCCTTGGTGACGGGGACCTTCGTGACCGAGACGATCTTCGGCATCCCAGGGCTGGGCCGCTACTTCGTCACCAGCATCACCAACCGGGATCACCCTGTGATCATGGGGACGATCCTGATCTACGCCATCTTCCTGGTGATCGCCAACCTGATCGTGGATATCACCTACGCGTTCCTGGATCCACGGATCCGCTACACCTGAGCCGAGAGACGAGGTGAGCGATGGCGACGCAAGCGGTGCGCCGAGGCGCGGAGGCCCTCGCCGTCCCCACGCGGCGGCCGATGGGCTTCTGGGAGGACGCCCTCTACCGGCTCTCCCGGAACCGGGCGGCCATGGGGGGCGCCGGGATCGTGGTCCTCCTCATCCTGGTGGCCCTCTTCGCCCCCCTGATCGCCCCTTATCCTTACGACAAGCAGGTGCTGACCGATCGGGACAAGGTCCCCTCGTGGATGGTGAAGGTCTTCCCCTTCATGCAGCCTTACGCCCGCATCAGTGATCGCTACCTCTTGGGGGCGGACTACGTGGGGCGGGACCTGTTCAGCCGGATCATCTACGGGACGCGGGTGTCCCTGACCGTGGCGTTCGTCGGCCCGCTGATCAGCCTGATCATCGGCACCACCTACGGGCTGATCTCGGGGTACTTCGGGGGGCGTCTGGACAACATCATGATGCGGCTGGTGGATGTGCTCTACGCCTTCCCCGGCCTGCTGTTCATCATCCTCCTGATGGTCTTCTTCCGCCAGCCCCCCCAGGAGGCCCGCTCCTTCTGGGATGCCCTACGCATTCAAATGTATAAGATCGACGCCGCCTTCGGGGGGATGCTGTTCATCTTCGTGGGCATCGGGCTCACCGCTTGGGAGAACATGGCGCGGCTGGCCCGCGGCCAGGTCCTCTCGGTGCGCGAGAAGGAGTTCATCGAGGCCGCCCGGGCCATCGGCGCCGGCCACCTGAGGATCATGTTCCGTCACATCCTTCCCAACATCATCGGCCCCCTCATCGTGGCCGAGACCTTGGCCATCCCCTCCTACATCACGACAGAGGCTTTCCTCAGCTTCATCGGCCTGGGGGTCAACCCGCCCACGCCCAGCTGGGGCCTGATGATCTCTCAGGGCGCCCAGGCCATCCGCACCTTCCCGAACCAGGCCCTGGCGCCGGCCCTCGCCCTGGCCATCACCATGTTCGCCTTCAACTTCCTGGGCGACGGCCTGCGGGACGCGCTGGATCCTCGGATGCGGGGCATGCAGTGAAGGCACCCGAAACGCCATCCCCGAGGACAGGAGGCGCCATGGGACGCTTGAGCACCGAGGTGGCGATCGTCGGCGCAGGCTGGAGCGGCTTCCGCTCCATCTCCCCCGACCTCTCCTTCCGGGAGATGATGTTCGAAGCTGCCGCGCGGGCCTACGCGGACGCTGGGATCGATCCCCGTCGGGATCTGGACGGTCTGGTGACCGCAGAGGAGGACTTCCACGAGGGGGTCGCCATCAGCGACGAATACGTGCCTGATCAGATGGGTGCCGTGTTGAAGGCGGTCCACACCATCGCCGGCGAAGGCCTCCAGGCCCTGGCCGCCGGGGCCATGCAGATCGCCTCGGGGGCCGCCCGCATCGTGGCTGTGGAGTCCCACAGCAAGGCGAGCAACGTCCTCAACTTGCCCCAGATCACCGCCCTGGCTCTGGATCCGATCTACCAACGTCCTCTGGAGGCCCACCCGATCTTCATCGCCGGGCTGGAGATGCGCCGCTATCTGGAGGCCACCCGCACTCCTCTGGAGCACGTGGCCCGGGTGGTGGTGAAAAACCGGGGGAACGCCATGCGCAACCCGCGGGCAGCCTTCCCGGCCCTCCTCTCCCTGGAGGACGTGCTGGGCAGCGAACCCCTGGCCGAGCCGCTCACCCGCCTGATGGCCGCCGAGCCGGCCGACGGGTGCGTGGTCTTCGTGCTGGCCCGGGGCGACATCGCCCGCTCGCTGACGGACCGGCCGATCTGGATCCGGGGCCTGGGCTGGGCCACCGATTCCTACACCTTGGAGGGCCGGGACTGGGAAGGGGCCCGCTACCTGCGCCGGGCCGCCGAACTCGCCTACCGGCAGGCCGGGATCGCCTCGCCCCGCCGGGCCTTCGACTTGGTGGAGGTCGACGATACCTTCGCCTATAAGGAACTTCAACACCTGGAGGCCCTGGGGATCTGCCGGCCGGGGGAGGCGGGCTGGTGGACGGCCGAGGGAGCCACCGGCCTGGACGGGGAACTGCCGGTGAACCCCTCCGGCGGCTGCCTCGGGGAAGGCCACCTGCTGGACGCTTCAGGCCTGGCCCGGCTCCTGGAGGCGGTGCTCCAACTGCGGGGCGAGGCCGGCCCCCGCCAGATCCCCAACGCCACCACCGCCCTGGTGGCCTCCTGGCGGGGCCTGCCCACCGCCACGGGCGCGGTGGCCATCTTGAGCCGGGAGCCATGATCCCCTTGCCTGCGTGACACCAGGCAAGGGCGCGGCGTTCGTCCGGCGACCGCCAGGGGAAGGGGTGCTCGTCGGGCAGGTCACCCCATGTCGTCGGCCGGAGGTCGGGATGCTCCCGGAGGAGATGCGGGCGAAAGTGGAACAACTCGAAGGGGAGCTCCTCGTGCTCAAACACGTGATCCGCATCGTCCTGGCCGCCCACCGCCGGAGCCTGTCCTCCCCCGCCCGCGGGCGGCTGGACCTCGAGGCCGTCCGCCAGGTGCGACGGGAGATCCAGGCGCTGTGGGCCCAGGAATGGCGCGAGATCACCTCGCATGACCCGAGGTCCCCGTGAGAGCCTACGTGCTGGACACCCATGCCTTGATCTGGTATCTCACGGATGATGAGCGGTTGAGCCCGGCGGCCCGCCAGGCCTTCGCCGAGATCGAACGGGGGGAGGCCCGTGGCCTGATCCCGATCGTGGTGCTGCTGGAGCTGCTGCGCATCGAAGAGAAAGAGCTGATCCCACCCCTCTGGGAAGCGGCGATCACCACCCTGCTGGCCGGCGGCCGCTTCGAGGTGGTGCCCCTTGATCTGACCATGCTGGCCCTGGTGCGGGAACTGCCGCAGATCGAGGACCTGCACGACCGCGTGATCGTGGCCACCGCCCGGCGCTACAACGCTGCCTTGGTCACCTACGATGAGACCATCCGGCAGTCCGGGCTGGTGGAGACGCTGTGGTGAACAGACCCGCCCCCATCCCGCGGGGGGGCGGCAGGGTGCGACCATCTCTTCCGGAAGGGAGGTGAGGCGCGATGGCCGGGCGACGAGTGGCGATCGTCGGCGCGGGGATGACCCGCTTCGTCCGCCGGGCGCTGGAGACCGGCCCGGAACTGGCCTGGGAGGCCGCCCACAAGGCCCTGGAGTCCTGCGAGATGACCCTGGCCCAGATCGACGCCGTGGTCCTGGGCTCCGCCCCCGACGCCTTCGACGGCGTCCACATGAAGGTCGAGTATCTGAGCCCCGGGGCCGGGGCCTGGGGCAAACCCACCATCCGGGGCTACGTGGGCGGCGGCACAGGGGTCTTCGCCGCCATCCAGGGCTGGTATCACATCGCCAGCGGGATGTTCGACACGGTGCTGGTGGTCTGCGAGGAGAAGATGTCCTCCTGCCATCCCCATCCCCAGGCCGCCTTCAATTACATCTTCGATCACACCCTGGAGCGCCCACTGGGCCCCAACCTGCTGTGGATCTTCGCCCTGGAGATGAACGCCTACATGACAAAATACGGGCTGACCAAGCGGGACATCGCCATGGTGGCCGTGAAGAACAAGCGCAACGCGGCCGACCACCCCGCCGCCCAACTCGGCGATCCCCACATCACGGTGGAGGACGTGTTGAACTCGGAGGTGCTGGCCTGGCCGGTGCAGCGCCTGGACGTCTCCCCCACCAGCGACGGGGCCGTGGCCATCGTGATGGCCGCCGAGCACGTGGCGCGGCGGGTGACGAACAAGCCCGTCTGGGTGGAAGGGGTGGGCTGGTCCCTGGACACCCAATACTGGACCAACCGGGACCTTTCCTATCCCACCTATTTGGAGGAAGCCGCCCGCAAGGCCTACGCCATGGCCGGCATCCGGGAGCCCCGCAAGGAGATCCACATCGTCGAGCCCTATGATCCCTTCGACTACAAGGAACTCCACCACTTGGAGGGCCTGCTGCTGGCCGACCGGGGGAAGGCCGCTGAACTGATCGCCCTGGGGATCGCCAACCGGGACGGGGACATGCCGGTGTCGCCCTCGGGCGGGCTGCTGGGGGTGGGCAACCCCATCGCCGCTGCCGGCCTGATGAAGGTGGCCGAGATCTTCTGGCAGTTGCGGGGCGAGGCCGGACGGCGGCAGGTGCCCGGCCAGCCCCGGCGGGGCCTGGCCCAGGCCTGGGGGGACTTGATGCAGGTCGGCACGGTGATCATCCTTGGGATCTGAGGGGAGGAGCCCATGGAGCGCTTCGTCTACCCCACCACCGGCCTCAGGGCGGAGGACATCGAACAGGGGCGGGTGCGCACCACCCGCACGCCCCTGCACGGGGAATACGCCTGGGACACCGGGGTGGCCGTCGGCCGGTTCCTGGCCGAGCTGAAAGCCGGGCGGCTGGTTGGGCGCCGGTGCCGGACCTGTCGGCGGGTGATGATCCCGCCCCGGATGTTCTGCGAACACTGCTTCCGGCCGACCGACAAGTGGGTCCCCCTGGTCGACACGGGGACGGTGGTGACCTTCTCGGTCTGCACCATCTCTTGGGACATGCGCCGCCTGGAAGTCCCCGAGGTGCCGGCCGTGATCGCCATCGACGGCGCCTCCCCGGGGATGGGGATCCTGCACCGGCTCGGCGAGGTCGGCCGGACCCTCGACGAGATCCTCCAGCGGGTCCGGATCGGGATGCGCGTCCAGGCGGTCTGGAAGCCCGCCCATGAGCGCGAGGGGGCCATCACCGACATCCTGTATTTCCGGCCGATTTCGGATTGAAAGGAGGCGCCGATGCCGCTGACGGAGCGGATCGCCCATCTGGAAGCCGTGCGGTCCTGGCGGGGGGCTATCTGGCTGGAAGGCGTCTACACGGCCGGTGTCGCCGGGGAGCGCTGGCTCCGCGGCCTCCAAGAGGGAAGGCTCTATGGGACCCGCTGCCCCCGCTGCGGGTATACCTTCGTGCCCGCCCGGCTCTTCTGCGAGCGCTGCCTCGGCCCCCTGGGGGAGGAGACGTGGGTTCCGATCGGGCCCCAGGGCGTGCTGGTCTCATGGACCCGGGTGCCCATGGCCCCCGATGGGAGCCGCCTGTCCCAGCCCCGCCTCATCGGCCTGGTCCGCCTGGACGGCGCCGACGCCTGCCTGGTCCATGACCTCCTCGAGGCCGGGATCCCACCTCAGACCGGCATGCGGGTGGAAGCCGTCTTCCGCCCGCCCGCCGAGCGGATCGGCAGCTTGCGGGACCTGCTGGGCTTCCGCCTCCTGGGGGCGCCATAATGTGAATAATTTCACAATATGGGCTTGCAGGGACGGGCGGGATCCCCTATAATAGGGGCCGTCCGGCCCAGGGGGCCGGGCGGACGATTCTGGGGGAGGGCGCCGCCCTGTCGAAGCCTTCCCCCCAGGAGAAAAGCGGTCGATGGAACGCCACGCTGGGACCCGGAAACCCGTCCGTCCGGGGAGGACGTGGGGACGCCTGCTGCGGGGATCCCCGGCCACCGGTTCGAACCGGGCACCTTTCGAAGACATCGAAACCGCTTCGCCATCGCAAGCCCCGCTGTGGGATGAATGGCGCTCCTGGCTGGAGCGCTGGGGCCTCCCCGACCGGGTCAGAGGGCTTGTGGCATGGGCCCGGCGGCTCCAGGCCTTCCTCGAGGCCTTGGGGGCCCACTATGGGGCTCACATCGGCCTGGCCCTGGCCATTGCTCTCCTTTATCTCGCCCTGACCCAGAGCCCCCGCATCCCCTCCGCTTGGCTACAGCCCATCCGGCTCCTGGAGGCCTCCGGCGAGGAGGCCCCTTCTCCGGAGGTCCTGCAGGCGTTGCTGCAGCGCTCCGCCTCCCTGGGCGGGGCGCGGCGCAACGGGCCGGCCTTGCTCGTGCGCCAGGTGGACCTGCACACGGAGATCCCCGAGCGGCCCCGCCGGGGCATCATCACCTACACCGTCCAGGCGGGGGACACCCTCTTCGGGATCGCGGAGAAGTTCAAGCTGCGGCCGGAGACCATCCTCTGGGCCAACTATGACCTGCTCCAGGACGACCCGCACCTTTTGGAGATCGGGCAGGTCCTCAATATCCCGCCGGTGGACGGCGTCCTGCACACCGTGAAGGAAGGGGAGACGCTGGAGGCGATCGCCCAGCAATACAAGGTGACTCCCGAGGTCATCCGGAACGCCGAATGGAACGGCCTGCTGGAAGGGGGCGAGCCCCGGGTGGGCCAGGTGCTGATCATCCCCGGCGGCACGCGTCCTTTCAAGGGCTGGACGCCGCCGAGGCAGGCTTACGTGGTGATCGCCGGGGGCAAGCGGATGCCCTCCGGCGCCTGCCCCAGCGTGCAGGTCGCCCCCCTGGGCACCGGGAGCTTCGTCTGGCCGGTCAACAGCCGATGGCGCTCGGGCTACGATTTCGCCCCCTGGCATCCGGGGGTGGATTTCGCCGGGCGGCTGGGGGATCCGGTCTATGCCGCCGACGCCGGCACGGTGGTCTACGCCGGCTGGAGCACCGTCGGCTACGGCAACCTGATCGTCCTCGACCACGGGAACGGTTACCAGACCTATTACGCCCACCTGAGCGCCATCTTCGTCGGCTGCGGGCAGCATGTGGCCAAGGGGACGACCATCGGCCTGGTGGGCTCCACCGGGCGCTCCACCGGCCCGCACCTCCACTTCGAGATCCGAGGCCCGGGAGGCTTTGTGAACCCGTGGCAGGCCCTCCCTTGAACGGCCCCTCTTTGTGAGGGAGGCTTCGATGTCGGGGACGGCGGTCGGAGCGATCCTGGGGGTTGGGGTGTTGGCCCTCCTGGGCCTCTACTTCGTCGGGATGGCGGCCGTCGCCGAGCGGCTGAGCCCCGCCCGCCAGCGGGCGGCCTTGGGCAGGTTCGCGGCGGGTTTGGCCGTGACGGCCTTCGCCTTCATCCCCTCCCCGCTGCTGCTGGGGCCGGATCTGCGGTTCACCGTAAACATGGTCCAGTTCATCGCCCTCACGGCCTTGGCGCCCCCCCTCCTGTGGAAGGGCCTCCCGGAGCCCTTCTTCGATCCCCTCCTTCGCTCCCCAGGGCCGCGGCGCTGGGGCTACTGGATCACCCGGCCGCTTCCCGCCTATCTGCTGGCCAACCTCGTCCTCTTCGCCTGGCATGCCCCGGCCCTGTTCGAACTTTCTTCCCGGAGCCCTGGGCTGTGGGCGGTGAAGCAGGCCACGTTCCTCCTGGCGGGGCTGCTGGCCTGGTGGCCAGTGGTGGGGCCGGCCTCCACCTGGCCCCGACTCTCCGAGCCAGGCCAAGTCCTCTATCTGTTTTTCATGGCGATGCCCACCACCCTGCTGGGAGCCCTCTTCACGTTCCCAGACACGCGCATTTACAACCCCACGGCGCTGGGCTTCGAGGTGTGTGCCCCCTCCTCGCTGGAGGACCAACGCCTGGCCGGGCTGCTCATGTGGGTTCCCGGGGCGCTGGTGTATCTAGGGGCCTTGACCGTGGTCTTCTTCCGGTGGTTCTCCCGAGGGGAGCCCTCCTAGGGGCACGGGGCATCGCCGGCGCCCAACGGCCCTCCCCTATCCCCCCTTCCCCATCCATCCCCCCAGAGGGCACACCGGCCCGGTCGTCCGATCCCGCAGCACACCATCCGGTTCGCACCTGCCTCCCACGCCGCCCCGGTCCCGCAGGACGGGGTCGTTGCGCCCCCCTTCCCCTGGGAGGCGTTCACCGCTGCGCGTGACATCGGTTCGCCCGCCACCAGTTGAATGTCATTTCTTGGTTACTTGGCCCGTAGAAGCATCCATCAACCAGTCATTACCTTCCCTGTCTCGTAGCAGCACTTGGTCCGCTGTTAACCATTCGACCGTGATGAACAGCCGCTGATCTTCACGGATCAACGTTGTTGGCTCCAGCGTGGTAGTTTCCACGCGCACTATGGATGTAGCGTCTGCCCAATCTGTTGAGCAAGGTTGGAGGGCTAACGTAAGCATGAGGGCGGTGCCATCCGGTGACCAAATGATATGGCCAGCTTCATAGCTCCGTCCCGGATCGAGTTTTGTCTCCCGCTCCGCCCCCGTTGCGAGATCCCGTATAACCAGCCTCCTGTCTCCGTATCGGATATAGGCCAGCATTGTCTCATCTGGGGATAGCGACAGCCACGATCCTACGGATGGCACCAGCTCCCTCACATCCCCATTGCTCAGATCAACCCGGTGCAAATCGGACCCGTTAACGAACACGGCACATCCGTCTGGAACCGGTTTGTTTGTGAAATACAAGTATCGTCCATCACGAGACCATTGCAATGGTTGTGGAATCGTGTAACCCAGCCCATCTTCCACCCATTCGTCCACTACGATCCATTCCAGTGTTCCATCCGCCTTGGATAGTTTCAGTTGGGTATAATACTTCCCTATGTCGCTGACAGTCGGAAGTGCTACGAACACCTGTGCTATCCACTCCCCGTTTGGTGATGTAGAAGACCACTTATGCACTTTGAAGTCTGTAAACATGGGCGTTGGTGTTGGTGTCCCAGCAATGTTGAATGGTGCAACCTCGGTCGGTGTCTGGGAGGGGATAGGGGTCAGGGATGTCGTCATCGTGTTACAACCGACCAGCAACAGGGTAAGCGCTATGGTAGCAAAAAACCCTTGCCCTTTCATCGTTTTGCCCCCGATTCTAGTTGACTGCCTAACGGCGCGGCGGTTGAGCTGCGCGCAGCGGAGGCGTGTCAGCGCGGACGCGAGCGCGGCGAGCGGGAGCATAACCAGCGGCGCAGCCGCCGCGCCGTTATACGGACGCGCAGCCGAGGGAAACGGAGCGAAGCGTCCGTATAACGGCAAGCATAAGCCGCAGCAGGCGAGGCTGGCAAGATTCTTTCGCCCTGAAACCGGCTTCGCTGGCTCGCAGCGCATGTTCTCAGCGGGCGCAGCCCGCTGTCGGCTTCATGCAGTGTGAGCCA
>NZ_PSLG01000044.1:0-18486 GCF_040289485.1 Thermoflexus sp.
CCCACTCCGAGAGGGTCTCCCGGCTGCGCCCGGCCACCGCCTCCACCGCGCGGGCGGCTGCTTCGGCCCAGTGGGCGGCCGCCGCCTGGGCTGCCTCCTGCAGGAGGGCCGCCACCGCCTCCGGGGCGGGCCCGCGGGCGTCCAAGCGCTCCAGGAGCAGGGCCAGCCCGAAGGAAGGAAGGAAACGGCCGTCGCCCAACACCATCGGCGGCTGAATCGTATCCAGCCACTCGATGACCTTCCAGCCCTCCCCCGGCTTCAGCGATTGGAGCCGCCGATCGACCTCGGCCTCCACCATCGCCCACAGGTCCTCATGCAGATCGTCCCGCAGGAGCAGCCGGAGGCGCTGGCCGTAGATCAGTTCGCGCTGGCGGTTAAGGACGTCGTCGTATTCCAAAAGATGCTTGCGGATGTCGAAGTTGTAGCCCTCAACCCGGCGCTGGGCCTCCTCGATGGTCTTGTTGAGCCACGGGTGCTCCAGGGGCTCGTCGTCGTCGCCCCACACCCGTTCCATCAGGCTCCGGAGGCGGTCGCCGGCGAACCGACGGAGCAGATCGTCCTCCAGGGAGAGGTAGAACCGCGAGGACCCGGGGTCGCCCTGGCGGCCGGCGCGGCCCCGCAACTGGTTGTCGATGCGCCGGGCCTCGTGGCGCTCGGTGCCGATGACGTGCAGCCCGCCCAGGGCCTTCACCGTGCGCTCCCCCTCGAGATGCTCCAGGAAGCGCTGCACCGCCTCCCGATACAGGCCGTATTGGGCGGGGTCCAGCCGCTGGAGGGCCTCCGCCCGCTCCTCGAAGGTCATCTCGTAGGGGTTAAAGCCTGCTCGGCGCAGCACCCGGTTGACGTCCCGCAGGACCTCCTCCGGCAGCTCGCCGCCCAGCTTGATGTCCACGCCGCGCCCGGCCATGTTGGTGGCGATGGTCACAGCGCCCACCCGGCCGGCCTGGGCGATGATCCGCGCCTCGCGGTCGTGGTGACGGGCGTTCAGCACCTCGTGGGGGAGGCCCTGCTCCAGGACCCGCCGCAGGCGCCCGGCCTCCTCCACCCCCCACAGATCCGCCAGGCGCGCCAGGTTTTCCGGCGACAGCGGGTTCGGATCCAGCCCCAGGGCCCGGGCCCAGGCGCGCAACCGGGCTGCGGTCACCTTCTCCGGCGGCTGGCCCAGGAGGGCGCGCTCCTCCGACGAGAGAGGGACCTCCTCCCCCGCGGCCTCCCGGCGGCGGAGGGCGTCCTTGATCAAGTCCACCAGGGCCAGCCAGCGCAACCCCTCTCCTTGCAGGCGCTTGCTGAGGTAATCGGAGGCCTCCACCGAGGTGGTGCCCACCAGCACCGGGCGCCCCATGGTGTGCATACGGACGATCTCCCGGAGGATGGCCCGGTGCTTGGCCTCCTTCGTCCGGTAGATCACATCAGGATGGTCGATGCGGATCATGGGGCGGTGGGTGGGGATCACCACCACATCCAGGCCGTAGATCTTCTGGAACTCCTCGGCCTCGGTGGCGGCGGTGCCCGTCATGCCCGCCAGTTTCTCATACATCCGGAAGTAGTTCTGGATGGTGATGGTGGCGTAGGTGACGTTCTCCGGTCGGATGGGCACCCCCTCCTTGGCCTCGATGGCCTGGTGCAGGCCATCGGACCAGCGGCGGTCGGGCATGAGGCGGCCGGTGAACTCGTCGATGATAACCACCTGGCGCCCCTGAACGATGTAGTCCCGGTTCCGGTGGTAGAGGAACTGGGCTTTGAGGGCCTGCTCCAGGTGGTGGATCATCTTCATCTGTTCGGGGGTGAGCTCCTCGGGGCGCTCGGGGTCGAACAGCGGCTTGCCGATGAGTTGCTCGATCCGATCGTAGCCGGAGTCGGTGAGATGGACGGTGCGGTGCTTTTCATCGATCTCGTAATCGCCGGGGCGCAGCTGCCGGACGATCTGGGCCCAGCGGATGTATTCCTCCGTCGCCTCCTCGGCGGGCCCGCTGATGATCAGCGGCGTGCGGGCCTCGTCGATCAGGATGTTGTCCACCTCGTCCACGATGGCATAGCGATGGGGCCGTTCCAGGCGCTGCACCCGGGCCTCGAGGGTGAAGGCCATGTTGTCCCGCAGATAATCGAAGCCGAACTCGTTGTTGGTCCCGTAGGTGATGTCCGCCAGGTAGGCTTCTTTGCGGGAGACAGGGCGCAGGCCGGTGAAGTCCTCCTTCCCGCCCTCGTAATCCGGATCATAAACGTAGGCGTTGCCCTCGCCGGCCTGGAGGAGACCCACCCGCAGCCCCAGCAGATGGTAAATCGGCCCCATCCATCGCGTGTCCCGCCGCGCCAGATAATCGTTGACCGTGACCAGGTGGGCCCCCAGGCCCAGGAGGGCGTTCAGATACAGAGGCAAAGTGGCGACGAGGGTCTTGCCCTCGCCGGTCTTCATTTCGGCGACCTTGCCGTAATGCAGGGCGATGCCGCCCAGCAACTGGACATCGTAGTGGCGCAGCCCCAGGGTCCGCTTCGAGGCCTCCCGCACCACGGCGAAGGCCTGGGGCAGGATGGCCTCCAGGGCCGCCTCCTCGGCCTGGCGCAACTCCCGGAGGCGCTGCTGCGCTTCGTATTCCTGCTGCGCCCGCCGGGCAGGATCCCGCTCGACCAGCCAGGCCAGATAGGCCAGCCGATAGGCCTCTCGGGGCCCGGCGATGGCCTCGGCGATCTGGGCCCGGAACCGGTCGGTCATCGCCCGCAACTCGGCGTCCGTCAGGGCCTCGAACTCCGGCTCCAGGCGGTTGATGGCCTCCACCAGGGGCGCCCACCGGCGCAGCCAGCGTTCCGATGGATCCCCGAGGATCTTGCCCAGGATCTGTTTCAACATGGCGGCGTTTCACTCCCCCTTCGTGCAGGTTCAGCCCTGCCGATCCATCCATCTTCCGGGAGGTCTATTTCTCCAGTTTACGCGAAAACCGGCCTTCCAGCACCTTCCGGGCCGCCGGATCCCCCAACCCGCGCGAGTCCCTCCACCTCAGCGCCCCAAAGCCTTATAATCGGGAAAAATCGTCCGCCCCCGAACGCCAGGAGGACGGCGATGGTCTTCGATCTGGTGCTGGTTTTCGGGACCCTGATGGCTACCTATCTCGGCGGCCGCAGAGGCCTGGTCAAGCAACTCATCAGCCTGGCGGCGGTTTACATCTCCATGCTGCTGGCCCTCAGCCTCCAGGGCCCGTTGACAGGCGCCTTCGCGCGGGCCGTGGGGGTGCTCTCCCTGGAGACCGAGATCTTTTTCTATGCCCTCCTTTTCCTCGTCTCTTACATCGGCATGGAGATCCTGAGTTTCGTCTCCCATGGGGAGACCCGGCTGCGGGTCATCGGCGCGCTGGATCCCGTGCTGGGGGGCGTCCTGGGGGCCGTGTGGTGGCTGGTGGGGATGGGGGCGATCCTCACCATGGTCTTCTACAGCCTCACCGTGCCGTGGTCGTGGCGCCTGGCCCCCATCGCGGCGGCCCTGCGGGCGGATTTCCAGGCCTCCCTCACGCTGCCCACCCTGGCCGCGCTCTTCAAGGCCTACGCCATCGCCCCCTTGCGCCTGCTGATCAGCCCGCTTCCCCCCATCCTCACCGGTTGGCCTTAGGGCGCCTTCGCTTTCTCCTCCAGCAGCGCCACCACGCGGTCCAGGAGAGCCTCGGCGACGGCGGCCTTGCTCATCAACGGGAGGGTCTCCACCTGCCCCCGGGCGTCGATCAGGGTGATCCGATTGGTGTCCGTGGCGAAGCCTGCCCCCGGTTCGGTGACGTCGTTGGCAGCGATCAGGTCGAGGCCTTTGGCCAGCAGTTTGGCCCGCGCGTTCTCCACCAGGGCCTCTGTCTCGGCGGCGAAGCCCACCACCACCCGAGGCCGCCCGCGGGCGGCCCGTCGGGCCGCCAGTCCCTCGAGGATGTCCACGGTGGGGACCAGGTCCAAGGTGAGGGGCGCCCCTTTCTTGATCTTGACGGGATGGGGCTGGGCCGGGCGGTAATCGGCGACCGCGGCGGCCATCAAGAGGACATCCGCCTCCTCGGCCTCCCGCCAGACGGCCTCCGCCATCTCCGCCGCCGTCCCCACGTCGATGCGGCGGGCGCCCACCGGCGTCGCCAGCGCCACCGGCCCGGCGATCAGCACCACGTCGGCCCCCCGATCCAGGGCGGCCTGGGCGAGGGCGAACCCTTGCTTCCCCGAGGAACGGTTCCCGATGAAGCGCACCGGATCGATGGGCTCATAGGTGGGGCCGGCGGTCACCACCACCCGGCGGCCGGCCAGCGGGCCGCGACGGCCCAGCGCCCGGCGGATGTGCCCCAGGAGCGCTTCCGGCTCCACCATCCGCCCCCAACCCTCCAGGCCAGAGGCCATCCGCCCATAGGCCGGGCCGACCACCTCCACCCCCCGCTGCCGCAGCCGTTCCACGTTCTCCTGGGTGGCCGGATGGGCCCACATCTGGACGTCCATGGCGGGGGCGATCAGCACCGGGGCCCGGGTAGCCAGGCAGAGGGCGCTGAGCAGGTCGTTGGCCAGGCCGAGGGCCTGTCGGGCGATGAAGTCGGCGGTGGCGGGCGCGATCACGACCAGTTCGGCCGCCTCCGCCAGGGCCACGTGCAGCAGCGCCGTCTCCGCCGTCGGCGTCCACAGATCGCCATACACCGGCCGCCCGGTCAGAGCCTGGAAGGTCAAGGGAGTGACGAAGCGGGCCGCCGCCTCGGTCAGCACCACATCCACCAGGGCCCCGGCCTGGGTCAGTTTGCTCGCCAGATCCGCCGCCTTATAGGCGGCGATCCCTCCGGTCACCCCCAGCAGGATCCGTCGGCCCTTGAGCACCGGGATCGGCTCCATCGGGGCTCACGCGTCCTCCAGCAGGATCCGCTCTCCCTCCACGCCGATCACCACAGCCAGGGACTCGATGGGCACCCCCAGGGCCTTCAGGCGCTCCCGTCCCCCTTCGAAGCGCTTCTCGATGACCGCCCCGATCCCCACCACGGTGGCGCCGGCCGCCTGGGCCAGCCGCGCCAGGGCCAGGATGGTGGCCCCCGTGGCCAGGAAATCGTCCACGATCAGCACCCGGTCCCCGGGCCGGAGATAATCCGCCGCCACCAGCAAAGTGATGTCCCCGCCCTTGGTATGGGAAGGGGCTGTGGCGAAGAAGATGTCCTCCCCCATGGTCAACGGCTTGTGCTTGCGGGCGAAGACCAAGGGGACGCCCAGGGCGTAAGCGGTCATCAGGGCCGGCCCGATGCCGGAGATCTCCGCCGTCAGGACCTTGGTGGGCTGCCAGGGGCGGAACCGGCGGGCGAGCTCCTGGCCACACGCTGCCATCAAGGCTGCGTCCACCTGGTGGTTCAGGAAGGCATCCACCTTGATGATGCCATTGCCCAGATGGCGCCCGTGCCTACGAATCGCTTCCCGCAACGCGTCCACCGAAGCCTCCGGATCGGTGATCGGATGCGGCGGCAGGGGATCGATCACGGTTCCTCTTCAGCGGCCCCGCTGGACTCCTCCTCGGCCCCCTCGCCGGCCAGTTCCGGCATCGCCTTCTCGATCTCCTCGGGGGTCTGCCCGGCCTCCAGCCGCTCGATGACCTCCTCGAACTCGGGCCCCAGATCCCCCAGTTCCTCCCCCAGTTCCTGGGTCATCCGGCGCATCCAGCGGCCGATGGAACGGGGGTCCTTCTCATCGACATCGCCGATCCAGTCCGCGTCGGCCAGGGACTCCAACCGGGATTCCTCCGAGCGCAGCACCCGCACGCGGGAGATCAACCGGACCAGATCCCGGCTCCCGCAGTGGGTGCAGGTCACCTGGCTGTGGTCGACCTCGGAGAAGGTGCGGAAGAACGCCGTCACCCGGCGCCGGCACCGGCGGCAACGATATTCATAGATCGGCATCCCCCTGTTCCTCCCCGTCCAGATTCGGCTCTGCATTTCATGATAGCAAAGAGCCGCCGCTGGCGCCTGGGAGCGATCGGCGGCAGGGGTCGCCATGTAATAGAATAGAAGGAAGCGACACGAAGGCGGCGCCCGATGCGTCGGACCGGCTGGCTGGCGTTGATCCTGGGGTTGGCGGTGGGGTCCGCGGCGGCGCAGGAGACAGCAGCCCGGCCGGTGCTCTGGCTGCGGGTGGAGGGCGCCCTGACGCCGGTGGTGGCCGATTACCTCCGGCGGGGGATCCAGACCGCTCAGGAGCAGGGAGCGGAGGCCCTGGTGCTTCAGTTGAACACCCCCGGCGGGGAGGTCCACCTCACCCTCCGCCTGGTCTCCCTGCTCCGCGAGAGCCCGGTGCCGGTGGTGGTCTATGTGGCCCCCCGGGGGGCCATCGCCGGCTCCGCAGGCACCCTGGTCACGCTGGCAGGGCACCTGGCGATCATGGCCCCCGAGACGGCCATCGGAGCCGCCTCGCCGGTGGGCGGCCAGGGAGAAGAGCTCCCGCAGACCCTGAGCCAGAAGGTCAAGGAGATCCTGAAAGCCCAGGTCCGCAGCCTGGCCGAACGCCGGGGGCCAGAGGCGGTCCGGCTGGCGGAGGCCGCCGTGGAATCCGCCAAAGCGGTCAGCGCCCGCGAGGCCCTGGCCGCCGGCCTGATCGACGGGATCGCCGGGAGCCCGGAGGAGCTCCTCCGCCTGCTGGACGGCCGTCCGGTGGTCGTCCGCAGCCAGGCCCGCACCCTCCGCACCCAGGGAGCCCCTATCGTCCCGTTGCCCATGAACATCGTCGAGGAGATCCTCCACCGGCTGGTGAACCCCAACATCGCTCTGATCCTGCTGGCCATCGGCATCCAAGCCATTCTGATCGAACTGTCGAACCCGGGCGGATGGGTGGCGGGCTTCATCGGGGCGGTCTGCCTGCTGCTGGCGGCCTACGGGATCGGGGTGTTGCCGGTCAACTGGCTGGGGCTGCTCTTGATCGCCCTCGCCATCGTCCTGTTCATCCTGGACGTGAAGGCCCCCACCCACGGGGCCCTCACCGCGGCGGGGACGGCGACGTTCATCGCCGGGGCCCTGGTGCTGTTCGCCCCTGTCACCCGCTCCCCCTTCCCGCCTCTCTCGCCGTGGGTGGCCGGGGGGACGGGCCTGGCGATGGCTGGCTTCTTCGGGTTCATCGTGGCCAAAGCCCTGCAGGCTCAACGACGCCCCAGCCTGATGGGCGCCGCGGTCCTGATCGGGCGCGTCGGAGAGGCCCGCACCGACCTCCAACCGGTCGGCATGGTGCACGTCGCGGGCGAATTGTGGACAGCCCAGAGCGAAGAAGGTATGATACCGGCCGGCACGCCGATCCAGGTGGTAGGGATCGAAGGCCTGCGGTTGCGGGTGCGGAGGTGGACGCCCGCGGCTGGGCAGGAAGCCGAGCGGAGGTAGAGGGCCCTCGCGATGGCCGGCGTCCGGAACGGCGCGGAAGGGCTGCGGGTGCTGATCATCCACGCGGAGATCGAGGCCGGCGAGCGCTTGCTGCGGAGCGCGGCGCGCGCCGGCCACATCGCCTATTACGCCCCCGACCTGCGCGGGGCCATCGCCCTGATCGCCCGCTCCATCCCCGACGTGATCGTTGCGGAGCGGGAGTGGCTGGAGCGCAACGGCCGGGGCCTGTTCAGCGCCCTGCGAGGCTGCTCGCCTCTCCCCCTCGTCTGCCCCATCGAGGGCGACAGCACCGCCCTCGCCTGGGAGCGCCTGGCCCGCGCGTGGCGCGCCTTCCAGACGTGGACCAGCGGGGAGGTCCTGCAGGTGGGCCCGCTGGCCATCGATCAGGCGCGCAAACAGGTGATCTGGCGGGGCCATCCGGTGCCGGTCTCGCCTCTCCAGTTCAAGATCCTCACCGTCCTGGCCCGCCGGGCCGGCCAGGTGGTCCCCCACGCCGACCTGGTCCGCGAGGTCTGGGGCATCGAGGCCGACGACCTGGAGGCCCGCGAGTTGCTGAAGGTCCACATCCGTCAGATCCGCAAGCGGCTGGGGCTGGACCCGGAGCGAGGCGAGGTGTTGGTCTCGGTGCGCGGCTTCGGATACATGTTGGCCCCGCCGGAGGAGGAGGGATGAGCGAGCGGCCGGAGCGGCAACGCGGGCTGCGGTTCGGCTATCTGCTCCTCACCCTTCTGGGTCTGATCGCGCTGGCCGGGATTGCCTTCACTGTCCTCCGCCCGCCCTCCCCGGAGGTCGCCGGCGCCTCCACGGCCGCCGCCCTCGCCCTGGCGGGGATGACCGTCGTCGGCTACGGGATCCGCGGGCTGCATTCGGCTCAATACCATCTGGATCGCAACGGGCTGACCCTCACCTGGTGGCCGGCGGTCTACATCATCCCTATGCATGCCATCCGGGAGCTGCGCCCCGGCCCGACCTCGCCGCGCGCCCTCCGGGGGTGGCGGGGGCTGCGGTGGCCCGGCCTGTATATCGGGCACGCCCGGACCGCAGAGGAGGGCCGGCCGGTCCTCTTCCTGGCGACCGCCGGTCCGGCGCAACAACTCTGGGTGGTCACCGAGGCGGCGATCTACGCCATCTCGCCGACGGACCCCGCCGCCTTCCGGGAGGCCTTCGCACAACGGGCTGCCCTGGGCCCCACCCAGCGCCTGCCCCAGACCACGCTGCTCCCCCCATGGCGCCAGCGGGCCTTCTGGGGGGATCGGGCTGCATGGGGGTTGATCCTGCTGGGCGGGCTGGTCCTATGGGGGATGTGGGTTTGGCTCTGCTGGCGCTTCCCCGATCTGCCGGCGTGGATCCCCCTGGAAGGGTCCACCGCCCTGGACCTCCTGAGCCCGACCGCCCATCTGACCCGGCTCCCTGCCCTGGGTGCCCTGGTGTGGGCCGTCCACGCCGTCCTCGGGGGGATCCTTCACGAGCACGAGCGGCCGGCCGCTTATGGCCTGTGGCTGATCGCCCTGCTGGTCCAGATCCTGCTCCTCGGGGCCCTCCTGCAGCTGGTCCCGGTGTAGATCCATGGGGAAGGGATCCACCCGGCTGGGCATGCTATGGCTCGTGCTGACCACGGCAGGGGCCGGCTGCGCCCCGCCCCTGCCGACCCTCCCGCCGCCTGCCTCGCCCACGCCCATCCGCCTGCCGCCGTTCACGCCGGCCGCCGCCTTCCTCCCGCCGCCCCCTACCTGGACGGTCTCCATGCCAGGCGTATGTCGGCATCCGCGCTGGCCCCTTTCCCATGGCCACCGTTGGACGTGGGAGCTGGACGCGAACGCCTCTGAGACCGTGACATTGGAGATCCAGGACGCGCATGGAGATCAAGCCTTCGGCGCGTTGGAAGGCGCGGTCCATGGCCCGGTGCGCTTCCACTGCCTCCCCACCGGGCTCTACGCGAACTGGATCCCGGGGGGGCCGAGCCCGGACGATCGGGAGCGAGGGCCGTGGCTGCTGCCGGCAGAGGATCTCTTGCCGGGACGCCGCTGGCTGTTGCAGGAAGCAGGCGCGCGGATGGGAGTGGCCGAGTGGGCCGGCGAGGAGATCCTCCAGGTCCCGGCGGGGGCCTTCCTGACCCGCCGTCTGGAGATCCGCTGGGAGCGGGGGCCCCTCCGGGCCGCGACCCTGTGGTTCGCCGGCGGGGTGGGGCCGGTGCGCTGGCGGGCCGAGGGGCCGGAGGGCGCTCGTGAGGGATGGCTCCGGACATACACGGTGCGCCGCTGAAGGACGGAGGAAAACCCTCCCGATCAGCGCTCCGGGATCCGGCGCCGTAGGAAGCGAAGCACCGCCTCGAAGGCCTCCTCGCGATCGATATCCTCCGGGATCCCGTGCCCGCTGCGGGCCAGCCAGTGGATCACCTTGTCGGCGCTGCCCAACCGGTGGTAAACCTCCCAGCCCTGGTCCGGCCGCACCGTGCGATCCGCCCACGAATAGATCAGGAGGGCCGGGGCGCGCGCATCCGGAAGGGCCGCCCGCATGGCCCGGAGCGCCCGCAGGACCTCCTCCACCGCCTGGAGAGAATAGCGGGGATACGGGAGGGCCGCCGTGGGCCTGGCGGGCGGTCGGCCGACCTCGGGGAACAGCCGTTTCCAGATCCCCAGGAGATACAGCCGGAGGTCACGGATGCGATAGGGGACCGCCATCGCGATGAGGCCGTCCGGCGGCCGGCGGGCGGCCTCGTGGAGGACCAGGATGCCGCCGAGGGAGAGGCCACACAGGAACACCCGCGCACAGCGGGACCGCAACACATCGACCCCTGTGGCCACCGCTTCCGCCCAATCCCGCCAGGTAAACCCACGGAGGTCCTCCGGCCGCGTCCCGTGGCCGGGCAGGCGGATCCCGAGGGCCGTCCAGCCGTGGGCGGCCAGGAAGCGGCCCAGCCCCCGCATCTCGCGGGGGGCCCCGTGAAGCCGTGGACCAGAAGGACGCCGGACGGCCCACCCGAGAAGAAGAAGGGCTCGCCACCCGGGAGCAGCGGGCCCTCGCCAGGCCAGGGCCCCCACCGGATCCAGATCGCCGCCTCCTCAGAATGTCCCCACCCGGATGGCTCAGACATCCCTGGGCTCCCCTTTGGATCCTCCTGCCGCCCATATTACAATGGAACCGCGGGGCGATCCCTGGATCGCACGGAAGGGTGTGGTCATCTGCCCGATGAGGAGGGTGCCATGGCGCGCAGGGCGTTGACGTGGCTGATCCTCTTGGGGATCGTGGTGATCCTGATGGCGCTGGCCAGCGCGATGACCTCGGAGTCGGGCGTCCGGCTGCAAGGGTTCGGCTGGCTGCTGTGGGTCGCCATCGGCGGGGTGTTCGTTTACGCCATCTACTTCGCCACAGCGGAACACCCGGCCTGGCAGATCGGCACCCGCGAGGTCGTCTACATGGCCATCGGCGCCGCCCTCTACGGCGTCTTCTCGTATCTCTTCAACGGCACCGTCTTCGTGGTCCCCTCGGTGAGCCAGGTCGCGTTGCGTCCGGCCATCGTCTTCCCGGTCTTTTTCGGCTACGTCTTCGGGCCCGCCGTGGGGTTCTTCACGGGGGCCGTGGGCAACATCTTAGGGGACTTCCTGACCGGATGGGGGGTCTTCCCGGCCTGGGACGTAGGGAACGGCCTGGTGGGCCTGGTGGCCGGCCTGCCGGTGGTCCTGGGGCGGGAGCGGGCGCTGAACTTGCTGACGGGCTTGGTGGCGGTCCTGGGGGTCGCCCTCAGCCTGTGGGCGCTCACCACGGAGATCCAGAGCCCCTTCTTCGGCGGCCCCTTGAGCCCGTTGATGCGCTGGGTGCCGTTGATCGCTGCGGCCCTGGTAGTGGCCCTTCGCTTCGCCCTGGGGCGGAACATCGCTTTGGCCTCGGTGATCGTCTGGGGGGCCGTCGCCAACATCGTCGGCATCGGCTTCGCCGCCATCGCCGACATCTGGATCAACGGTTATCCGCCGGCGGTGGCGCTGCTGGGGGAGTTCGTGCCGGCCGCCGGTCCCAATATCCTGCACGCCGCCGTCCTCACCCCGCTGCTGGTCGGCGCCTATAACGCCCTCCAGCAGCAACTGGGGCGGGGGGCCGGCGTGGCCTGAAGGCCGATCTCAAGGGATCGCCCCGCTGTCCAGAGCCTTGCCATGCTGGTCGCCTGGCCCTACCGACGTCGGGGGAGCATCCTGGAGGCTTTCGACCCGCGGGCCCGCCTGCTCTTCGCCCTCTCCCTGATGCTCTCCACCCTGTTCTTTTGGGACGTGCGGCTGCTGGCGGGCCTGTGGGCCCTGGCCCTGTTGTATTTCCGGCTCAACCGGCTGACTTGGCGGGAGACGCGCCGGGCATGGATGCTCACCGGCTTCATCGCTGTGGTCTTCGTCACCATCACCTTCCTCACCGGCCGGGGGGGCTTCGAGGTCTATCGCGCCGAGCGGGTGCTCGCCCGCCTCAGCCTCCCCGTCACCCTGTTCGGATGGTCCCCCGCGATCCACCTCACCGTGGAGCGGATCTTCTTCGCCCTGAGCCAGTTCTGCCGCATGGGAACGGTCATCACCGCCGCCATCCTGATCCCCTACACCATGGACCCCACCCAATACGGCGTGGTCTTCCGGGGGCTGGGGCTGCCGGACAAGATCGCCTACGCGATGGACCTGGCCTTCCGGTTCATCCCCACCCTGGGCCGGGACGCCCTGCAGACCATGGACGCCCAGCGCGCGCGGGGTTATGAGCTGGAGCGGGTGCGGGGCGGGCCGCTGGCCCAGATCCGGCGCCTGGCCCCGCTGGTGGTGCCGGTCACCCTCCACGCCCTGATGACCGCCGAGGACGTCATCGACGCCATGGATCTGCGGGCCTTCGGGGTGGGCCCGCGGACCTGGCTGACCGAACTGCGGTTCCGCCGCCATGACTTCCTGTTGCTGGGCCTGGCCGCCGCCCTGTTCTTCGGCTCGATGATCGCAGCGGCCCTGGGCTTCGGCCGCTTCTGGACCCCCTAACGCCGGCGATGGGCCCTCACCGGCCGGCGCGGGACAGCCAGAGCAGGACCACAGAGGGGGTGACGCGGACTTCGATCCAGGCGGCGATCAGCAGCAGCGGCAGGGCGATCCCCAGCAACTTGACCCAGTCCGCTGCCGCGAGGAGCCAGCGTTCCCGCAGGCTCCGGTTCCCCGGGGGCGTCACAAGGACCAGCCCCAGCCGCAACGCCCCCGCCAGCACCAGGCCGGCCGCTGGCAGTTCCAGCACCCCATGGGGGAACACCGCCAGGAGGCCGGCCATCCCCGCCGCGGGCCCGGACCGGAAAAACAGCCCCAGCAGCAGGCCGACAAGGCCCATCAACCCCACCGGATAGGCGGCCGCCCACATCCCCAGGGTGGCCACGCTGAGGAACGTGTTCATCAGCAGGGCCCCCACGTTGTGCAGGAAGATCCTCCACGGCGTGAGGACGGAAGGGAGCTGCGACAACTGCTCCGACCACAGCCGAAGGCCCAGGGGCTCCTGGGACGGGACGGCGAAGGCGAGCCGCCATCCGATCCCCAGCCCCATCCCGCCGAGCAGCCCCAGGGTCGTCAGGGCGCCGAGGGAGCGCCGGACGGGGCCCGCGATATGGGCCCACCAGCCAGAGGCCGGCCGCTCCGGATCCCCCTCTCGCAGGGCCCGCCAGAAGCCCCGCAGGATCTCCCGCAAACCCAGGGTGTCGAACTCGCTGCTGAGAAGGCGCTCGCGGTTGAACAGGACAACCCCCATGCGGACGAGGAGGACGGTATAGGCCAGCAGGAGGATCTGGACAACGAGGAGGGCCCGGTAGCTGTTCCAGAACAGGAAGACGGATTCGAGGACCTGCAGCATGGAGACCGGCATGATGATGAAACTGGAGAGCAGGCTGGCGCCGCGGACGTTGTGGGATTGGGTGGAGACGAAGATGGCCCCTGCCACCATCATCAGGCCGTGCATCCCCAGGGTCAGGTAGAGGGAGCCAAAGAGGAGGGGATCGGGGGCGAGGACGCGCCGCACCACCAGGAGGCCCAGATAGAAGGTGAGGCCCAGCCATGAGGCGGCCACAGGGACGACCAGCGCTGCCAGCCCCTTCCCCAGATAGAGTTGCAGGTCGCTGAGGGGCACAGCCAGCAGCGGCTCCATCGTCCGGCGCTCCTTCTCCCCGACGAAGATCTCCAGCGGGATGACCAGGCAGGTCGTCAGGGGGAGGAAGCCAGCAAACAGGGCGAGGAAGGGCAACAGGCGCTCCCCAACCACTTGGGCGCCGAACTGGGCGACGTAGCGGGCCGCCGCATCCGCGGAGCCGATGGCGATGAGCGGGATGATCAGGAGCAGCAAGACCAGCGGGATCACCATCCGCCAGTCCCGCAGGATATCCAGGAGATCCCGGCGGAAGACCGTCCAGACCCCCCACAGCCACCGCCGGGGGGTGCGCCCCGACCCTTCCCCATCGGCGGCCCGGGCCTCCCCCACCGGAGCCGGCCGATGGACCTCGAGATCGTCAGCGTCCTCCCGAGGATCAGGCGCCCTCAGGATCCGAAGATAGACCTCCTCCAGAGAGCGGGGGACCTCCCCCAACGCCACCACTGGGATCCCGCGGTCCAGCAGGGCGGCGAGCAGCGCCGGGTTCTCGCGCTCCGGATCCTGAACCTGATAGCGGAGCCGGCCCGGGCCGACCTCCACCAACGTCACCGAGGAGGGCAGCGCTTCCGGCGCGATCTCCAGGGGTCCGGCGAAGCGCACCTCATAGACCGGAGGCCCCAGGAGACCTCTCCGCAGGTCTTCCGGGCTCCCCGCCACCCGCACCCGGCCCCGATGGAGGACGACGATGCGGTGGGCAAGGGCCTCCGCCTCGTGGAGGTTGTGGGTGCACAACAGGACGGCGCGGCCGTCCTCCGCCAGGCGGCGGATCATCTCCCGCACCAACCAGGCGCTCTCCGGGTCCATCGCGGAGGTCGGCTCATCCAGGAGGAGCACAGGGGGATGATGCAGGAAGGCCCGCAGGAGGGCGAGCTTCTGGCGCATTCCCTTCGAATAGGTCGCGATGGGCCGATCGAGGGCCTCCCGCAGCCCCAGCGGGCCCAGCCACGGCTCCAGCCGTTGCTGAAGGAGGGGACGGGGGACCTCATAGAGGTCGGCGAAGAAAGCCAGGTACTCGTAACCGGTCATGCGCGGATACAGGCCGGGCAGTTCGGTGAGCAGCCCCACCCGGCACCGCACCTCCTGAGGATGGCGGACGACATCGAAGCCAGCCACCTGCGCCCAGCCGCCGGTGGGCGGGAGCAAGGCCGCCAGCATGCGGACGGTGGTGGTCTTCCCCGCGCCGTTAGGTCCCAACAGGGCCACGATCTCCCCTGGGCCCACCTCGAGGGAGACCTCCTCGACCGCCACCGTCTCCCCAAAGACTTTGCGCAGCCGCTCCGCGCGGATCATCGGGAGCCCCCTTGGAGCAAGCGCCACACCCGCGCCATTCGCTGCAGGGCGGTGAGGTGGGCCAGGACGGCGAACCCGATCAACAAAGGCCCATACCATCCGGTGAGCATGGCGAGCAGCAGCAAGAGGAAGCGCTCCGCTCGGGTGAAGAAGCCCTCGCGGACGGAGACGCCGAGGCCTTCCCCACGGGCCCGCGTGTAACTGACCATGAGCGCCCCCAGCAGGGCCCAAGCGGCGATCCATCCGCCCCACGCCATGCCGGCCCGCTGCCACGCCGCCCCCAGCCCGAGCAGAACCGCCGCGTCGCTGTAGCGGTCCAGAGTGGAGTCCAGGAAGGCCCCGAAGGGGGAGGCCTTCCCCGAACGCCGGGCCAGCGTCCCATCCAGGGCGTCGCACAGCCCGCCCAGCAGCCAGAGCAACGCTGCCCCCCCCCGAAGATCGAGCCCGACCAAGATCCCCGCACCCACGCTCAGCAGGAAACCCGCCAGGGTCACCCCGTTGGGATGCAGGCCGGCCCGGTCCAGGGCCCGGGCCGGCCCCTCCAACATCGCCTGCGCCCATCCTCGCCATCGTTCCGCGCCCATGGCGCTCCCTCAATATGGACGCACGAGGATCCGGTAACTGTTGGGCTGCCGGGCCTGGAGGACCTGGAGTTCCTCCCGCTGGCGCCGCACCTCCTCCAGATCGATGCGGGCCACTACATAGCCCTCGGCGGGCTCGTCCAGGGAGGCAAAGACCTGCCCCCGCGGCCCCAGGATCATCGAGTCGCCAACGAACTCGTAGGTCACCTCTTTGCCGATGCGATTGGCGGCGACCACAAAGAAGGTGTTCTCCAGGGCCCGGGCGCGGGTCAGGATCCGCCATTCCTCCCGATGGGGCTGCTCCCACGCAGCCGGGACAGCCAGGATCTCGGCCCCGCTCAAGGCCAGCGCCCGGGCCGCCTCCGGGAAGAGGAGGTCCCACCCGATGAGCACCCCTAGCATCCCGAACCCCGTCTCGAAGAGGGGGAAGCGATAGCCACCCCGGAAGAGGAGCCGCTCCTCGCCCTTCAGATGGACCTTATGGTAAACCCCCAGCGCCTCCCCGTCCGGGCCGATGACCACAGCGGAGTTGTAAAGGATGGTCTCCACCCGCTCCCGGGTCGCCATCCCGAAGACCACGTGGACCCCGAACGCTCGGGCCCGCTGGGCGATGCGGTGGGTGGCCGGGCCAGGGACCCGCTGGGCCCATTCGGTGAAGCGCGCCCCACATTCGTAGCCCGTGATGGCCAGTTCGGGGAAGACGATGAGGTCCACCCGCTGCTCACTGGCGACGCGGGCGATCCATTCCGCGATGTGGGCCAAGTTCTCTTCCACGGCGTTCATCTGGACGTTCAGCTGGACGGCCGCAACGGTGATCTCCCGCATGGACGCCTCCCCGTGGATTTCCCGCGGCGCCCCCCCGCCCGCCTCGGTTGGCAGATATTATACCTTACTCCCACCGCGCCCTGGCCGGAGGGGGCGCAGATGGGTTATGATAACATTCGGTAGGACGAAGGATCCATCCGGCGGAGGGCCATGCGTCCGCTTCCGGCCGTCACCCCGCAACCGATCGCGCGGCTGATCGAGGCCCTGGTCCGGCTCCCGGGCATCGGGCCCAAGACCGCCTCCCGGCTGGCCTTCTACTTGCTCCGGGCCCCGACGGAGGAGGTCATGGCCCTGGCGGAGGCCCTACGGACCCTGAAGGAGCAGACGCGCCTCTGCGAGGTCTGCTTCAACATCACCGACGAGAGCCCGTGCGCCATCTGCCGGGACGAGCGACGGGACCACGGCCTGATCTGTGTGGTGGAGGAGCCTTTGGACGTCCTGGCCATCGAGCGCACCGGGGAATACCCGGGGGTCTACCACGTGCTGCACGGGGTGATCTCCCCGATGGACGGCATCGGACCGGAGGACCTGAAGATCCGGGAACTGGTGGAACGGGTCCGCCGGGAGGCTCCCCGTGAGGTCATCCTGGCCACCAACCCCAGCCTGGAGGGGGAGAACACTGCCGTCTACATCCACCGGCTGCTCCTCCCTCTAGGGGTGCGGGTCACCCGCCTCGCCCGGGGGCTGCCGGTGGGGGGCGACCTGGAATACGCCGATGAGATCACCCTGGTCCGCGCCCTCCAGGGCCGCCAGGAGATGGACTGAACAGGGGGTCGCATGGCGCGGCTGATGCGGATCGAACGGATCGCCGACCACGTGGGGGAGGAGGTCACCGTCCACGGTTGGCTTTACAACAAGACCGACAAGGGCCGCCTGTATTTCCTGCTGGTGCGGGACGGCACGGGCATCGCCCAGTGCGTGGTCTCCATGCGCGAGGTGTCGCCGGAGACCTTCGAGGCGGCCCGGCGGATCACCCAGGAATCCTCCCTGATCGTCACGGGGACCGTCCGCCAGGACGCGCGGGCGCCCGGCGTCCCCGGCGGCTACGAGATCGCCGTGCGGGACCTCCAGATCGTGCACCTGGCCCAGGACTATCCCATCGGCCCCAAGCCCCACGGGGTCGAGTTCCTGATGGACCACCGGCACCTGTGGCTGCGGTCCTCCCGCCAATGGGCCGTCCAGCGCATCCGCGCCACGGTGATCCGGGCCATCCGGGACTGGCTGGACGGCCAGGGGTTCCTGAACGTGGACACCCCGATCCTAACCGCCACGGCCGCCGAGGGCACCACCACCCTGTTCCCGGTGGACTATTTTGGGGAGCGGCTCTACCTGGCCCAGACGGGGCAACTGTATAACGAGGCCAACATCTTCGCCTTCGGGCGTGTCTACTGCTTCGGCCCCGCCTTCCGGGCCGAGCGCTCCAAGACCCGGCGCCATCTTCTGGAGTTCTGGATGGTCGAGCCGGAGATGGCCTTCTGCACCTTCGAGGAGATGCTGGAGATCGCCGAGGGCCTGGTCTCCTACATCGTGGCCCGGGTCCTGGAGGAACGCCGCCCCGAACTGCGGGTGTTGGAACGGGACACCGCCCCCCTGGAGAAGGTCACCCCGCCCTTCCCCCGCATCACCTACGACGAGGCGGTCCGCATGCTCAACACCTGGGCGGAGGCGGAGGCCGACCCGGAGCGCCAGGCCGCCCTGCGCATCTCATGGGGAGAGGACTTCGGCGCTCCCCACGAGACCGCCCTCTCCCTCCACTTCGAGAAGCCGGTCTTCGTCACCCATTACCCGGCGGCGGTCAAAGCCTTCTACATGCAGCCGGACCCCCAGCGCCCGGAGGTGGTGCGGTGCGCCGATCTCCTGGCCCCGGAGGGCTACGGGGAGATCATCGGCGGCAGCGAGCGGATCGCCGACTACGACCTCCTGCTGCAGCGGATCCGGGAGCACAACCTTCCCCTCGAAGAATACCAGTGGTATCTCGATCTGCGGCGCTACGGGTCGGTGCCCCACAGCGGCTTCGGCCTGGGCATCGAGCGCACGGTGGCCTGGATCTGCGGCCTGGACCATATCCGGGAGGCCATCGCCTTCCCACGCATGCTCTACCGGTATCGGCCGTGACCGTCCCCGAAGGTCCTGCCGCCGGACGACGGCGTGGGGCACCGGGGAGATCCCCGTGCCGGTGGCGCCGCCCGCCGGGGGTTGACAACAGCTGACATTTTTATCATCAGCCATTTCGGCCACGAAGCTTTCCGACGGGGCACGTCCGCACGGAATCCACCCCCTCACCGCCTGGCGGTGGGTTCGAGGTGGGCCAGCGC
>NZ_PSLG01000045.1:0-18178 GCF_040289485.1 Thermoflexus sp.
GAGACCGCCTGGAACAGGCCCTCGCCGCCCTGGCCGAAGCCCAGCGGCGAAGCGACGCCGCCTTCGAGGCCTTCCGCGCTGAGGCCGATCGTCGCTTCACCGAACTGCGAGAAGAAATCGCTGCCACCCGCGCTGAGGCCGATCGCCGTCTCGCCGCCCTCCAGGAGGAGGTGGCCGCGGCACGGGCCGAAGCCGACCGCCGCTTCGCCGAACTGGCCGAAGCCCAACGGCGAAGCGAGGAACGAGGAGACCGCCTGGAACAGGCCCTCGCCGCCCTGGCCGAAGCCCAACGGCGCACCGACCAGCGGGTGAGCGATCTGGACGGCCTGGTCCGGGGGATGATCCACGAGGACCGCTATCGCACCCGCCCACACCGCTACCGTCGGCTGGTGGCAGCCCCTGCCGTCCTCTCGCCGGAGGAGCGGGAGGCCTTGCTGCGGGAGGCGGAGGAGACCGGGCGGCTGGCTCCGGAGGAAGCCGAAGCCCTCGGGGAAGCGGATGTGATCGTGCGAGGGCAGCGGCGGGAGGGGGAGGGAGAGGTGTATGTGGTGGTGGAAGTTTCGGCGGTCATCGCCACGGAAGACGTGGCGCGAGCGGCGGCGCGGGCGGGTTTGCTGCGGAAGGCACGGCCCCAGGCCGAGGTGATGGCAGCGGTGGCAGGGCCGGAGATCCATCCGCTGGCCCGGGCGGCGGCCCGGGATCAGGGGGTGTGGTGGCTGCGGGGCAGCCACCCCTTCGCCCCCCACGAAATCCCCACGTGAGCACACCTGAGACCGATGCCCACGGGCGGCATGGCTCTGCAGGATCGATGCTGGCAGTGAAGCAGCCAAGGTGGAGATCCGGCCACGACCCCGTCAGCCCTCCGCCGGCGTCTCCCGGCGGACCACCCATCCGGTGAAAAGGGCCACCCGCTCGCCGGCCCGCCAAACCTCCACCCGGTAGAGGGCGACGCGCCGGCCCCGATGAACCTCCTCGGCGAGGGCCTCGATAGCTTCCCCTTCCTGGACCGGGCGCAGGTATTCCATCTGGGTAGAGAGGGCGACGGCAGGGACCCCCTCGGCGTTCGAGGCCAGGGCGAAGGCGGCATCAGCCACCGTGTAAAGGAACCCCCCGTGGGCCGTGCCGTGCAGGTTGAGATGGTCCCCCCGCACCACCCCCCGCACCCGCGCCCGCCCGGGCCCCAGCACCTCCCCTTCCAGCCCCAGCGCCGCCATGAAGGGATCCTGCATCCCCTCAGGCCTCCTTCGGTCGCATATCCACCACCCGCCGCAGCTTGCCACCTTCGCTGCGGGGCAGGGTGCCGGGCGGGGCCAGGGTCACCTTCACCTGCAGGCCCAGGGCCTCCTTCAGCGTGTGGGCCACCCGCTCCCGCAGGCCCTGCACCGCCTCCAGGCCCTCGAAGACCTCCCCCGACAGGAACTCCCCACCCACCTGGCGGAAGAAGTCCTCACTCACTTCCACCTTCACCTCCAAGGCGTCCAGCCGGCCCTCCCGGGTGACCACCAGTTGGTAATGTGGGGTCAGGTGGGGCAGCCCCACCAGCGCCGCTTCCACCTGGGAGGGGAACACGTTCACCCCACGGATGATGAGCATGTCATCGGTCCGCCCCAGCACCCGCGACATCCGCACGAAGGTCCGCCCGCAGACGCACGGCGTGGGATCGATGGAGGCCAGGTCCCCCGTGCGGTAACGGATCACCGGCAAGGCTTCCTTAGTCAGGGTGGTGAAGACCAGCTCCCCGACCTGGCCGGGCGGCACCGGCTCCCCGGTGGCCGGGTCGACCACCTCCACCAGGAAGTGGTCCTCGAAGATGTGGGAGCCGTTCTTGGCCTCGATGCACTCATTGGCGACGCCGGGGCCGATCACCTCGCTCAGGCCGTAAACATTGACAGCGTGGACCCCCAGTTTTTCCTCGATCTCCCGGCGCATCCCCTCGGTCCACGGCTCCGCCCCGAGGATGAAGACCCGCAGGTTGAGGTCGCCCGGCCGGTAGCCCTCGGCCAGCAGGGCGTCGGTGATCACCAGGGCGTAAGAGGGCGTGCAGGTCATCACGTGGGGCTTGAAGTCCCGCAACAGCATCAACTGGCGGGCCGTGTTGCCCGCCGAGACCGGCACCACGGTCATGCCCAGTTTCTCGGCCCCGTAATGGAAGCCCAGCCCGCCCGTGAACAGGCCGTAACCATAGGCGTTCTGCAGCATCTCCCCTGGCCGCGCCCCCGAAAGGGCCAGACACCGGGCGCAGACCTCCGCCCACACCTCCAGATCGTTCCGGGTGTAGCCCACCACCGTGGGCTTCCCCGTGGTCCCCGAGGAGGCATGGATGCGGATCACCTGGTTCAGGGGGAGGGCGAACATGCCAAAGGGATAGGTGTCCCGCAGGTCCGCCTTGGTGGTGAAGGGCAGCCGGGTCAGGTCGGCCAGGCTCCGGATGTCCGAGGGCCTGACTCCCGCCGTCTCCATCTTGCGCCGGTAGTGGGGGACCCGATGGTAGACGTAATCCACGATCCGTTGCAGCCGCTCCAGCTGCAGCCGCTCCAGCCGATCCCGCGGCATCGTCTCGATCTCCTCGTTCAGGAACAGCGAACGCAGCGCCACCGCCATGGCGAACCCCTCCTTACAGGATGCTGGTGGATTCGGACTCCGGCTCCAGATGTTCCCGCCAGAAGGCCTCCACGGCCTCCCGGAAGGCCTCCGGACGCTCCCGCATGACGTCATGGCCGGTCGCCGGGAAGCAGACCAGCCGGGCCCGGGGGAGCCAGCGGGCCATCGCCACGGTCTGTTCCACGGGAGTGATCGGATCCTCCTCCCCGACGAGGAGCAGCACCGGGACCCGGATGGCCCTCAAGGCCTCCGGGGTGAAATCGGGCCGGTGGCGGTCCTCCTCCCGCCACCAACGCAGCAGATCCCGAACCCGCGCCTCCGACCCGTGCCATCGGATCATGGCGGCCCACCAGTCGGGGTGCTCCCGCCGGATCCGCTCAGGGTCCCAGAAGGCATCGCCGCGGGTGCGCATGCCGCGCACCGTGTAATGGCTGCCGATCAGCACCATCGTGCGCACCCGCTGCGGATGGCGGGTCGCCAGATACAGGGCGGCCGAGGCCCCGCCGCTGAAGGCCATCACGTGGGCCGATGGGATCCCCAGACGGTCCAGCAAGGCCGCCAGGTCGTCGGCCATCTCCCGCAGGTCCAGGCGGTCATCGGGGTTGCCGCTCCGGCCGTGCCCCCGCAGGTCCGGCCCGATGATGCGGAAGCGCCCTGTCAGGGTCGGCAGGATCCTCCCCCATGTGGCGCGGAAGGTGCTGCAGGCGTTGTGGAGGAGGAGCAGCGGCGGCCCCTCGGGGGGCCCGCCCTCCTCCCATGCCATGACCAGCCCATCGCGCACCGGACCCATGTGCCCTTTCACGGCCCCCTCCCCTACGTCACGAACACCGGCCGGTCCACCAGCAGGGGCTCCCGGACCGGCATCAGCGCCCGAGTGAGGATGTGCTCCACCGGCGAGGCCTCCTCGAACCAGGAGCGCGGCGGGATGTGGCCCCAGAAAGTGGCCCGGCGCGGATCGTTGATGGACCAGCGGATGGGCTCCCAATCCGGGTCAGGGATCATGTAATCGTTGGTGTAGAGTTCGATGCGGTTGCCATCGGGATCGCGCAGGTAAAGGAAGAAGGCGTTGCTCAGGCCGTGGCGGCCCGGGCCACGCTCGATGGCCTCCCCCATGCCGAGGGCGGCCAGGATGTCGCAGGCCCGCAGCACGCTCTGGGTGTCAGCCACCCAGAAGCCCAGGTGGTGCAAACGGGGGCCGAGGCCGTTCATCAGCGCGATGTCGTGGACGTTCTGCTTGCGATGCAGCCACGCCGCCCACAGCCGTGGGGGGTCCTCGTCGGTCACCGTGTATTCTGAGCAGTAGAAGCCCAGCCGCCCGGTCCACCAGTCGTAGGCCTCCTGCACGTTGGGGACCTGGCAGTTGAAGTGGTCCAGGCGCATGATGTGGGCCCCCCGATAGCGGTCGAAGCGCTGGAGGAGCCGCTCGCGCTGGGCGATCTGGTGGAAGAACTCCACCGGGAGCCCGCTGGGGTCCTGGACCCGCAGGGCGCGTCCCTGGCCGGCCTCCTCCTCCTCAGGCGCCAACCAGCGGATGGGGCAACCGGCCGCCTGGTAAAGATCGGCCAGCCGGTCCAAGTCCCCTGGTTCCGCCACCCGGAAGGCGATGTGGGTGACGCCTGGGGCCTCAGCCTTCCGCAGGATCAGGCTGTAGCGGTCCCGCTCCTCGAGGCCGCCCAGGTAGATCCGACCCTCCTCCCGGGCAACCTCCACGAACCCCAGGGCCTCCACGTAGAAAGCCCGGGCCCGCTCCAGATCGGTCACCCGGAGTTCCGCGTGGGCCGCTCGGGTGATGGAGAACGCCGCCATCGCTGTCTCCTTTCTTGGATCAGCGTCCGGCCGCCTCCCCGGCCTCGGCGAAGGCTTCCTCCTTCATCTGCCTGAGGAACTCGCGCACCTTCTCCATGTAAGGCGTGCGGTCGTGCTTCTGGAAGATGACCCCGGCGATGCGCACCGGGTCCCCGAAGTAGAACCGCTCATACTGGACCTGGCGCCCGGCGAAAGCAGAGAGGGCCGCGTCCCACGCCAGGCGGAACAGGGGGATGCGGTCGTAGGCCTCGGCCCGGGCCGCCTGGAAGTAGCGGCGGACGTCCTCGGCCAACTCCGGGTTCTTCATGTCCCCCTCGGTCACCGTGGCGATGATGCCGCTGGCCGAGAGTTGCTGAATGATCTCCACGATGCGCGGATACCAGCGCATATAAAGGTTGCGGGCAGCGTCCAGCGGCGGCCAGGCCGGCCGGAAGGCCCCGAAGGCATCCTCGTGGGCGTCGGCCTCGGCAGCCCGCAGTAAAGCTTTCATCGTCTCCAGATAGATCCAGATCTCGGCCACTTTCTCCTGGACGTGTTGAAAGCCCTCGATGCCAATGGCATCCACGATGAGAGAGGCCAGCCCCAGGAAGAACTCGGTCTTGGCGATGTTCTTGACCACCACCTGGTGGGCCATCCCGACGATGGCCCCGGTGGCCACGTAGGCCTGGTTGGCCCGCTCCACGTCCCGATAGATGAACACCCGCTCCCACGGGACGAAGACGTCGTGGAAGATCACCACGGCGTCGACCTCGTCGAACCGCGACCCCAGAGGATGATCGAAGGGAGAGCGGCCGTAGTCCAGGGTCTCCCGGCACAGGAAGCGCAGGCCAGGGGTGTCGCATGGGATCCCAACGGCATAGCAGTAGGGGGCGTCCTCCTCCGTGTTCCGCAGCAGGGTGGAGGGGAAGACCATGATCTCGTCCACGGCGGGCAGGGTGGCCAGCATCCGCGCCCCCCGGATCACGATGCCCCCGTCGGTCTCCTTCACCACCCGGGCTGCCAGGTAGGGGTCGGCCTGCCTGGAAGGGCCCACCGCCCGGTTGGCCTGGGGGTGGATGAGGGTGTGGGTGAGGCAGAGGTCGTTCTCCCGCAGGTATTCGTAGTAACGCCGCATGTGCTCGGCGAAGGCCGGCTCCTTTTCCCCCAGGAAGTCCGCCCCCGAGGCGTAGTAGGCGATGGCCCGGTTGAGATAATCGGGGGTCCGGCCCATGAAACCGAAATGGGCGTCCGCCCAGATCTTCATCATCCGGCTGACCCGCCGCACGTCCTCGGCGGAGCGGGGGATGAGGAACGAGAGCCCCACCTTCTCCCCGCTGGTCGGCAAGTCGTAAAGGCATTCCTCGGCGCGCTGCCACTGCAAGTCGTAGAGGGCAGCCATCGAGCGCAGCCCGCGGGCGAAGGCAGGGTGGGCGGTGGGATCCTCCACCCGCTCCCCCCGATGCCAGAGATCGCGAGGATGCTCCCGGATCCGTTGCAGGAACTGCGCGCCGGTCCGCGCGCCCATACTGTCCTCCTCTCGGGAGAGATCGCGCCGACCCCTCACCGACCGATCCCCAGCCGCGGGATGCGTGGCGCGGCGAGGGCGACGTGGATGGTCATCACCTCAGTGTAGAACTCAAAACTGTAGTGCCCCCCCTCCCGCCCGATGCCGCTGTGCTTGGCGCCCCCGAAGGGCGTGCGCAGATCGCGGACGTTGGGGGCGTTGATCCACACCATCCCCACCTCCATGGCCTGGGCCACCCGGTGGGCACGGACGAGGTCCCGGGTCCAGATGTAGGCGGCCAGGCCGTATTTCACCCCGTTGGCGATGCGAATGGCCTCCTCCTCCGTCTCAAAGGGCAGCACCACCAGGACCGGGCCGAAGATCTCCTCCTGGGCCACCCGCATCTCCGGCCGCGCGTCCACGATGACGGTGGGGGCGAAGTAGTTGCCCTCCGGGAGGTGCGGCGGGCGGTCGCCCCCCAGGGCGATGGTCGCCCCCTCGGACCGGGCGACCTCCATGTAGCCCCGCACCCGCTGCCAGTGCTCGGGGTGGATGAGCGGGCCGACCTCGGTCTGCGGATCGAAGGGGTCCCCGACCCGGATGGCAGCGACGCGCTCGAACAGATGCCCCAGGAACTCCTCATAGATGGAGCGGTGGAGCAGCAGGCGGGAGTTGGCGGTGCAGCGCTCCCCGTTGAGTGAGAAGGCCTGCCAGATCACCCCGTCCAGGGCCTGCTCCAGGTCGGCGTCAGGGAAGACGATGGCCGCGTTCTTGCCCCCCAGTTCCATCGAATAGCGCTTGAGGGTGGCCGCCCCGTTGCGCATGATCTCGATCCCGGTGGCTGTTTCGCCGGTGAAAGAGATCAACTGGACCCCAGGATGGGCCACCAGGGGCGCACCGGCCCGCTCCCCGAACCCGTGGACGACGTTAAAGACCCCCGGGGGCAGGTCGGCCTCCTGGAGGATCTCGGCCAACTTGGCCGCCGAGAGGGGGGACCACTCCGCCGGCTTCAGCACGCAGGTGTTGCCGGCGGCCAGGCAGGGGGCCACCTTCCAGGTCGCCAGCATGAAGGGGGTGTTCCATGGAGTGATCAGCCCAGCCACCCCCACCGGCTTGCGCACGGTGTAGTTGAGGAACTCGCCGTCCTTGGGATAGGTTTCCCCGGTGATACGGGTGGCCATCTCGGCGAAGAAGTAGAAGTTCTCCGCCGCGCGGGGGACAGCCCCCTTGCCCGCCTGGGTGATGGGCATGCCGGTGTCCAGGACCTCCAGGCGGGCGATCTCCTCCGCATGCCGAAGGATGAGGTCGCCGATGCGGCGCAGGTAGCGGGCCCGCTCGGCCGCCGGCATGCGCGGCCACGGCCCCTCGTCGAAGGCCCGCCGGGCCGCCCGCACCGCCCGGTCCACATCGACGGCCGTGCCATCCGCCACCACCCCGATGACCCGATTGGTGGCCGGGTTCAAGGTCTCGAAGACGCCGCCCTCCGCCGCTTCTACGAAGGCGTTGTCGATGAAATGGCGCACCACATACAGGCCGTCCCGCTGCTCCATCTCATCCTCCCATCCGGAGGGGATCCCCTCCCCCCGCCGCTTCGTCTTCCACCACCGGGTTCTCCAGAACCCCGATCCCCTCGATCTCCGCGCGCATCACATCCCCGGGCCGCACCGGGACGATGCCCCGCGGCGTGCCGGTCCAGAGGGTGTCCCCCGGCTCCAGGGTCATGAACGAGGTGATGAAGGCAATCAGGTCCGGGATGCGATGGATCATCCGGGAGGTGTGACCCTCCTGAGCCAGACGCCCGTTGACAAACAGCCGTAGGGACAGGCGGTGAGGATCGGGGATCTCATCGGGCGTCACCAGCCACGGGCCCATGGGGCCGAAAGTGTCCTGTCCCTTGGCCCGCACCGGCGGGCGGTAGAAGTTGCCGACGAAGTCCCGCGCAGTCACATCGTTGCCGATGGTGTAGCCGGCGATGACCTCCCAGGCGGCCTCAGGGCGCACCTTCCGACAGCGCCGCCCGATGACCACCACCAATTCCACCTCCCCGTGCAGGACCTTCACGCCCGGCGGGTAGCGCACTGGGGCCCGATGGCCGATCCATGCGTTGGACGGCTTGAGGAACAGGGCGGGCTCCTCCGGCGGGGCCATCCGCAGCTCCTCGGCGTGCTCGACGTAATTGAGGGCCAGGCCGATGGCCTTGCCCCCGGGAGGAACCGGCGGCAGCCAAACCACACGGTCCGGATCGAAGGCCCGCCCTTCGGCCACCAGAACCCCCTCCTCGGTGACCACGCCTTCCCAGATCCGTCCCTCGGCAGCGAACCGGGTCCGTCGCATCCCGCGCACCCCCTCGATCTGCCCTGCGCCGCCATCCACCGGCCCAACGCCGCGCCCCTCATCCGCCGTCGATCAGGCCGTAAGACCGCAACACCTGCCGCAGCCGCTCCACGTTCTCCGGCCGCATCGGCGCCAGGGGGAGGCGCACCTCCGGCGAGATCTTCCCCATCAGCCCCAGGGCAGTCTTGGCCGGCACCGGGTTGGTCTCGATGAACAGGGCGTCGTTGAGCGGCAGCAGCGCGTAATGCAGCTCCCGGGCCTCCCGCCACCGATCGGCGGCGACCAGATCGTAAAGCCGCGCCACCTGGTCCGGCAGCACGTTCCCCGTGGCGCTCACGTAACCGGCCCCCCCGATGGCCAACACTGGGAAGCACAACAACTCGATGCCGGAATAGACCAGGAAGTCGCGCCCCAGCCGGTGCAACAGCCGGTTGATGTGCTCGAAATCCTTGTTGGCCTCCTTGATCCCGACGATGTTGGGACACGCCTCCCGCAGCCGGGCCACCGTGTCGACCTCCAGGTTGACCGCCGTGCGCCCCGGGATGTTGTAAAGGATCACCGGGAGATCCACCCGCTCGGCGATCCCCTGGAAATAGCGGAACAGCCCCTCCTGGGAGGGCCGCACGTAATACGGCACCACCACCAGCAGGGCGTCGACCCCGGCGGCCTGTGCGGCCTGGGAAAGCCGCACCGTCTCCTCGAAGTTGTTGGTCCCCGTCCCTGCCACCACCGGCACCCGTCCGCGGGCCACCTCCACGGCCAGCCGGTAGAGGCCCACCCGCTCCTCAAAGGTGAGGGCGCTGGGCTCCCCCGTGGTCCCCGTGATGACCAGGCCGTGGGAACCGGAGGCGATCTGCCACTCGATCAGCCCGGCGAACCCCTCCCAGTCCACCGCCCCGTGGCGGAAGGGGGTCACCAGCGGCACCAGGGAGCCGCGCAGGCGTGCGCCGTCCTTCATCGGGCACCTCCTCCGTTCCCAGCGGCCAGCCGACGGTAGGCGCCCGCGAAGTAGAGCAGCGGCGCCCCGTCTCGCAGGATCCCCGCCGCCTCCACCAGGCCCAGGTAGATGGTGTGGTCGCCGCCCCAGTAAGCCCCCGCCACCGTGCAATCCAGGTAGGCCAGCGCGTCCTCCAGGATGGGCGCGCCGGTGGCAGCGGCCCGGAGGCGCAAGCCCGCGAACCGGTCGTCCGTCGGGATCCGGCCGGCGAACCGCTCGGCGAGGGCCGCCTGCTCCTCGGACAGGAAGTTGACCGCGAAGCAACGCCCCTCCCGCAACAACGCCTCGCTCCGGCTGTCGTTCTGGACGCAAACCAGGACCAGCGGCGGGTTCATCGAGACGCTGGTGAAAGCGGTGGCGGTGAGGCCGTGGATGCGCTCACCGGCCCGCACGGTCACCACCGTCACCGTGCTGGCCCAGCGCCGCATGACCTGACGCAAGTGTTCCGGTGGCACTGGCATCGACAGGGACCTCCGAAACCGGCTCAGATCGATCCCCTCCCCGAGCCTTCAGGGCAGGACCGCCCAGATACGCCGCTTGCACCTCCGGGTCGTCACGGAGGGCCGCGGCCGCCCCCTCCCGCACGATCCGCCCGGTCTCCAAGACGTAAGCCCGGTCAGCCACCCGGAGGGCCTGCCGGGCGTTCTGCTCCACCAGCAGCATGGTGATCCCCTGGTCCCGCAGCCCAGCGATCACCCGGAACAGCTCCTGGACCAACAGCGGGGCCAGGCCCAGGGAGGGTTCGTCCAGCAAGAGGAGGCGGGGCCGGGCCATCAGCCCCCGCCCAATGGCCAGCATCTGCTGCTCCCCCCCGCTCAGCGTCCCCGCCAGCTGCCGGCGGCGCTCCTTCAAGCGAGGGAAAAGGGCATAGATCCGCTCCAGATCCGCCTCCACAGCACGGCGCTCCCCCCGGCGCCAACGCAGATACGCCCCCAGCCGCAGGTTGTCCTCCACGCTCATCGCGGCGAACAGCTGCCGCCGCTCCGGGATGTGGACCAGCCCCAGGGCCACGATGCGCTCGGGGGGCCACCCTGTGATCTCCTGCCCGTCGAAGAACACGCGGCCCGTCCGCGGCCGCAGCAGCCCGCTGATGACCCGCAGCAGCGTGGTCTTGCCGGCGCCGTTGGCCCCCACCACCGCCACGATCTCCCCGGGCTCCACCCGCATGGAGACCCCCCGGAGCACGCTCACCGGGCCATAGCCCGCCTCCAGATCGCACACCTCAAGCCGCATCGGCCACCTCGTCCGCGCCCAGATAGGCGGCGATCACCCGGGGATCCCGCCGGATGGCCTCCGGCGGCCCCTCGGCGATCAGCACCCCGTAATCCAAGACGGCGATCTCATCGGCCAGCCCCATCACCAGGCCCATATCGTGCTCCACCAGCAGCACCGTCACCCCCGCCCGCCGGACCTCCTGGATCAGCGCCGCCAGGCGCGCCTTCTCCGAGGGGTTCAGCCCGGCCCCCGGCTCGTCCAAGAGCAACAGCCGCGGGCTGGACGCCAGGGCCCGGGCCACCTCCAACACTCGCTGCAGGCCCAGGGGCAGGCTCTCCGCCGGCCGGTCCGCCCATTCCGCCAGGCCCACCCGCTCCAGGAGGGCCCAGGCCCGCTCCCGCAACCGCGCCTCCTCCGCCCGCATCCGCGGGGTCTGGAAGATCGCCCCCAGCAGGCCGCTCCGTCCGATGCGGTGGGCGCCCACCAGCACGTGCTCCAGGACCGTCATCCCGGGGAACAGCCGCACGTTCTGGAAGGTCCGAGCGATCCCCAGGGCGACGATCCGGTAGGGCGGCAGGCCGACGATCGAACGCCCCTGGAACCGGATGTCCCCCGCGGTCGGACGCAACAGGCCAGCGATGAGGTTGAACAGGGTGGTCTTGCCCGCCCCGTTGGGGCCGATCAGCCCCTTGATCTGTCCCGGCCAGACCTGCAACGAGACGTCCACAAGGGCCATCAGGCCGCTGAAGGCCTTGCGGACCCGGATCACTTCCAGGAGCGGGCGATCCGCCCGTTCCCCGGTGCCGTTCGGGCTCACCATCGCCAGAACTCCCCCTTCAAATCCGTCCCGGGAACAGAAGCCGCCGGCGGCGCAGCCAGCGAAGTCCGCCGACCGTCAGCCCCTCGGGCAGGAACAGCATGATCAGCACCAGGATCAGGCCGAAGGCGATGGCCTCGAACTCCCCCTGGGCGTTGGGGATCAGCAGGTGGAGACGGGTGCGCAGGATCTCCTGGACCAAGAGGACGGCGAGGGCCCCGAAGGGGGCCCCCCAGATGCTGGCCATCCCCCCCACCGCCGACATCACCACCAGCTCCAGGGAAGGCCCGAAGCCGAAGGTGGCCGGGATCACGGTGGTCTGGAAGTGGGCATAGAGGCTGCCGCCCAGAGCGGCCAGCCCCGCGCTGAGGGCGAAGATCAGGGCCTTGTAGTGAGGGGCCTCCACGCCGACGCTCTCCGCGGCCATCTCGCTGCCATGGATGGCCCGCAGCGCCCGACCCACCCGGGAGCGGACCACGTTCCGGCCCATGAGGATGGCGCCAAAGGCGAAGGTCCAGACCAGCAGGAAATACCGCCAGGCCGGCCAGAGCACCAGCCCGCCCAGGCGCAGGCGGGGGATCCCCTGGATCCCGTCGAAGCCGCCGGTGAGGTTGAGGTGGGAAAGCCCCAGGTTCTCCCGCAACAGGATGTAGACCGCGATCCCCAGCCCCAGGGTGGCCATAGCCAGGTAGTGCCCCCGCAGACGCAGAACCGGCCGTCCGATCCCATAGGCCAGCAGACCCACCCCGACCGCCCCCACTGCCATCACCGCCCACGGCCACCACCAGGCCTCGGAGAGGGCCGAGGGGATCCCCAAGGCCCGCGCCCGCACAGTCAGGATGGCGGAACAGAAGGCCCCCATCCCGTAGAAGGCGGCCTGGCCCAGGGAGACCTGCCCCGCATAGCCCATGAGCAGGTTCAGGCCCACCAGGACCACGGTGAAGATCCCAGCCCGGATCAGCAGATCTAAAGTCAGCAGCCCCCCAGTGAGGCGGGGCAGGGAAAGGCCCAGCGGATGGGCCGCCTCCAGCCCCCCGACCAGCACCACGAGCAGCACCCCCACCGCCAGCCCGATCCCATCCCAGCAGCGCCAAACCCGTCCCATCCCACCTCCTACGCCCGTTCTTCCTCCGCCGCGCCGGCGAAGCCAGTGGGGCGTGCGAGGAGGACCAGGATCAACACGATGAAGGCGAAGAGATCCTTGAAGCCGGCCAGCGTCACGCCGGCCCACAGGTTCTCCAGCACCCCCAGGAGGAGGCCTCCTAAGGCCGCGCCCGGAAAACGGACCAGTCCACCCATGACCGCGGCCACAAACCCCTTCAGGCCCAGATCCAGGCCCATGTCGTACGTGGCTCGGGTCACCGGGCCGAGGACGATGCCGCCGATGGCGCCGAGAGCCGCCGCCATCCCGAAGGCCAGCGTGCTCATGCGGTCCACCGGGATGCCCATCAACTGGGCCGCCAGCCGGTTGACCGCGCAGGCCCGCATCGCCTTGCCCAGGGTGGTGCGGCCGAAGAACAGGGCCAGGGCCGCCAGGGTCGCCGCCGTGGTCCCCCAGATCCACAGGGATTGCCCCTTCACCAACAGGCCGGCGATCCGAAAGGAGCGGTCCGCTAGGGCCATGGTGCTGAAGGCCGGGAGGACCTTGGCATACGGCCCCCAGAGGAGGAGGGCCGCCCCCTGGAGGATCAAGTAGACGCCGACGGTGATGATGACGCGGGTCAACGGCGAGGCCCGCCGGGCCGGATAGAGGGCCAGCCGCTCCACCGCGACCCCCAGCAGGGCCGTCAGGGCCACCGCGGCCGCGGCCGAGGCAGCCAGGCGCAACGGCGGGGGGGAAAGCCATGGCCGCTCATACAGCGTGGCGGTGATCATCGGGCCCAACATCACGAAGGCCCCCTGGGCGAAGTTGATCACCCCGGTCACGCGGTAGATCAACACAAACCCCAGGGCGACCAGCGCGTAAATGCTGCCGGCCCGCAGCCCGTCCAACGCGAACTGGATGTAGGTCGTCGGGCCGAAGCCATGGCGACGGCCCAGGAGGATCAACACCAGGGCGATCCCAGCCGCCGCCACCCCCATCCCCCAGCGGCCGATAGCTTCTTCCCGCCGGGCACGGGCCTCCACCCCCTCGACCGGCGCTGGGGCGGAGGCCCGCCCGACAACACGGAACAGGCCCAACCCGCTCACTTCCACTGATCCTTGGGGAGGATCCGGAACTTCCCTTCCTTCACCGTAACGATGACGAAGTCCGCGTAGTTGAAGCCCAGGTGGTCTTGGGGGCTCAGGTGGAACAGACCGTGGGTGCCGGGGAAGTTCCGGATCTGGGTCTCCAGGGCCTCCCGGATCTTCGCCCGGCGCTCGGCCAGGGGCAGGCCCTCCGGCAAGGTCTTCAGAGCGGACAGGGCCCACTGCAGCGCGTCATAGGCGTGGCCGGCGAAGGTGCTGATGGGCTCCCCCTTGGTGAAATCCTGGTAGGCCTTGACGAACTCCAGGTTCAGCCGCTTGACCGGATCGGCGTCCGGCAGCTGATCGGCCACCAGGATCTTGCCGCAGGGCATCACGGTCCCCTCGGCCGCCGCCCCGGCGTTCTTGATCAGGTCGGGGCTGCAGGAGCCATGGCCGTGGACAATCCGGATGTCCGGCAACTGGTCCCGGACGGCCACGTTCACTAAGGCAGAGGCCGGCGGGATAGAGCCAATGACCACGGCCTGGCAGCCGCTGGTCTTGACCTTGGCCACCTGCGGGAACTCGGTGGCCGTGCGCTCGAAGGCGTCGCTGTAGACGATCTCGATGCCAACCTTGGGGAAGACAGCCTGGGCGCTGGCGAAGGTGTCTTTGCCGTAAGCGGTGTTCTCATAGAGGTGGCAGACCTTGGTCACCCCGACCGCCTTGAGGTAATCGGCCTGGGCCTGGGCCGAGTGCAGGTTCTCCGGCACCGGCTTGAAGATCCACGCGCGCATCTGCTTCGTCTCGGGGTCCTCGATGATGGCCCGGGCGGAGGCCATGGAGATCATGGGGACCTTGGCCTCCGTGGCGATGGGGACCATGGCCAGGCTCGGGCCGCTGAGGGTGCCCGCCACCAGCACGTCCACCCCCTCCTGTTCGATCAGGCGCCGGGCGACGCTGGCGGCGGTGTCGGTCTTGCTCTCGTCATCGAAGATCAGGATCTGGACCTCGTGGCGCACCCCATCCGGCCCGGTGATCCCGCCCTGGGCTTTGAGTTGCGCCTGGACCATCTGGGCGACGTTCCGCTCGGGAACCCCCAGGCTGGCCCCAGGGCCGGTGATGGAGGCGATGAAGCCGATCTTATAGGGGGTGCCCGCCTTCGGCGGCGGGGTGGGCGTCGACGGGGCAGCGGGAGCCGCCGTGGGAGTGGCCGGCGGCGGGGCGGGCGTGGGCGGGGCACACGCGGCAAGCACCAGCAGGCCAACCCAGAGCATCGTCCCCATCCGACGCATCTCCATAGGCCCCTCCTCACCTCGTGGAATTCACCGCCCGATCGACGGGGGTTCCCCAGCCGGCGCTCCAGCTCCTGGTTTTACCAAGCAAACGATCGTTCGAGTTTGTCTATTATGATAACCAACGTGATCGAAACTGTCAAGGCCGCGAACCCCAGGCGGCCTGCGCCGCCGGGGGGAGGAGACAAGGGTCATCCCACCCTCGCCGGGCATCGCTCGGAACCCAGGGGCGCAAGCCCGCGACCCTCGCGATGGTCCGCAGGGAAGCGGCGGAGAAGATCCGGCCTTGCGGCCAAGCCCGAACCGAACCCAGGCCAACACCCAGCAACCCATGGATGCACTATAATAAGAACGCGGGGGATGGCCGGGATGCTCCATGGACCAACGGAAGCCACGAGAGAAGGTTCACGCTGCAGTCGTCTGGCGGATGGAGATCAACGCGCCCGCGCCCAACGAAAGGCACGATTTCTCCCAGAAGAGGCAGGAGGGGACCCCTGGCACAAGCAGACCGGTGGGGGTGGCCCTCGCCGCAGACCCATGCAGGAGCCGATGGAGCGGTGGAGGGCTGGGGGGCGTGATTGAAGGGACCCAGCCCGCCCGCAATATGCTCGCAATCCCGGAGATATAAGAGCTATGCCCACCAAAGTTAGCGTCATTATCCCATGCTATAATCAAGGTCGTTTTCTAGACCGCGCTATTCAGAGTGCGCTGGAGCAAGATTATCCCAACAAAGAGATTATTGTTGTCAATGATGGCTCTACAGATGATTCCCATGCTGTAGCGGCCCGTTTTGGCGATCGCATTATCTACATTGAATGTCCCAGTAATCGTGGGGTTGCCCACGCACGAAATATCGGCATAAAAAGTTCCAGTGGTGAGTATATTGCTTTCCTGGATGCCGATGATAGGTGTCTACCGGGCCGTTTGTCGCTGGAAGCTGCCATATTGGACCAGCGCCCAGAGGTGGGATTGGTGGCCACCGACGCTTTTCTGATAGATGCCGATGACCAGGTCTTGGGATTGAAATCGGCAATATCTGGCGCTCCCCGCCATCATGATGATTTTCGGTGGGAAACTGTAGAATACTGTGCTACAACAAGCACCGTTATGGTGCGCAGAAAATGCTTTGAAACGGTCGGATATTTTGAAGAGGCGCTGGGAGGAGCGGGAGGAGAGGACTGGCTGGCTTGGGTCAAAATTAGTCACAGTTTCTCCATGGTTTATATAGATCAACCCACGGTCTATTATCGTCTTCATACAAACAATACAAGCCGTTCTTTAGAATTTTTAAATCGTCAGAATCGGCTGGCTTGTCACTTGGCAGTAACATGGGATCGCTTCCTAACATATCCGGCCCATTTCCGCGCGAAGTTGCTTTACTATCGTTTTGCTACCGCCTGGCATGTTGAGCCAAAGCGAGTCGCCCTGGGTTATCTTTTGCGAGCCTTTATGACGGATACGACCCAAATACGATACGGATTGCGCGTTATTCGACGGGGATTTATCAACACGCTGCGGCGTCGATACCCGCGGTTGTAACCCATACTGCATAGGAACAAGACAAATCGTTGGGATGCTCCCAGAGCGATGCGGCCCCCGAGGCGTCGAGATGCGCACCCCGTATGGGGCCGAGTGCCTCTTTTCCTACGAGGACGATTCTCGCGGGCGGCAGGCCCAGACCTGCCGCCTGATCGAGAGGTCCCCCACCCCGAGATCGGATGCGGCGAGTGCCACCGCCATCGCCCGTCCGTGGCAGGGGGATCGCCCGGATGATCCCTGCCTGTCTCCGCCGGTTGAGGCCGGCGTCGATAAGGGGAGGTTGCGATGGGCCGACGGAGGGCCGCATGGATCATCGGGCTCAGCGTCATGGCGGGGATCGGCCTCGGCTTCCTCCTTGGCCGTCTCGTCTGGCCGGTTCGCTATGTGGATCTGGCCCCCGGGGATCTGAGCCCGGCCTGGCAGACGGAATACATCCAGATGGTGGCCCTGGCCTATGCCTACGACGGGGACCTGGCCCTGGCCCGCGCCCGGCTCGCCGTGCTGGGGGATCCGATGACACGGCTCCAGCAGGCCCTGACGCAGCCGCCATTTCCCCGCTCGTCTCCCGCTCGGGCGGCCATGGCCCGCCTGCTGGCGGCGCTGAGCGGTTCCGGGGAACCTCCACGGGAGGAGCCATCGCCATGAGCCGGTGGACGTGGGGGCTGGCGCTGGCTGGCCTGCTCGCCGGCGTGGGGATCGGGCTGGCGCTGGCCTGGGAGATGTTCCCTCCGCCCCCCGGCAACGGCTCCCCGGCCGAACTGGCCGCCCCCTACCAGGATCTGTGGATGGTGCTGGCCGCCCAGGCTTACGGGACGGATGGGGATCCCGCCGCTCTCCGCCGACGGCTGGACGCCCTGCGGCGGCCGGATCTCCCAGACCGGTTGAGGGATCTGGCCGAGCAAGGGCTTCTGGGAAACTGGCCGCTGCCGACGGTGCGGGCCCTGGCCCAGGCCGCTCAGGCCCTCGGCGCCCGGTCTCCGGCCCTGGTGGTGGTGCTGGCCACACCCGTGCCCACCCGACCGCTCCCCTCCCCGACCCTGATCCCCACGCCTTCCCCATCCCCGACGCCATCTCCCTCCCCTACGCCGTCGCCCACGGCTTCTCCCGTTGAGGAAACACCCACGCCGCTGCCGACGCCCACCCGGGCCGGCCCAGAGATCCTGGAACAGCAGGCGATGTGCGAAGCGACCCCGCTGCTCCGCCTCTGGATCGTCGGCCCCGACGGCGCGGAACGCGCGGGGGTCCGGCTGTGGGTCTGGGGCCCTGGGGGCGTCGAGACGCTGTTGACCGGGCTGAAGCCGGGGATGGGGCCGGGCTACGCAGACGTCCGGATGCAACCCCAGGGGAATTACCACGTGGGCGTGGAGCGCCCGGAGCCGATCCTGGAAGGCGTGACGGCGCGGCCGTGCACCGACGCCCGGGGCCATGCCGGCTGGACCGGATGGCAGGTGCGGCTGCGCCTGGCCCCAGGAGGAGCCGCCGGGCTACCATAAGTATCCGGAGGTCAAGGATGCCGGTCTCCAGACAGCGATCGGATCCTGCCTTGGCCTGGGCCGCTCGGGCCCTTTCCGCGCGCACGCCCGGGGAGGCCCTCGGGTGGCTGGCAAAGGCCTACCAGGCCGCCCCGACCGCACCGGCCATCCGGGCGACGGTGCGGCGGGTCCGTCGGCGGTTTCCCAACGCCCGGGGTCGCCCGCCCGTCCCATGGCCCCTCTGGGCTACCGGGCTGGTATCGGCCGATGGACTGCTGACCCTGGCCGCCCTCGGGCGAATCCTCTGGGGCCTGCGTTCGCCAGCTGCGAACCCCGTCCCCACGGCCGCAACGGCAGAAAGGCCGGTCCCTTCGCCCCTGACGCCGAAGGTCCCTTCCGCCTCTGCGAGGACCGCCGACAGCGCCCCGCCCCGCCCTTCCCCCACGCCGTCCA
>NZ_PSLG01000046.1:0-17953 GCF_040289485.1 Thermoflexus sp.
GAGCGAGCTCGTCCGGGTCACGGTGAACACCGAGGCGGCGGCCCGGGCCGCCGGCCGCCCGGAGGCCGAGGAGCCGTGGCTGGACCTGCGGGACGCCTCCGGCGCCCGCATCGGCTTCCGGGTCCTCTACGACTGGCTGGAGATCCTCAACGCCTATCCGACCACGCGGGGCCGCCCCGTTTACATCACCGCCGCCAACACCTACGCGCCGGACGAGGGCGTGGCGCCAGCCCACAACTATCCCCGAGGATGGCTGACCGCCGCCTGGTCCGTCGTCACCGCAGAGCCCCAAGTGCAGGCCTTCTGCTGGTTTATGGACGATCTCCCCGGGGATCCCCAGTGGGCGGACTTCAGCCTGTGGCGACAAACCGGCCGGCTGGTGGATGCCGCCCGGGAGTTCGAGGACCTGCTGATCCGCACCCCATAACGCAAAGATCCCACCCCTGTGGAAATCCACAGCCTCTTCCTGAGGATTTCCCCGTTGTGCGGGACCCCGTTTCTGATTATGCTGAGAGCGGGAATCCAGCCCCCTGGAGGTCGCCATGCGCTTTTGGAAAGGGTGGTGCGTCGGGATGGCGCTGCTCGGGTGGGGATGGAATACCGCTGCTCCGCGCCCAACGCCTGCACCCACCCCGCGCCCGCCTCTGGTCCCAGAGCCCCAGCCCCTCTGGTGGGGTCGGATCTTAGCCAGCCGCTGGGAGTTCCCATGGGCCGATTGGCGGCCCCACGTATTGGCTGTGTGGAACGCCCCTTATTGCCATAGCCCCCAATATCACGGCCCCGGTGGATACGCCGACACCTGTTCCAGCTCCCACGGCTGCATCGATCAGTGGACCTGGTGGATCCAATACCCCGAATCCAAGTTGGGGGTCCCCGGTTTATGGTGGCTCCTTAATCCCGCCCGTCAAAACATCAACAATTACTCAGCCGTGTGCTGGATAAACTAGGGAGGAACCAAGATGCGGAAAACCTTGCTTGCTCTGCTCGGAGGCCTTTTGCTGGTGCTGCTGGGGGGAGCCCAGCCGATGGCCGCCGCCTTCCTCTCGCGGTCCACCCCTACCCCCTTCCCCTTGGAGGATCTCCTCCTCCGCCAAGAGGAGTTCTGCGCCGCCGCCCCATGCCACGACATCGAACATGATCCTCGCGATCCAGCAGCACCAGCAGCAGAAATGGCCACGCTCATTGGTCTTCCTACTGATTACGAGAAGGGGATCAGTGTATACTTTCTCGCCTACGACCGTCCGCCCAAGCCTCCTATCCCCATCTTGCACGCTGTCTATCGCTATCCCAACGCCCAGCAGGCCGCCGCCCGCTACCGCCAATGGCTCCAAGACCTTCCCCACACCCTCGGCCGCCAAGCCCCCATCCTCCACACCACCCCTTGGTCCTCCCTGGGGATCCAGGGCCAGGTGCTCGAACTCCAGTATCCGGCGGGGAAGGCCTATCTCCTGGTGGCCGTGTCTGGAAATGCGATCAGCGTGCTGTGGACGCTGGACGTTGAGGTGTTCCCCGCCCGAGGATCGGCGCCCCACGTCTTCCAACAGTTGCTGCCCGTGATCGCCCAGCGCATGGCCCGCGCCCGATAACCCGAAGGCCATGCCCTATGGTATGCTAAAAGGCGGCAGGAATCCCGCCGCTCCCCCTGACCGCGCGCAGGATCCGGGAATGGTCTACCGCGTCCTGTTGGCCGACGATCATCCATCCCTGCGCTTGGGCCTGCGGGTGCTGCTGGAAACCGACCCCGTCTTCCGGGTGGTCGCGGAGGCCGGCGACGGGGAAACCGCCCTGGCCGCCTTCGAGCGCCTCCAGCCTGACCTCGCCGTCCTGGACATCCGACTGCCCCGGCGCAGCGGCCTGGAGGTGGCCCGGGAGATCCGGTCCCGACGACCATCCACCCGTATCTTGCTGCTCAGCGCCTATGACGATCCCCCCCTGATCGAGGAGGCGATCGCCATCGGGGTGGAAGGCTACCTGCTCAAAACCGAGGACCTTGCCGCCCTGGCCGCGGCCGTTCGGTCGGTGGCCCAGGGCGGGACGGCCTTCAGCCCGACGGTCTGGGAGCGGATCCGCACGCTGCGCCAATCCCCCCTGCGCCTGACGCCCCGGGAACAGGCGATCCTGAGCCGGGTGGCCGCCGGGTGGACCAACCGGGAGATCGCCCGCCACCTGGGCCTTTCGGAGCGGACTGTGGAATATCACCTCGAGCACATCTTCCAGAAACTGGGAGTTCGCAACCGGGCCGAAGCCATCCGCGAGGCCCTCCGCCACGGATGGCTTTCCCCGGAGCCGTAGTCCCTGGAACGATTTACGTCCGATCCTCGCCCGGGACCGGATCCGGAAACGAGGCCGCGGCGGCATCGACCAGCCAGAGCAGGCGGCCGGGGCCAGGCCGGATGCGCTGGGCCGGCCATCGCCACGGATCGAAGGGCCCTGCCCACGTCGCCCGCAGGGCTGCCGCCTTCGAGGCGCCCGCCACCAGAAAGACCACCCGCTCGGCACCCCCCAGCAGGGTCGCGCTCATGGTGACCCGCGGGGGATCGGCCTCGGTCACCTCCACCACCCAACGCTCCCCCTCGGCCAAAGCCCGCGCGAAGGGGAAGAGGGAGGCGGTGTGGCCGTCCGCCCCCAGCCCCAGGAACACCAGATCGAACACAGGAGGCCCATCGCCGAAGAAGCGGCGCAGTTCGGCCTCGTAGCGGGCCGCTGCCGCCGTCGGGCCCTCCTCACACCGGATGGGATGGAGGTGCTCCGGCGGGATCGGGACGTGGTCCAGCAGCGCCTCACGGGCCGTGCGGAAGTTGCTGCGGGGATCGTCCAGGGGGACGCAGCGCTCATCGCCCCAAAACACGTGAACCCGCGCCCAGTCCACAGCCTCGCGGCACGGAGAGCGGGCCAGCCGCTCGTAGGTCCCTCGCGGGGTCTGGCCGCCCGCGAGGACGACCCGGAAGATCCCCCGGCGGGCGATGGCATGCCGGGCCCGGCGGACGAAGAGGGCGGCCGCGGCCCGGCTCAGGGCCTCCAGATCCGGAAGGACCCACCGCATCACCGGCCCTCCGCCCTTCGCTCCAGCAGGGTCGGCGGGTGCCAGGACCGCCCCTCCGCGGCCAGCAGGGCCTCGGCCTCCGGCGGCCCCCACGTTCCCGCCGCATAGTTGGGGAAGTCCTCTGGGGGTTGGGCCGCCCATGCGTCCAAGATCGGCTGCAGGACCTCCCAGGCGGCCTCCACCCAGGCCGCCTCCAGGGATTGCGTGGTATCGCCCCGGATGAGATCCAACAGCAACGTCTCATAGGCCTCCGGCGGCGGGTCCCCGAAGGCCTCTTGATAGAGAAAATGCATATCCGCCGGCTCCAGGCGCATCACCGGCCCCGGGACTTTGACCTGGAAGCGGAGGAGGATGCCCTCCTCCGGCTGCAGGCGCAGGATCAACCGGTTGGGCTGCCATGACCGCAGCACCGCTTCGGGGAAAGCCCGATGGGGGACCGGCCGGAAGGTAATGGAGACCTCGGAGACCTTGACCGGCAGCCGTTTCCCGGTGCGCAGGTAGAAGGGCACCCCATGCCAGCGCCAGTTGTCCACGAACAACTTCAGCGCCACATACGTCTCGGTGTTCGATCGGGGATCCACATCCGGCTCCTCCCGATAGCCCGGGACGGGCTCCTCGCCGATCCGCCCGGGCCCATACTGGCCCCGCACAGCCCACGCCGCCACCGCGTCCCGTCGGATCGGGCGGATGGCCCGCAGCACCTCGAGTTTCTTGTGGTGGATCTCCTCGGCGTTCATGGAGACGGGAGGTTCCATAGCGATCAGGCAGAGGATCTGGAACAGGTGGCTCTGGACCATGTCGCGCAGGGCACCGATTTGATCGTAATAGCCCCCTCGGTGCTCGACGCCGGCCGTCTCGGCCACGGTGATCTGGATGTGGTCGATATACTGGCGGTTCCAGATGGGCTCGAAGAAAGCGTTGCCAAAGCGCATGGCGAGGATATTCTGGACCGTGTCCTTGCCCAGGTAATGGTCCAGGCGATAGATCTGGTCCTCCGCGAGGATGCGGCGCAGGGACCCGTTCAGCGCCCGCGCCGAGGCCAGGTCGTGCCCGAAGGGCTTCTCGATCACCACCCGGTGGCACGTCCGGTCCTGGACCATGCCGGCCTTCCCTAGACGGGCGATGATGACCTCGGTGAGGGCGGGGGGCACAGCCAGATAGAAGATCCGGTGGATCCGCTCCGGCCCCTCGGCCTCGAAGGCGCGGAGGCGCCGGGCCAGGGCGGCGTAAACCGCCGGGTCGGCGTAGTCCCCCTGCAGGTAGGAGAGGCGCTCCGCGAAGGCGGACCAGCGAGAGTCCTCAGCAGGGCGGCGGGCAAACCGTGCCACGCCGTCCCGGGCGCGGGCGCGGAAGGCGACGTCATCCAGCGGGCTCCGGGCCAGGCCGATGACCGCCCACCGCCCCGGGAGCCAGCCGTCGGCGTGAAGATCGAAAAGGGCCGGCAGCAATTTGCGCCAGGCCAGATCGCCGCTGGCCCCGAAGATCGTCAGGACGAAAGGCGGGATGGCACCTCGATCGGACATGTTCCCTCCTGGGGCGACGCCGGCTGGGTGTCCCTTCGGGACTATCGGCGTCGGAGCCGGTGAGGCTTCTCCTTCGCCCAGGCCAGCAGGCGCTCCAGGGGCCATGTGTTGGCGATGGCCTCCGGCGATGCCCAGGCCCGCCGGGCCACCGCCACCCCGAAGAACATCCCGGCGAGCTCGCCCGGGCTGTGGGCGTCGGTGCTGATGACCAGCCGGCAGCCCAGCTCCAGCGCCCGCCGCGCCAGGCTGTCCGGGAGGTCCAGCCGGGCCGGGTTGGCGTTGATCTCCAGGAGCGTCCCGGTTTCGGCCGCCGCCTGCAGGATGGCCTCCCAGTCGGCGTCGGCGCCCTCCCGCTCCCCGAGCAGCCGGCCGGTGGGGTGGGCGATGATGTGCACATAGGGATGGTAAATGGCGGCCAGGAACCGTGCGGTCACCCGCTCCCGATCCTGCCGGAGCCCGCTGTGCACCGAGGCCACCACCAGGTCCAGGCCGGCCAGGACCTCATCGGGGTAATCCAGGCTGCCGTCGGCCCGGATCTCCACCTCGGCCCCGTGGAGGACGCGGAACCCGTCGCCCAGCTCCGCGTTAATCGCCTCGATCTCCCGCCGCTGTTCCTGCAGCCGCTCCGGCGTCAAGCCCCGGGCGACGCCCAGGCTCTGGGAATGGTCGGTGATCAGGATGTACCGATAGCCCCGGGCCTTGGCCGCCCGGGCCATCTCCCGAATGGAGGCCTGGCCGTCGCTCCAGGTGCTGTGGACCTGGAGGTCCCCCTGCAGATCCTCGAGCTGGACCAGGCGGGGGAGGCGCCCCTCGAGGGCCGCCTCGATCTCCCCCCGGCCTTCCCGCAGCTCGGGCGGGATGAAGGCCAGGCCCAGCCGGGCGTAGACCTCCTCCTCGGCGGCGCAGAGGATCTCCGTCTCCGTCCCCACGGGGGTCAAAGCGTATTCGCTGAGGCTGTAGCCCCGACGGAGGGCGTGCTCGCGCAACTGGATGTTGTGCTGCTGGCTGCCCGTGAAATACTGCAAAGCAGTGCCCCAGCGGGCCCCCTCGATCACCCGGAGATCGGCCTGGAGGCCGTTCTGCAGGCGCACGCTGGTCTTGGTGGAGCCCCGCAGGAGCACCGCCTCCACCACCGGCAGCGTGGCGAACCGTTCCATCACCGCCCCCGGATCCTCTGCTGCCACCAGGAAATCGAGGTCGCCGACGGTCTCCTTCATCCGGCGGAAGGAGCCGGCGACAGCGAGCCGCTGCACGCCGGGGACCTCCCGGAGGGCGTCCAGGATCTGCTGGGCCAGGGGCCAGGCCACCCCGAGGGGCACGCGCCCCGCGATCTTGCGCCGCTTGACCGCCTCGATGCCGGCCAGGATCTTGCTTTCCAGTTTGGCGCCGAACCCGGGGAGGTCCCGCAGGCGGCCCGCCCGGGCGGCAGCCTCCAGCTCCTCCACTGTGGTGATGCCCAGCCGCTCCCAGACGGTCTTGATGCGCTTGGGCCCCATGTCGGGGATCTGCCGCAACTCCAGCAGCCCCTCCGGGATCTGGGCCTTCAGGCGTTCGTAATAGGCCAGGCGCCCGGTGCGCAGCAGTTCGTCGATCTTCTCCTCGATGGCCTCCCCGACCCCCGGGATGGTCCGCAGGGCCCCTTCGGCCCACAGGTCGTAGATATCCCGGCCCAGGGCGGCGATGTTCTCCGCCGCCCGGCGGTAGGCCATGATCTTATAGGGGATCTCCTCCCCCTGGATCTCCAGCATGTCGGCGATGCGCTCGAAGATCTCTGCCACCTCCTGGTTGGTCAGCCGCCGAGCCATCGCCCCCTCCCTTCAGACCTTCCGGGCGCGCTTCGCTCCCGCCCGTCCCTTCATTCATCCCATCCATCTTACTCCGGATCCGCCCCGGCATGGAGGAACGCCCGGCCTCTAAATCAAACCGGGGACGGCCTTCAGGCCGTCCCCGGCCAGGAGTGCCACCCCCCATCCTCTTCAGGAGGCGGACTCCCCATCCTCCTCTGGGGCCAGATCCAGCAGCCCCCACGGCAGGCGCGGCAGCCGCGGCTTCTCCTCCTCGCGGCCGAAGCGGATCACCTCCCCGGAGTCGGTGATGGCCTCCACGGCCACGGCCAGGGATTGGAGCTCTTTCACCAGCACCTTGAAGGAGGCGGGCAGGCCGGGCTCCTCGATGCGCTGGCCCTTGACGATGGCCTCGTAGGTTTTCACGCGGCCCTGGACGTCGTCGGACTTCACCGTGAGCATCTCCTGGAGGGTGTAGGCGGCGCCGTAGGCCTCCAGCGCCCACACCTCCATCTCGCCGAAGCGCTGGCCGCCGAACTGGGCCTTCCCGCCCAGCGGCTGCTGGGTGATGAGCGAGTAGGGGCCGGTGGAGCGGGCGTGCACCTTGTCCTCCACCAGGTGGGCCAGCTTCATCATATAGATGACGCCCACCGTCACCGGCCGGTCGAAGGGATCCCCGGTCTTGCCGTCGTAGAGGATCATCTTGCCCAGGATGGGCATGGGCTGCCCGGTCTCCAGCATCACCTCCGTGGCCCGCTGGCGGACCTGCTCATCGGGGACAGACCGGGTGTCGACCCCCAGGCTTTCCATCCACAGCCGCAGACCGACGATGATGGCCTTCTCATCGGCCTTGCGGCGCGCCTCATGGGGACGTGGGTCGTCCTCGAAGACCAGGATCTCATCAGGGTCGTAGCCCCGATCCCGGAGCCACTCCCGCAGGTTGCTGCGCCGCGCGTAGACCTCGTCGACGGCCAGGCGGTCGACGTCGTAACCCCGGGCCCCCAGGATCGCTGAGAGATAGAGCAGGCGGGCCTCGTCGTCATCCCGCAGTTCCGAGAAGTCGTAGCCCTGGGCCTTCAACCAGCCCCAGCACTGCCGTCGGGCATCCTCCCAGGCCCGATCGATCATCCAAGCCCGGGCCAGTTCGGCCTCGATCTCCTGCTCATCGGCCCCGTCGAACACCGGGGTGATGGCCCGGAAGCCCAGGCGGGAGGCAGCCCAGCCCAGATGGGTCTCCAGCAGCTGCCCGATGTTCATTCGGCTGGGCACCCCCAGCGGGTTCAGGATGATGTCCACCGGCGTCCCATCCGGCAGGAAGGGCATGTCCTCCAGCGGCACCACCTTGGAGATCACGCCCTTGTTGCCGTGGCGGCCGGCCATCTTGTCGCCCTCGGTGATCTTGCGCCACTGGGCCACCGAGACCCGAACCACCGTGTTGACGCCGGCGGGCAGCTCGCGGTATTCGTCGCGGGAGAAGACCTTCACGTCGACCACCTTGCCGTGCTCGCCGTGCGGCATGCGCAGCGAGGAGTCCTTCACGTCGTGGGCCTTCTCCCCGAAGATCGCCCGCAACAGCCGCTCCTCGGGCGTCATCTCCCGCTCGCCCTTGGGCGTGATCTTGCCCACCAGGATGTCGCCCGGGCCCACCACCGCCCCGATGCGGACGATGCCTTTCTCATCCAGGTCCCGCAACTGATCCTCCCCGACGTTGGGGATGTCCCGGGTGATCTCCTCAGGGCCCAGCTTGGTCTCCCGGGCCTCGGCCTCGTGCTTCTCGATGTGGATGGAGGAGTAGACATCCTCCCGCACCAGACGCTCGCTGATCACGATGGCGTCCTCGAAGACCTGGCCCTCCCAAGAGAGGAAGGCGACTACCAGATTGCGACCCAGGGCCAGCATCCCCTGGTCGGTGCTGCTGGAATCCGCGATGACTTGGCGCTTCTTCACCTTCTGCCCCTTGAAGACCAGGGGGCGCTGGTGGATACAGGTGCTCTGGTTAGAACGCTGGAAGCGGCGCAGCGGGTAGCGGTAGATCTTCCGGTCGGTCCCTCGGATGACGATCTCATCGGCGGTGGCCTGGATCACCTCCCCATCCACCTCCGAGAGGAGGACGTGGCCCGAATCCCGCGCGGCGGCCACCTCCATGCCGGTGGCCACGATGGGGGCCTCCGGACGGATAAGGGGCACCGCCTGGCGTTGCATGTTGGAGCCCATCAGGGCGCGGTTGGCGTCGTCGTGCTCCAGGAAGGGGATGAGGGAGGCCGAGACCCCGACGATCTGGCGCGGGGCCACGTCGATGTAGTCCACCCGCTCCGGGCTCTCCATCATGAACTTGCCCGCGTGCCGGACGGGGACGCGGGGTTGCTGGAAGTGGCCCCGCTCGTCCAGCGCCACGCTGGCCTGGGCGATGACGTAGCGCTCCTCCTCATCGGCCGTGAGGTAGACGATCTCCGAGGTGACGAAGGGGCGCACCTTGATCTCCCCCAACGGGAGCTGGGCGATCCGCTGGGCCAGGGCCTCGTCCACCTCCGTGCCAGCCGGGGCCACCACCTGCCCGGTCGCCGGATCCACCACGTCCTCCCGCAGGATCCGCCCGATCAGGGCTTCCGGCCGGTTGGGCACGGCACGGACCACCTTGCGGTAAGGGGTCTCGATGAATCCGTATTCGTTCACCCGGCTGTAGACGGCCAGACGGCCGATCAGGCCGATGTTGGGCCCCTCGGGCGTCTCGATAGGGCAGATCCGCCCGTAGTGGCTGAGGTGGACGTCCCGGACCTCGAAGCCGGCCCGCTCCCGCCGCAGGCCCCCCGGCCCGAGGGCCGAGAGAGTCCGCTTGTGGGTCAGCTCGGCCAGCGGGTTGGTCTGATCCATAAACTGCGAGAGTTGACTGGAGCCGAAGAACTCCCGGAGCGCCGCCACTACCGGGCGGATGTTGATCAGCTGCAGTGGGGTGACGGTGGCGGGATCGGCGATGCTCATGCGCTCCTGGATCACCCGCTCCATGCGGCGCAGGCCCACCCGCATCTTGGCCTGGATCAGCTCGCCCACCGTACGCACCCGGCGGTTGCCCAGGTGATCCATATCGTCCGGTGGCCGCAGGCCGTTGTTGATGCGAATCATCTCTTTCAGGATGGCCACCACATCCAACTTGGTCAGGGTCCGGCAGGAGCGGGGGATCTCCCGATCCAGATCCAGCCGGCGGTTGAGCTTATAACGGCCCACCCGGTGGAGGTCATAGCGGTGGGGGTCGAAGAGCTGGCCGGCCAGGAAGGCTTGGGCGTTCTCCAGCGTCGGCGGGTCGCCCGGCCGCATCCTCCGGAAGAACTCGATCATGGCCTCCTGGGCCAGCGTCCTTCCTTCGCGGGGCTCCAGCCGGCCCTCCTGACGGATGGTGCTCAAAATATAGGGATGGTCCGGATGGGTGTCCACATCCCGGAACAACTCCAGCAACTCCTCATCGGTCCCCGCGCTCAGGATGCGGGTCACCCCATCGTCCACCGCTGCCAGGGCCCGCAGGAACAGGGTGGCCGGCACCGTGCGGCGCCGGTTGAAGCGGAGGATGATCAAGTCGTTACGGCGGGTCTCGAACTCCAGCCACACCCCCCGGTCCGGGATCAGTTTGGCCATGGCCAGGGGGCGGCCCAAGGTGGGGTCCTCCTCCTTATCGAAATAGACGCCCGGGGAACGGATGAGTTGCGAGACCACCACCCGCTCGGTGCCGTTATAGATGAAAGTGCCGTTGCGGGTCATCCATGGGAGCTCCCCGAAGAAGACCTCCTTCACCATCGGCTCCCGGCCGGCCACCAGCAGCGCCACCTGAACCCACATGCCGCGGCCGTAGGTGAGGTCCCGCTCCAGGCACTCCAGTTCGCTGTATTTGGGCTCGTCGAACCAATAGGTCAACTTGAGCTGCTGGGCGACCGGGTTGTTGCCGGGGAAGTAGAGACGCATCTGGCCGTTGAGGCTCTCGATGGGGGAGATCTCATCGAAGAGCTCCTTCAACCCCTCCTCGATGAACCATTGGAAGGACCGGTGTTGGATCTCGATCAGCTTCGGCAGCTCCAGCGTCTCGGGGATATGGGCGTAGCGTTTCTCACCGCTGATCCGGATCATAAGGGCCGTTCCTCCTTGAGCGTCTCTGAGACGGCCTGGACCTCCCGCGCTGAGTCAGGGCCGGGCCCGCCGGCGCGACCGGAGGGACACAGGGCCTGCCCCCCATGCACCTCCGCAAGGGTTCTCCCTCCCTGTCCGGGAGCAGATCGCTCGCCCCCCACGGCCACCCGTCGAATGCTTCGGGGAGCCTTCCGGGAACCCACCGCTGTCGGGCCCTCGGGGTGTTCCAGGGGATCGATCATCGCAATCTCAAATTCTAACCAGATCCTTTTGTCTTGTCAAATCCCCACGGCCTACATGCCATAGGCAAACGAACGGCGCCCTCCCCATGGGCTTTCCCCGAGGAGAGCGCCGTTGCGGCCTCGTCGGTGTGGCGGAGTCGACCTGCTCATGCGGCCTTCAGGAACTCCCGCATCTGGCGCACCTTGAGTTGCTTGCGCAGGTAGCGCAAGGCCTCCGCCTCGATTTGGCGGATGCGCTCGCGGCTCAGGCCGAACCGCTGGGCGACCTCCTCCAGGGTGTAAGAGCGGCCGTCCTCGAAGCCATAGCGCAGGCGGAGCACCCGGGCGTGGCGGCTGGGCAACTCGTTCAGGAGCGCCTCGATCTGCTCGCGCAGCAGCTGATCCGCCACCACCTCATCGGGGGCTGGGCTTTCCACATCCCGGATCGCGCCCTCCAGGGTGGTCTCGCCCTCCTCGTCCATGGGCTCCTCCAGGGAGAGCAGCGGCCGGGCGGCGTTCCACAGCCACTCCACCTTGTCGGTCTCCGTGCCCAGCCGCGCGGCCACCTCCTCCGGCGTCGCCGGGCGCCCCACCTCCTGCTCGATCTGGTGGGCGATCCGCTGAGCCTTCCGCAACTGCTCCTGGGCGTGGATGGGCAAGCGGATAGTGCGGGCCTGCATCGCCAGCGCCCGGGTGATGGCCTGGCGGATCCACCAGGTCGCGTAGGTGGAGAAGCGGCGGCCCCGCTTCGGATCGAAGCGCTCCACCGCCTTCATCAACCCCAGGTTGCCCTCTTGGATGAGGTCCAGCAGGGGCACGCCCAGGCCCTGATACTTCTTTGCCACGCTGATCACCAAGCGGAAGTTCGAGGTGATCAGCCGCTCGCGGGCCTGCCGGCCCTCCTCAACCAGCCGCTCCAACCGGCGGCGCTCCTCCGGGGACAGGTTCCCATCCCGGGCCAAGCGTCGGGCGGCCTCCCGCCCTCGGGCTATCCGGACGGCCAGTTCCCTCTCCTCCTCCGCCGTGAGCAGGGGATGATCGGTGACCTCGCGGAAATACAAAGAGATCAAGTCCCGATCCTCCGCCAGTTCTCCGAGGACCGGGAGGGCGGTTTCCTCATCCAACAGGGCCTCCTCGGCCTCCACGTCGAACTCCTCGGCGGAGGCCTCTTCCTCCCAGGGCTCAGGCTCGGCCCAAAGGGCTTCGTTCTCCAGCTCCTCCTCCTCATCGGGGAGGATGGGGCGGTTTCGACGCGTCATGACGACCTCCTTTCCGGGACGCCAGACCTGGAACGCCTCCCGCAGATGCAGCCGTCCCCGCTGATGTCCAGTGCGGTGTCCGCAAACAAAGAAAGATAAAGAAGGGGCGAGCGGTCACGAACCGTCCGCCCTTCCCACAGGGGTGCAGGAGGAGGATCTGGCGGATCCCGATCAGTTGCGGGGGCGGGATTCGAACCCGCGACCTCCAGGTTATGAGCCTGGCGAGCTACCGCTGCTCCACCCCGCGGCGCGACCATTCCCCTGGCAACGGCCTACTCTCCCAGAGGGTCGCCCCTCCAGTACCATCAGCGCTGGCGGGCTTAACTTCCGGGTTCGGGATGGGACCGGGTGTTTCCCCGCCGCTCTGGTCACCAGGGGAATGGTTCAAAACCATATTTCCGGCGACCTTAACAACTGAAGGGTGACAGGAAGGACAGGGATCCGGCGTTGGGACGCCAGGGGTTGACCCCTGACGGACCACCTTTGGGGTGGGTCACAGGGCATCCGGCTCACGCCGGGATAACGCCCTGGACCAGCACTCCCTAGAAAGGAGGTGATCCAGCCGCAGCTTCCGCTACGGCTACCTTGTTACGACTTCGTCCCAGTCGCCGGCCCCGCCTTCGACGGCTCCCTCCCTCCCCCTCCCAAGACCCCTCCCACCGGAGAGGCCTTGAGAGGGGGAGGGTTGGGCCACCGGCTTCAGGCGTTGCCGACTCCCATGACGTGACGGGCGGTGTGTGCAAGGCCCGGGAACGTATTCACCGCCGTATGGCTGACCGGCGGTTACTAGCAACTCCGCGTTCATGCAGGCGGGTTGCAGCCTGCAATCCCAACTAAGCCCGGCTTTGATGGGATTGGCTCCCCCTCGCGGGTTGGCAACCCATTGTACCGGGCATTGTAGCGTGTGTGTAGCCCCGGGCATCAAGGCCATGCTGACTTGACGTCATCCCCACCTTCCTCCGGCTTGTCGCCGGCAGTCCCCCTAGACACGTGTAACTAGGGGCAGGGGTTGCGCTCGTTGCGGGACTTAACCCGACACCTCACGGCACGAGCTGACGACAGCCATGCAGCACCTGTGCCGGCTCCCCTTGCGGGGTCCCTTCCCTTTCGGGTCGGTACCACCGGCATGTCAAGCCCGGGTAAGGTTCTTCGTTTTGCATCGAATTAAACCACACGCTCCGCTGCTTGTGCGGGCCCCCGCCAATTCCTTTGAGTTTCAGCCTTGCGGCCGTACTACCCAGGCGGCGCACTTAACGCGTTAGCTTCGGCACGGAGAGCGTGGTCAGCCCCCCATACCTAGTGCGCATCGTTTAGGGCGTGGACTACCCGGGTATCTAATCCGGTTCGCTCCCCACGCTTTCGCGCCTCAGCGTCAGGGACGGGCCAGGTGGCCGGCTTCCCCACCGGTGTTCCTCCCGATATCTACGCATTTCACCGCTACACCGGGAATTCCACCACCCTCTCCCGCCCTCAAGAGCCCCAGTATCGAGCGGCCTCCCCGAGTTGAGCCCGGGGCTTTCACGCTCGACTTAGGGCCCCGCCTACGCGCACTTTACGCCCAGTAAATCCGGGTAACGCTCGGCCCCTACGTATTACCGCGGCTGCTGGCACGTAGTTGGCCGGGCCTTATTCGCCGGGTACCGTCCTTTCTCGTCCCCGGCAAAAGCGGTTTACACCCCGAAGGGCTTCTTCCCGCACGCGGCGTCGCTGGGTCAGGCTTTCGCCCATTGCCCAAGATTCCCCACTGCTGCCTCCCGTAGGAGTCGGGCCCGTGTCTCAGTGCCCGTGTGGCCGGTCACCCTCTCAGGCCGGCTACCCGTCATCGGCTTGGTGGGCCATTACCCCACCAACTACCTGATGGGCCGCGGGCCCCTCCCGGCGCGACCCGGTTCGTCTCCTCCCCGGGCCTTTCCTCGACGGGCCGTCCCCGCCGAGCGTATGCGGTATTAGCCCCCCTTTCGGAGGGTTATCCCCCACGCCGGGGCAGGTCACCCACGTGTTACTCACCCGTTTGCCGCTCGGAGGGCTCGGCTTGCGCCTACCCCCTCCCCGCTCGACTTGCATGTGTTAGGCACGCCGCCAGCGTTCACCCTGAGCCAGGATCAAACTCTCCGTCGGCTCTCTTTCCCCAGGAGGTTGACCTCCCGGGGGAATGTCCGACCGCAAGACCTGTCCGCCGGACGTCCCCGGTGCCTTCCTGTCACCCTTCAGTTGTTAAGGTGCCTGAGACATCGAAAACCGCTGTGGGGTTCCGCCCCCCATAGCGGTCGGCGCCGGCTGCTGGGTTCCGTGTCCCTGGATCGGGTGGTGCCGTGCGCCGTCGACCTCCCTCGCTTGTCAAGGGTCCTGCGCGCACTCTATTTTATAGCACGGCGCGGGGCATTTGTCAAGCCTCGGCCGTGGAGGGCCGAAGGCCGCGCCCGGCCGTGTCGCCTTTCCATGATACCCGAAAGCCTGCGGTTGTCAAAAACCCGCTGGGACGAGGATCCACTCCCCCCGATGCCCCCGCTCGGCCCAGGCCCGCCCGGGATGATCGACCGCCCGGGGACGCGGGGCCCCTCGGGGAGGCTCACCGCTCAACACCCACCCGGAAAGGCCGAGGGTTTCGCGCCCGAAGCCCACCATGTGCACCCATCGCGGCCGGCGGAGGGAATAGGGTACCTCCATCCGGTAGCCCAACGCCTCGGCCGCCCGGCGGAGGTCGGCCAGGACCCCCAGCGTCGGGCGGCCGGCGGCCTCCGCGCGCGCCATGTGGTCGAGAAAGGCCGCCAAGTCTTCCATCCCCTCCCCCAGGGGAGACCCGCCATCCGGATCCCAGACCCAAAAGTCCGCCCCTGCGCGCTGGGCTTGCAGCCGCAGGACATGCCACCATCCATCCAGGGGTTCGCCCTCGATCCGCAAATGCGGGAAGCGGCGATCCAGAAGGGCGCACCAGGGCTGGAGATCCTCATCCCGCCATCCGAGAAAAAGATGGACTTCCCCTTCCTGCCAGAGCGGGGGCGGAAGGCTTCGCGGGTCCAGATGCCGCGGCGCGCGGGGAAGAGGCGGCGGCGGGGGCGGTTCCGCCACCCCTCCCCGTCCCCGCAGAAGGATCTCCCGCCAGCGATGGCCTTCCTGCCAGACCCCGCGAAGGGGTCCCTCGGGCATGGGCCGACGGCCCACCGTCCCGGCCCACTGTTCCGCGTCCTCCAAGGCCAGCACCACCCGATGGGCCGGCCGGCCTCGCCACAGCCGCCACCGCGGCTCCACCCGTCCCGCCGCCCAGATCCAAAGCCGTGGGGAGGTCGCCAGGTTCCCCCCCTCGCTCTCCAGTTCGTCCAGTGCCCTTTCGGACAAGGCCTCCCATCCGTCGAGGATCAGCACCGTCGGCACCGGAAGATCGCCCAAGAACCGCGGCAGCCGGCGCAGGGCTTCGGTGTCCTCCGGGGCGATGACCTCGACGCCAGGGACCCCCGACCATTCCCCGTTGCCATCGAGGACATAGACGGCGCGGCCAGCCGCGGCCGCCGACCGGGCCATCGCCTGCAACGCCCGTGTCTTCCCCGTCCCCGCCCGTCCCCAAAGCCGGAGATCCGGGCACACCGGCGTGGCGAAGATCCAGGACAGAGCCCCTGCCTCTGGAAAATCCGCGAGCCCGATCCCGATCCGGTCCGCCCCTTCCCCCTCCGGCTCCCCCGGGTCCTCAGGCCATGGCGGGGCCACCAACGGGGGCGCCGGTGGGTCCAGCCGCTTCAGCGCCTCCACCAGCCGGTCCAGATCCCGGGGCCCTTCCGCATCCTCCCGCCCCACATGGAGGATCCGATCCGGCGTCATCCAGATCAACGGGACCGGCTGCCGGTGGCTGGCGCCGGAGGGGTAGGCGAAGCGTATCCGTCGGAACAGTTCGTTCTGGCCCACTTGGAGGAAGGCCCACCCGGCTCCGCGCAAGTAGGCGGCGTCGGGCCGCCCCAGCACTGCGGCCGACTCCTCCGGGGTCTCACATCGGAGGGCGATGCGGGTCCGGAGGTTCGCCCGCAGGTCCGCCGGGACAGCGCTCCCCAGCCGCTGGGCCGCCAGCACCAGGTGCATCCCCAGGCTGCGCCCGAGCCGCGCCAGGCGGATCATCCGGGCGGCTCCCTCCGGGATCTGATCCAGCATCTCGGCGAACTCGTCGGCGAAGACGAAGAGGTGCGGCAGCCCGACCTGGTCCGCGTGGTCGGCGCCGGCCTCCCGCAAGACCCGCTGCCGGCGGTCCAGTTCTGCCTCCAGGGTCTCCAGGGCCCGGGCGGCCTCCCGGGCGTCCAGGTTGGAGAGCAACCCCACCGCATGGGGAAGGTCCGCCAGGGGCGCGAAGGCCCCGCCCCCCTTGAAGTCGATGAACAGCATCCGCACCCGTTCCGGCGGGAAGCGCAGGGCCAGGGCCAGGGCCAGCGTCCGCATCGCCTCGCTCTTGCCGGAGCCGGTGGCGCCGATCAGCATCGCGTGGGGGCCGTGGGCCCGATCGTGGAGATCCAGATCGAACGGCTTCCCGTCGTCCTGCAGGCCGATGGTCACCGGGAGCGTCCGAACCGGATCCCCCCGCATCTTCCGGATGGCCTCGTCGAGGGTTTCCGGTTCCCCCAACGCCCACAACGACCAAGCGGAGGGCTCCACCGAACGCTCCGGGAGGGGAAGGTAGAACCGGCCGATCTTCTGGGCCAGCGCTTCGAAAAGCAGCGCATCCACAGGGGTGTCCGCCTGCCCCTCCACCATCTGCCCGGTCGACACCTCGGAGATCCAGACCTGGCCGTGCCCCATCAGCAACACGTGTCGGGCGAGGCCGGCCGGAGGGGGGACCCCTGGCGGGAGCAGGAAGACGGGATGCAGGCCTCGCTGCGGCCCCCGCGCTACCAGTTGGGGGAGCCGAGGGTCCTCCAGCCATGTCACATCGGCCAGGAGGATCCACGCCGGCGCTGTGGCTCCGGAGACCTCGCGGTCGCTCAACTCAGCGAAGGCCCGTTCGCGGACCGCTGTGGGTCCTCCCTGATAGCCCTCCCGAAGCGGGCCAACGTGGGGGAGGTGCCGGAGCGGCGCCCATTGCGGATCCCCCACGCCGACCGCCAGGAAGAGATCGCCCGGGGAGTGGGTGGCGGCCAGATCGAGCCACCAAGCCCGCAGGAAGCGCTCCGCCCCGCTGCCCGCTTGCACGGCCACACCCCCCTGCAAAGAGAGCAGCAAGGGGGTGATGCGGGGCTCCATCGCGAGGCGTTGCAGCGTCTCCATGGCCGGGCGGAGAGGATCCGGAACTTCCATCGGCCAGGCGACCGGGCGGATCGGTGGCGGCTGGGCGGTGATCCCGGCCCGCAGACTGAGGAAATCGGGATCCCCCGGGCGGCGGAACCACAGATCCCGGCCCATCTCCACCCGCCGCCGCAGGTCATCGAAGGTGGGGGCCAGCAACTCCTCCCGATGGCGCCACTGGCTATCGCGTCGGTGGACCTCCGCTTGGAAGATCCGGACGGCGGCCTCGAACTGCTGGACGAGGCGGGCGATCTGACGACGGTGGCGGCGCCGAGCCTCCCAATGGGTGATGAACCGGCCCAGGGCCGAAAGCCCCACGGCCATCGGGAGGGCCACCCACGCCATCCCTGTCCGGGGCCCACCGTATAGCCAGGCAGCGAGGCCGACGAAGCCGGCCAGCGACAGCAGCGGCAACAAGAAGGTGCTCCAACCCGGTGGCTCGGGGGGATCGGGGAGGGAAGGCCACCCCGGCGGGGCGAGGGGCTCTGCCGGGACGGCAGGGATCCAGCGGGCGGCCGGCCACAGGGGGATGGCCCTTTCGGGGGGGATCGTCACCCCCCGCCGCCGCCAGGCCTCCAAGGCCTGGGCCTGGCGCTGCGGCTCCTCCGGGAGAAAGATCTCCTTACCCTCTCCCAGGCTCAACCACATGGGCAGGTTCTTTTTTCGTCTTCTGGCTCTTGGAGCCATTCTTCCAGCCAGGCTCTCAATCGGTGCAAGCCCTGCCGCAACTGCCACTGCCCCTCCCCCCGCC
>NZ_PSLG01000047.1:0-17635 GCF_040289485.1 Thermoflexus sp.
CGGGGCTCCCGGCGGAGGGCCTCCGCCCGGGCCAGGAAGGCCGCCCGCGCCGCCCGCTCCCGCTGGAGCGAGGGCGCCGGGGGGCGGGCCCGCCGGATCTGGTCGGCGGCATATAGAAGCGTCCGCAGCGCCTCCGCATGCTCCGGGTGTCGGCGCAGAATCTGTTCCATCGGGGTCCCCTGCTCGAGGGCCCGAAGGGCCTCTTCCACCCACTCGTCCCGGCTCATGGGAGATCCCCTTGGTCCAAAGCCGCGCGCAAACGCCTGGCCAGGGTCATCAGGGCACGGTGCTGCAGGGCCCGGACGGCCCCCGGGGTTTTCCCCAGTTCCCGAGCGATCTCCTCTGGCGACATGCCGGCCCAGAAGCGCAGGAGGATCACCGCCCGCTGCTCTGAGGTCAACGCCTCCAGGGCCTCCCGCACCCGCTGTCGGAGCACCACATCCGGTGCCTCTTCCTGGATCGGCCCCATCCAGGCCTCCTCCAAAGGGACCGTGGGGCGCCGATGCCGATTCCGATGGTGGTCGGCGACCAGGTGGTCGGCGACGCGGAACATCCAGGCGGCCAGATGGCGATCCGGTCCGCGGCCCCGATGCAGGGCCTCGAGCAGGCGCAGGAAGACTTCCCCGACGAGATCCTCTGCCACCGGGGCTTCGCCGACCCGGCCGAGGATGTAAAAGTAGAGCATGGGATAATAGCGCTCGTGCACCTCGGCCAAGGCCTCTGGCTCCAGTCGCCTCGCCCGGGCCAACAGGGCCTGTTCGTCCGTCACGGTCCAGGATCGCTCAAGGGAAAGATCCACCACCGGGCCGCTCCGCAGAAAGGGGCCGAGGCCGCCGGATGAGACATCCGGTTTCCTCCGGAGACCATGTCGTCCAAGCCCCCTATCGCGTTACGCCCGAGATGGCCCCAAAACCACGGTGGGAGCGGCAAGCCTTCTCGCCGCTCCCGCCCTGTTCCCTCCGCCGGCTCAGCCCGCCAGGAGGCGATCGGCCACCATCAACACAAAAAAGAAGAAGAGGTAAGCGTTGGAGGCGTGATACAGGCGGCGGGCCGGCGCCCGAGACGGATCCTGCCAGAGGCGGAGGGCCAGGATCAACAGCCAGGCATTCAGGAGCCCGGCCCCGACCAGGTAGAGGAAGCCGAGGGCCCGTATGGCCACAGGCACCAGGCTCCAGAGGGCCAGGAGGACGGTATAGAACAGCACCTGGAAGGCGGCCGCCCGGGGGCCGGTCACCACCGGCAGCATGGGGACGCCGGCCTCCCGGTAGTCCCGCTCGGTGAGGATGGCGAAGGCCCAGGTGTGGGGCGGGGTCCAGAGGAAGATCAGGGCGAACAGGAAGAAGGCCATCGGATCCACCCGGCCGGTCACCGCCGCCCAGCCCACCACCGGCGCGAACCCCCCCGCCGCCCCCCCGATGACGATGTTCTGGGGGGTCCACCGCTTCAGGACCATCGTGTAGATCCCCACGTACCACACCCAGCCCGCCAGGGCCAGGGCTGCCGCCGTGGGGTTCACGAAGGTCCACAGGATGAGCAGCCCGGCGACGGAGAACAGGGCCGCCACCACGGCGGCCTCCCAACGGCCCAGACGGCCAGCGGGGATCGGCCGGCGGGCCGTGCGATGCATCCGACGGTCCAGTTCCGCATCCCACACGTTGTTCATGGCGTTGGCCCCGCCGGAGACCAGCAAGCCGCCCAGCAAGGTGTAAACAAAAGTGAGGATAGGCGGCAGCCCCCTCTGGGCGATGAACATCGCCCCTGCCGTGGTCACCAGCAGCAGAGCAACGATCCCCGGCTTGGTCAGGGTGACATAGGGCTCCCAGAGGTTCCGCAGACGTAAGGATTCTGCCGGGACGCCCTCCGCCCACTGGGCCTCCCCCAGGGCCCAGGCCCACGCCACCACCACCGCTGCCCAGATGGCCGCCGCCAGCCCCAGGTGCAGGGCGTTCAGCGCCGCCGGGAACCCCATCCGAAGATTGATCGCCCCCAGGCCGATTTGAACGATGTAAAGGGCGAAGGCCGCCAGGATCCAGTAGAACACCCCGCGCGGCATCTCCCGGCGGCCGGAGAGGGCCAGGGCCAGCCCGCCCAGGGCGATCCCCACCCCGAGGGCCAGCACCCGATGGAACATGTGGACGCGGCCGAGCAGGTCCCCCGGCCAGAGCACCCCGCCCGTGCACAGCGGCCAGTCCGAGCATGCCCAGGAGGCCCCACTGCCGGTCACCGAAGCCCCCACGAGGGCGAGGGCGAAGAGGGCCAGACCCACCATGCCGATCCCGCGCACGGCGGCCGCCGCCGGACGGACGGCCTCGAGGTCCGTGGGGGGAGGCCGGCTGGCCCAGGGAGCGTGGGCCCGCACCGCCGCCACCAGGACCAGGGCGAGGATGATCATGGCCATGGCGAGGTGGATGGCCACGATGGTCGGCGGCAGCTCCAAGATCACCGTCACCCCGCCCAGGAGGGCCTGCCCGAAGAGCAACCCCAGGGCCCATGCCAACGGGCGGTAGAGGTCGGGTCGACGCTCCCGCCGCCACGCGATCAGCCCGGAGAGGGCCAGCAGCGGCGTGACGCTGGCCGCCAGGAGCCGATGGATCCACTCCAGCCACGCCGCCAGGTCGCTCAGCGGCGGGAAGATCCGCCCGTGACACAGCGGCCAATCCGGACAGCCCAGCCCGGAGCCCGTGGTGCGCACCAGGGCGCCCCACGCGGTCAACAGCCCGATGGCGAGGGCGGTGAGCACCAGCAACGCCCGCAGCCCGCTCCCAACAGCCTTCGGTTGCATCCCCTTCCCCCCGATGGCGGATCCCGCCTTTATCATACCGGCAACGGGGCGGCCCTTCCATCCTCACTCCCGGTTTTTCTCGACGGCAAGGCCGAATTTCCGCCCCGCCGAGGGCGGACGCCGGGCTTAAGGAAGCGGGTCCATCGCGGGGGCGAGGCGGGTCGAGCCGTGGAGGCGCCGCGTCCCGCGCAGATGGCGCCAGCGCCAGAGCCCCCCCACCGGATAGCCGATCATCTTCGCCAGGTCCCCCCAGAGCCGGATGAGCGGCACCCAGGCCAGCATGTGGAGCCGCTCCGGCCACGGATACCCTTCCCATAGGCGGAAGAGACGCCGGTAGGGTGCCCGCAGATACAAGAAGCCACCCAGCAGATAGCCCAGCGCGCATGCGGGATGAACCTGCAGGCTCAGCAGGGCCAGGGCGGGGACCAGCCCCAGATACGTGGCGTAGCGGACGGCATGACGCAGCCGCCACAGGTCGGCCTTCCCATCCCCCCGCGCGTATCGGTAATACTGGAGAAAGAAGGCGCGCATGCTCTGGCGCGGTCGGAAGTAGACGACGGCCTCGGGCGCGAAGGCGAAGGGGCCGAACCGCTCGTAGAGGGCGAAATCGAACACCAGGTCCTCGCAATAATCCAGCCACTCCGGATAGCCGCCAACCGCCTCCCAGGCCCACTTCCGGAAAGCCACTGAGCGGCTGGAGGGCCAGAACCGATCCGGCCGGATGTCCCGCCGCTCCGGGAGCACCGTGGCGGCCATCGCCACCTCGAAGGGGGTGAAGGGATCCGGCAGGAAGAACCCGGCGACGGCCACCGTTTCCGGCCGCTCCTCGAAGGGGCGGAGCAGGTGGCGCAGCCAGTCGGGATGGAGACGGACGCCGGCGTCGGTCACCGCGATGATCTCCCCTCGAGCGGCGGCGATGGCCCGGTTGCGCCCCTGGGAGATGTTCGTCCCCGGCGCCTCGATCACCGTCAGCGGGAAACGGCGCTCCGCCCGCAGCCGATCCAACGTCCCATCCGTGGATCCCCCGTCCGCGATCACCACCTCGTCCGGCGTGCGCGACTGGGCGGCCAGGGAATCCAGCAGCCGCCCGATGGAAGAGGCCTCGTTCTTGACTGTGGCTACCACCGAGATCCGCACCATGGCCGGAGTCCCTGCGCCCACGGGTCCCGACGACCGGATCGCCCGGGCGCCGGGACCGCGCCGGGCTTGCCGCGCTTTGGGATCGTAGATATAATAAAAGCAGATCGGGACGTGGCGCAGCCAGGTTAGCGCACTGCAATGGGGTTGCAGGGGTCGGCGGTTCAAATCCGCCCGTCCCGACAGGCCGGGGAGCCGACGGGGAGCCGTCGGCTCCCCGGTTTTGATGCCTGTTCCCGGAGACGCCCCGGCCGGCCCCAAAAACGGAGGCCGCCCTCCGAAGAAGGCGGCCTCCAGGCAGGCCGTCGCTTACCGGATCTCACCGGAGGTGATGCGACGGCCTGCCCCCTGCCGAGCGGTTCGACGTTTCTCGTCCATCGCGCATCACCTCCTTTCTGTGGGATGGCGACGCCCGGTCGACCGGGCCTGGGCCCGGGCCGAACACCGCCGATCATGCCCTCAAAGCCCGCGACGGTCAAGCGGCTCCGCGCAGGCTGAAGTTGACGGAGCCCCCCTCTTCCAGTAAAATGAGATGGGGCTGCGGACGGGATATCGTGGGATCCCCGATCGGACCGATGGGGTTGCATCGGATCATCCGGATCACGAAGGGGGTTGACATCTATGGGGCCACCTCGCCCGGGGTGGCCCCATATTATTTTCCGGGCAACCCCCTTCCGCCCGGCCGCCGCCCTTCCCCCAGGAGCCCGTATCCGCGCGAGCCGCTTCTTGATCCCGACCGGAGGGAGATGCGCCATGGCGCTGGAACAGATTGATTAAGGAAACCCTGAACCCCTTCCAGATCGTCCAGAAGCAACTGGACGAGGTCGCCCAGGTGATGGGCCTGGAGCCGCATATCCTGGAGATGCTCCGCTGGCCCAAGCTGGAGATCCAGGTCACCTTATCCCACGCAGAGGGCTCCAGCAGGGATGCGCTGAAGCCCTCCTGTTGACCCGCCGGGAGGACCTCGCCCCGCCCGCGGGCCGTCCATCGACAACCTGGTGTGGAGGGACGATGACATGGATGATCGGAACGAGCTCTCGGGGAGCGCCGGCTATTCCCCGTCGCCGGAGGCGATCCGCAAGGGCCTGCAGGCATGGCGCGCTGCCCTCGCCCAGTTCGACCGGGCCGTCCGCATCCTGGAGGCCTCGGGCCATCCGCTGAAGCGGGGGCTGATCGAGTTCCTGCGCCGCCCCAAACGGGAACTCATCGTCAACTTCCCCGTCCAGATGGACGACGGCTCCATCCAGATGTTCACCGGCTACCGGGTGCACCACAACGCTGTCCGCGGCCCCACCAAGGGCGGCATCCGCTATCACCCCGACGTGACGCTGGAGGAGGTTCGGGCGCTGGCCATGTGGATGACCTGGAAGTGCGCCTTGGTGAACATCCCCTACGGCGGGGCCAAAGGGGGCGTGGCGGTGGATCCGGCGCGGCTCTCCCCCCGGGAGCTGGAACGCCTGACCCGCCGCTACGCCACCGAGATCAGCCTGCTGATGCACCCCGGCGGCGACGTGCCGGCGCCCGATGTGGGGACCAACCCCCAAATCATGGCATGGATCATGGACACATATTCAATGCACACCGGCTTCACCCAGCCGGCAGTGGTCACCGGCAAGCCCCTGGAGATCGGAGGGACCTTGGGGCGCGTGGAGGCCACGGGGCGCGGCGTCATGATGGTGGTGGCGCAGGCCCTCCAAGTGAACCGCATCCCCATCGAAGGGGCGAACATCGCCATCCAGGGGTTCGGGAACGTGGGCTCCTACGCCGCACTGACCGCCCATCAGATGGGCGCCAAGGTGGTGGCGGTCAGCGACGTTCACGGCGGGGTCTATAACCCGAAGGGGCTGGATATCCCCCGGCTGATGGATCACGCGCGGCGGGAACGGACCGTGGTCGGTTTCCCAGAGGCCGAGCCTATCTCCAACGCGGAGCTCCTCGCCCTCCCTGTCGACGTGCTGATCCCAGCTGCCACGGAGAACCAGATCACCGCCGAGAACGCCCCCTCCATCCGGGCCCGCATCCTGGCTGAGGGCGCCAACGGGCCCACCACCCCGGAGGCCGATGAGATCCTCCTGGAAAAAGGGGTCTTCCTCGTGCCGGACATCCTGTGCAACGCCGGGGGGGTGATCGTCTCCTACTTCGAGTGGGTGCAGGACCTCCAATCTTTCTTCTGGACCGAGGAGGAGATCAACACGCGGATGGAGCGGATCCTGGTGCGGGCCTTCCACGAGGTGCTGGCGAAAGAGGCGGAACTGCGCCGCTACGGCCTGCAGCCGGGGGATTACCGGACGGCCGCCCAGGCGCTGGCCATCTGGCGGGTGGCCCAGGCGACGCTGATCCGGGGCATCTACCCATGAGGCGCGATCCCAGGCGCGTGGGACGCCTCCGCCGTGCCGATGGGGCAGCGGCTAAAATTTCTGCAAGAAAGACCAGGGAACCGGAGGAGCCGGATGAGGGGGCCGGAGACAGTGCAGGCCTTCCTGGATCAACACCTGCCAGGGGTCGCGGTGCGGGTCCTCCCGCAGCGCACGGCCACCGCGCCCGAGGCGGCCGCGGCCGTGGGCTGCCCCCTGGGGGCCATCGTGAAATCCCTCCTCTTCCTCGCCGATGGGGCACCCCGGCTGCTGCTGGTCTCCGGCGACCGCAGGGCCGACGCGCGGCGCCTGGCCGCCCTGTGGGGGATCTCCCGCAAGCGGATCCGGATCGCCGACCCCGAGACGGTGCGCCGGGTCACCGGCTACACTGTGGGGGGCGTGCCGCCCATCGCCCACGCCACCGCCCTCCCGGTCTGGATCGACGCCGCCCTGGCCCGCTACCCGGTGGTGTGGGCCGCCGGCGGGGCTCCCAACGCCCTCTTCCCCATCGCCTTCGACGACCTGGTCCGGATCACCGAGGGGACCGTGGCCGATTTCACCGTCGAGGACCGACCCGGCGCGGAGGGCGCGGCCGATGCGCATCCTGGCCCTTGAGACCTCCTGCGACGAGACGGCGGCGGCCGTTGTCGAGGACGGCCGCATCCTGCGGTCCAACGTGGTCGCCTCCCAGGCCGCCTTCCACGCCAAATACGGCGGCATCTTCCCCGAGGTCGCCGCCCGGATGCATCTGGAGGCCATCGTCCCGGTGACCCGGGAGGCGCTGGCCCAGGCGGGCCTCTCGCTGGAAGATGTGGACGCCATCGCCGTCACGTATGGGCCCGGCCTGCCCGGCTCCCTGGTCGTCGGGGTGAGTTTCGCCAAGGCCCTGGCCTTCGGCCGCCGCAAGCCCCTCATCGCCGTCAACCACCTGGAGGGCCACCTCTACGCCCACCGCCTCCGGGTGGAAGGGAACCCGCCCGAGGACCTCCCCCTCCCCTTCCTGGCCCTGATCGTCTCCGGCGGGCACACCGAGTTGATCTGGGTGCGGGACCTGTTGGATCACCGGCGTGTGGGCTGGACCATCGACGATGCCGCTGGGGAGGCCTTCGACAAGGTCGCCCGCCTGCTGGGCCTGGGCTTCCCCGGCGGCCCGGCCATCGAGCGGGCGGCCCGGGAGGGGAACCCCCACGCCTTTCCGTTCCCTGCCCTGCCGAAGGTCGACGATCCCCTCTGGTTCAGTTTCAGCGGGCTGAAGACGGCCGTTCTGCGGACCGTGGAGCGATGGCAGGGGAAGCCCCTGCCCATCGCCGACCTGGCGGCCTCCTTCCAGGCGGCGGTCGTGGAGCAATTGGTGACCCGAACCTTGGAGGCCCTGCGGCGCTATGCGGCCCGGGCCATCTTGATCTCCGGCGGGGTCTCGGCCAACCGGCGGCTGCGGGAGACCATGCAGGCCCGCTCCCCTGTCCCAGTGGTCGTGCCGCCCCCCTGGCTGTGCACGGACAACGCGGCCATGATCGGCGCCGCCGCCGCCCTTCACGCCCAGGCCGGCCGCTTCGCCCCTCTGGACCTGGACGTGGACCCCGACGCCAAGATCGGCCTCCCCGACGGGACCGGTGGTCGGAGTTGACAGGCCCCTGCCGGCCCATTACACTTACCTCGAGCCCGAGGAAAGGATGCCGGACCGGCACATCCTCGGCCGCCCTGCCCTCCCCCGAAGGGATCCGATCGGATCGACGGGCTGCCCACGCGCCGGATGGGGAGGTCGGTTCATCCATCTCCTTGACGTGCGAAGGATGGGAGCGATCGCCCGAGAGGGGATCCGGGTCGACGAGGCCCGGCGTCTGATCTTGCAGGAGTTCCACCCCCTGCCCCCCGAGTCGGTGCCCCTGCGGGAGGCCCTCGGCCGCGTCCTGGCCGAGGGCCTTCGGGCGGACCACGACCTCCCGCCCTTTCCCAACTCGGCGATGGACGGCTACGCCGTCCGCGCCGCCGACACCGCCGAGGCCACCCGCGACCGGCCGGTCCGCCTCCAGGTGGCAGGGGAGGCCGCGGCCGGGCATCCTTTCCCCGGGATCGTCCAGCCGGGGACCGCCGTGCGCATCGCCACCGGAGCCCCGCTCCCGACCGGCGCCGACGCGGTGGTCCCGGTGGAGGACACCGATGATCCCGGCGGGCCGGGCCGTCCGCTCCCGCGGGTTGTCGCCGTGTTCCGCCCGGTCCAGCCCGGCGAGGCCGTCCGACCCGCGGGGGAGGATGTGGCTCGGGGGACGGTGGTGCTGCCGCCCGGGACGGTTCTGACCCCGGGGGCGCTGGCCCTCCTGGCCGCCCTCGGCCGGCTGGAGGTTCCGGTCCACCGCCGGCCCCGGGTGGCGCTGTTGGCCATTGGGGACGAACTGGTGGAGCCCGGGCGACCCCTTCCACCGGGCGGGATCTACGAGACCAACCGCACCGCCCTGGCGGCCCAGGCCCTGGAGGCGGGGGCGGAGCCCATCGTGCTGGGCATCGCGCGGGACCACCCGGAGGACCTACAGCGCCTGCTGGACGAGGCCGCCGCCCATCGACCGGACTTGATCGTCTCCTCAGCGGGCGCCTCCATGGGGGCCTACGATTGGGTGAAGGAGGTCGTCGGGCGTCACGGGGCCATCCACCTCTGGCGGGTGAACATCCGGCCGGGGAAGCCCTTCGCCTTCGGGCATTACCGGGGCATCCCCTTCTTCGGCCTGCCCGGCAACCCCGTCTCGGCCATGATCACCTTCGACCAGTTCGTGCGCCCGGCCCTGCGCCGGCTGGGCGGCTACCCGCGCCCGGAGCGGCCCCGCATCCCGGTGATCCTGGCGGAGCCGGTGGCCAGCGATGGGCGCGAGACCTACTTCCGGGCTCTGATCGTCCATGAGGACGGAGCGTTGCGGGCCCGCCTGAGCGGCCTGCAGGGCTCGCACATCCTGAGCGCGATGGCTCGCGCCAACGGCCTGGTCATCGTCCCCGAGGGAGTGCGGTCGCTCCCGGCGGGGGCCGTTGTGATGGCCGAGGTCTGGGTGCACCTACAGGATCTGATCGGCGTGCCCGCCGCACCCCCCGCTTACATCGTGGAGGAGGTTCCATGAGCCAGCGAGCCCCACGCCCCGCCCGCCCGGCCCCCCCCTCGCGGCTGCCCTGGGCGATCCTCGGGGTCGCCGTCGTAGGGGCCCTGGGCCTCATCGGCCATCAACTGTGGGTCAACCGGCCGGCCGCCACCGTCGCCGCCGTCGACTACCCGACCGGCCTCACCCCGGATGGCTATCCCTACAAGGGGAACCCGCAGGCCGCGGTGGTCATCGAGGAGTATTCGGACTTCCAGTGTCCGGTCTGCGCCCGCTACACCCGCGAGGTGGCGCCGCGCCTGGACGAGAAGTATGTCAAGACAGGGCAGGTGTATTATATCTTCCGGTATTTTCCGTTCCTGGGCCCGGAGTCCTTCCGAGCGGCGGAGGCGGCCGCCTGCGCGGCAGAACAGGGGAAGTTCTGGGAATATGAACATGTGCTCTTCGCCCACCAGCGTGGGGAGAACATGGGTTGGTTCTCGGACGACCGCCTGATCGGGTTCGCCCCGCGGGCCGGGCTGGACCCGGCCGCCTTTGGTGATTGCCTGCGGTCCGGCAAGTATCGGGACTTCATCCGGCAGGCGGCCGAGGCCGGGCGGGGGCGCGGCGTCCGGGCCACGCCGACCTTGTTCATCAACGGCGAGAAGATCGAAGGGCTTTACGACGCGGCCTTCTACGAGACCTACATCGACACGCTGCTGCAGAAGAAGCAGAAATAGCGGAATGGCGAGGACGGCGGCGGCTGTGCGACGGGATGTCTGGCGGGTGGCCCAGCAGGCCCTGGCCCTGGCCGGGGCCGGCGTGGCCGCCTACCTGACGTGGGCCAAGACGAGGGGCGAGGGTCTGATCTGCATCGGCTTCCGGGGTTGCGACCTCGTCAACAACAGCCCTTATGCGGTGCTGCTGGGGATCCCGGTGGCGACGTGGGGGCTTGGGGTCTACCTGGCGCTGTTCCTCCTCGGCCTCCCCGCCTGGGAGCGCCGCGAGGCCCTGCGCCCCTGGGCGATCACCCTCTCCTTCGCCCTGGCCCTGGGCGGGTGGCTGTTCTCGATGTATCTCACCGCCATCGAGGCCTTCGTGCTGCAGGCGTGGTGCACGTGGTGCGTGACCTCGGCAGCCTTGATCACCTTGCTCCTGGGGGTGTGCGGCGTCCGCTTCTACCGCGCGTTCCGTTGAAAGGGCTGCGGCGATCCAAGACACCGCTTCGCCATTCGAAAAAAATCCGATCCGGAGGAGAACGCCATGCCCCGCATCCGCTGCCATTATGTCGATTGCATCTACCTGGAGGCTGGCTTCTGCACGGCCGACGAGATCGAACTGGACCCGGAGATGGGCTGCCTGACCTACGCGCAGGCAGAGGAAGAAGAAGAGGAAGAAGAGCTCCTGGAGGAAGAGGAGGAACTGGAGGAGGAACTGGAACTGGACGACGAGGAGGAATGGACGGAGTTCGAGCCGGACGAAGAAGAGGAGGACGAGGACTGGTGAGGCGGGCCCCTGGGGCCCCAGGGGGCCCTTGCCGGATCACCCGTAGCGCTTCATAAAGCGGGCGATCCGCTCCAGGGCTTCCTCGATCTTCTCATAAGCCGTGGCGTAGGAGCAGCGCACGTGGCCGGCGCCCCCTAGCCCGAAGGCGCTCCCTGGGACGACGGCCACCTTTTCCTCCATAAGCAGGCGCTCGCTGAACTCCTCATCGCTCATCCCGGTTCGCGCAATGGAGGGGAAGGCATAGAAGGCCCCCTTCGGCTCGAAGCAGGTCAGCCCCAGTTCGTTCAGGCCCTGGACGATCAGCCGGCGGCGCCGATCGTATTCCTGGCGCATCTGCTCCACATATTCCTCGCCGACCCGCAGGGCGGCCAGGGCGGCATACTGGGAGGGCGTGGGGGCGGACATGATCGTATATTGGTGGATCTTGCGCATGGCGGCCAAGATCTCTTTGGGCGCCGCCGCGTAGCCGATGCGCCAGCCGGTCATGGCGTAATCCTTAGAGAAGCCCCCGAGGAGGATGGTGCGCTCCCGGGCCCCAGGGAGGGCAGCGAAGCACGTGTGGGTTCCATCGTAGACCAGCCGGTCGTAGATCTCGTCGGAGATCACAATGAGATCGTGCTTCTCCGCCAGGGCGGCGATGGCCAACAGTTTCTCCCGCGGCATCACCGCGCCGGTGGGGTTGTTCGGATAGCCGATGAGGATGGCCTTGGTCCGCGAGGTGATGCGGGACTCCACATCGGCCGGGTTGACCTGGAAATCCTCCTCCGCCCGCGTGGCGAAGGTCACCGGGACGCCACCCGCCAGGACCACCTCCGGCGCGTAGGAGACGAAGCACGGCTGCGGGATGATCACCTCGTCCCCCGGGTCCAGGATAGCATTGACGGCCAGATAGAGGGCCTCCGAGACCCCCACGGTGATGAGCAACTCGGACTCGGGGTCGTAGGCGACGCCGTAGAGCCGGTAGAGATGCTCGGCCAGGGCCTCCCGCAGTTCGATCAGGCCGGAGTTGCTGGTGTAGTGGGTCTCCCCCCGCAGAAGGGACTCCACCCCAGCCCGCAGGATGGGCTCCGGCGTGACGAAGTCCGGCTCCCCGATGCTCAGGCTGATGACATCCTTCATCGTCGCCGCGATGTCGAAGAAGCGGCGGATCCCGGAAGGCGGGATCGCAGCCACGCGCTGCGCGATCACGCTTCGCATCGCTCTCCCCCTCCGCGCGGGATTCGCAGCCAGGGTGGAGGTCCGGTCATCGCCCGCCCTCACGCCGGAGAGCGGGCCGGGCGGGCCCAGGCCAAAGCTTCCCGGACGACGGCGCGGAACTCGGAGAGGATCATGGCCGTCGCCCCCCAGACCCCATGGCCCTGCAGGCGGAAGACAGGGATCCGCCAGCGGCCGCCGTGCAGTTCCCACTCCTCCTCCCCCCGGCTGCGGGGATCCAGCAGCCAGGCGAGGGTGGCCTCCAGCACCTCCGCGACCTCCAGCGGCGCCGGCTGGAAGGCCGGCCGGCGCGGGAGGAAGCCGACCACGGGATGGATCAGGAAGCCGCTGGGCGGGACGTAAAGCGGCGTCAGCGCCCCCACCAGGGTCACCGGCGCCCCCAGCGGACCCAGTTCCTCCTCGGTCTCCCGCAGGGCCGTCGCCACCGGATCCTCGCCCGGCTCGCACGCCCCCCCGGGGAGCGAGACCTGTCCCTTGTGGTGGGCCACATGCTGCGTGCGCACCGTGAGGGGAAACGCCAGGTCCTCCCCGTCCGGATAGAGCAGGATCAGCACGGCAGCGGACCGGGCGTCCGGCGGCCACCCCGGTGATGCCTCCAGCAGGGCGCGGCGATACGGGGGAGCCATCTCCCCCTGGGCCGCCGGCCCGGGCAGTGGCTGGCGCAACCGCTCCCGCAACCGATGGATGATCTGCTCGGGCCTCCCCGCCATGCCCTCTCCTCCGCGACCCTCACCCGCCCGACCCCCAGGCCACCGCCTCGGCCAGCAGGGCGACCACCTGCTCATCCGGAACCTGGTCGAAATGGTCATAGAAAGCGCCGACGGCCCAGAAGCGGGCGGGGGTATAGAGGACGACCACCTCGTCGGCCTCGGCCTCCACCCGCGGGAGCATCTCGGGCGGCGCGACCGGGGCGGCGACCACCAGGCGCCGGGCCCCCTGGCGCCGCAAGGAGCGCAAACTCACCCGCATCGTCGCCCCCGTGGCGATCCCGTCATCCACCACCACCGCGGTCCGCCCCGCCACCGGGACCGGTGGGCGGGCCCCCCGGAAGCGCTCGGCCCGCCGTCGCAACTCCTCCTGCTGGCGGCGGATCTCCTCCTCCAGGTAGGCCGGGGAGACCTCCAATTCGGCCACGGCGAGGGGATCGATCCACAGGGTGCCGTCCTCCGCCACCGCGCCGATGGCCAGTTCCGGGTTGTCCGGGGCCCCCAGTTTGTGGGCCAGCACCACGTCCAGGGGGGCCTGCAACGCCCGGGCCACCTCATAGGCGACGATCACACCCCCGCGGGGGATCCCCAGCACGACCAGTTGCCCGGCCCGCGCCTCCGGGGCCAGGTGGCGCAGTGCCTCTGCCAGCCGTCGCCCGGCTTCCCCTCGATCCCGGAACCGCATCGTGCCTCCCATCCCCGCCAGGGCCCTCCGGAGATGATCTTAGCATGCCCAGGGGCAGATGGGGAGCCCGTGTTCCCCAGTGATAAAATATTCTTTGGAACCCACGAACAGGCGGCCCTCGGGCGGAGGAAAGACCCATGGAGCGGAAACCCAAGCCCTACACGGTGGCGGAGATCATGACCTCACCGGTGGTGACCGTCCCACCGGACATGCCGGTGGAGGAGGCGCTGCATCTGATGGTCCAGAAGGGCATCTCCAGCGTGGTGGTGGAGCCGGAGGGGCCCCACGGCACATGGGGGATCATGACCAAACGGGACATCCTGAAGAAAGTGGTGGCAGCGGACCGTCCCCTCAAGGGCTTGAAGGTTCGCGACCTCATGAGCGCCCCCCTCATCACGGTCTCCCCGGACACCACCATCCGGCAGTGCTCGATCATTATGCTGGACGCCAACATCCGCCGGGCGGTGGTGATGCAGGACGGCAAGCCCGTGGGCATCGTGAGCGACACGGACATCTTCCAGGCGGTGGAGGAGCGAGGGTGGGGACCGGATTGAGGGAAGGGGCCACGATCCGCGTCCGCCGGCTGGCCGTCGACGGGCGGCTGCGGGCCCTCTACAGCGGCCGCGTGGTCCAGGCCGCGCCGGGCGGGCTGGTCGTGGAGGCCCTCTGGGAGCGACCGCCCCTGGACCTGGGCTACGCCGTCCTGGAGCCCGGGGACCGTTTCGTGGAGTATTTCTTCACCGACCGCTGGTTCGCCATCTACGAGATCCATCGCCAGGGGGACGGCGGACTGAAGGGCTGGTATTGCGACATCGCCTACCCGGCCCGCATCTCCTGCGAGGAGATCGAAACCCGGGACCTGGCCCTGGATCTTTTTGTGACCCCCCAAGGGCAGATGGTCGTGCTGGACGAGGAGGAGTTCGAGGCCCTGGATCTGCCGGCGCGGGACCCGAAGGCCTACCGGGCCGCGCGGGCGGCCCTGGCCGATCTGATGGAGCGGGTCCGTCGCCGCGAGCCGCCTTTCCACGTGATCCCTGGCGAAGGACAGCCGGCCTGAAGGCGGGGCCTTCCCCGGTACGAGCGGTCGATCCTCCGGGGGCCCTCCCCACCGGGATCTGGATCTATGACATCGTGGGCCGCGGTTTCGGCTTCGGCGAGGGGGAAGCCGCCGCGCGCCGCCTCCCTCGCCCGTCGGCTCCCAGCCGGAGGGGGCTTGCCCCCGATGCCGTTTGGGTGGATCCTTAAAACAGCGCACCAGGAGGTTGCCCATGGCCCAGCAACCCCGCTTGCTCGCGCGGCTCCACTGGCTCGGGCACGACGCCTTCCGCATCGATGGGCCGCCCGTGATCTACCTGGATCCCTGGCAGGTCCCCGCCGGGGCCCCCCAGGCGGATCTCATCCTCATCAGCCACGAGCACTTCGACCATTGCTCCCCCCAGGACATCGACCGCCTGCGCCGGCCCGACACCGTCATCGTGGGCAGCCCGGCCGCCGCCGCGAAGATCAAAGGGGCGAAGGCGATGCGCGCCGGCGATCGTCTCGCCGTCCTCGGGGTGGAGATCGAGGCCGTGCCGGCCTACAACGTCAACAAGCCCTTCCACCCCAAGGCGGCCGGCGGGCTGGGGTTCATCCTCACCATCGAGGGGGAGTGCCTCTACTTCGCCGGCGACACGGATTTCATCCCCGAGATGAAGGCCATCCGCTGCGACATCGCTCTGCTGCCGGTCAGCGGAACCTATGTGATGACCGCCGAGGAGGCCGCCGAGGCGGCCCGCGCCATCGCCCCGAAGGTGGCCATCCCTATGCACTACGGCGCCGGGGTGGCCGGGACGGCGGCCGACGCCGAACGGTTCCGGGACCTCTACGAAGGCATGGTGGTGATCCTCCAGCCGGAACGCTGAAGGGCCTGCGCCCGCCCCGGGGGAGGCGAAGCCGCCTTGGCAGACGAACGGACGTCGAAGGCGAAACGCTACGCCCGAGGGCAACGCCGGCTGGCGTTGGCGGGAATAGCCCTCTTCACCGCCTACGCTGCCGCATGGATCGCCACCGGCCTCTCCCGGCGGGTCGGGGACGCCCTGGCCGCCCGGCTGCCGTTCCCCCTGGACGCGGTGGCGATGGCGGTCCTGTTCGGCGGCGGCTGGATCCTCCTGGACCTGCCCCTCGCCCTCTACGGAGGGTTCGTCCTCCCCCAGCGCTTCGGCCTCTCCACCCAGACGGTGAAAGGATGGGCGTTGGATCAGGCCAAGGGCTGGGGGATCGGGGCCGGGATGGGATTGCCCCTGCTGGCCGGGCTCTACGTTGCCTTCCGGCGCTGGCCGGAGACCTGGTGGCTGCCGGTGGGCGCCTTCTGGATCCTGTTCACCGTCCTCCTCGCCCAGTGGACACCGGTGCTCCTGGCCCCGCTGTTCTACCGGTTCCGCCCCTTGGAAGATCCCGACCTCGTCGCCCGGCTGGAGGGGATGGCCCGGCGGGCCGGCGTCGGCATCCGGGGCGTCTTCGTCATCGATATGAGCCGTCGGACCCGGGCGGCGAACGCCGGGCTGATGGGGATCGGCCCCACCCGGCGCATCGTCCTCGGCGACACCCTGCTTCAGGGTTACACGCCGGAGGAGATCGAGGCGATCCTGGCCCACGAACTGGCCCATCACCGGCACCGGGATCTCCCCCTCGGCCTCGCCCTGGGGAGCGCGGTGAACCTGCTCGGGTTCCTCCTGGGAGCCCGCTGGCTTCCCCCGCTGGTCCGGGCCCTGGGGTTCCCACGACTGGACCACCCCGGAACCCTCCCGGCCTTGGCCCTGGCCGCGATGGCCTTCGGGCTGGCCACCGGAATCCCGTTGCGGGCGTGGTCCCGCTGGCGGGAATGGGAGGCCGACCGGGCGGCGATCCGATGGTGCAGCAACCCCGGGGCGCTGGCCTCCGCCTTGCGCAAACTCGGCGAACAGAACCTGGCGGAACCGGACCTGGAGGCCTGGGTGGAGGTCCTGTTCCACACCCACCCCGCCCTGGGCAAACGCATCCGCGCCGCCGAGGCCCGGGCGGCCGCGATGGCGGCCCTCGCAGAGAACGGATCCCCATCCGCCCCACCATCGGATTTGTGCCGTTCTATCCGCTCTGAGTAAACTTTCGAATGGCCACCGGAGCCTGACCGCCCCGTGGAGACGCTCTCGATGGAAGAACAGGAAGCCCGGCGGGCGCTGTTGCGGCGTTCCTGCGGGGAAGCCGAGGGGGAGATCCTTTGGGATCATCGGGCCGGGGGCGCCCACCGGCCCGCGGGCCCTGCTCGGATTGTCCGGCCGTTGATCCCTCCGACACGGAGCACCGAACCATGGCGGACCGAACCTTGCTGATGATCCCCGGACCCGTCGAGGTCGACCCGGAGGTCCTGGAGGCGATGGCCCGGCCGCCGGTCAGCCATATGTCGGCCGGGTTCGCCGCCCAGATGCGCGAGGCCCTGGAGGGCCTCCGCGAGATCTTCGACGCCCCCGACGGCCAGCCTTTCCTGGTCGCCGGATCGGGCACCCTGGCCATGGAGATGGCCCTGGCCAACCTGATCGAGCCCGGCGACCGGGTGGTGGTGGTCGACACGGGCTATTTCGCCGCCCGCATGGCCGAGATGGCGGAATGGTTCGAGGCCCAGGTGGTGCGGGTGACGGCGGCGCCCGGCGCCCTCCCCGATGACGCCCAGATCGAGGAAGCCCTCCAGAGCGGGGCCAGGCTTCTCACCCTCACCCACGTGGATACCTCCACCGGGGTGGCCATACCGGTGGCGCGCTGGGCTGCCCTGGCCCACCGCTACGGCGCCCTCGTGGTGGTCGACGGGGTCTGTGCCATCGGAGGCCAGCGGTTCCACCAGACGGCATGGGGGGTCGATGTGGCGCTGACGGGCTCCCAGAAGGCCCTCGCCGTGCCCCCCGGCCTGGCGATCGTGATGGCCCGTCCCGCTGCACTGGAGGCTTACCATCGGCGCCGGACCCGACCGCGGGTCTACTACGCCGACTGGGGGAAGTGGCTGCCGGTGATGGAGGCCTTCCAGGCCGGCCGGCCGGCCTACTTCGCCACCCCCGCGGTCCATCTGGTGGCCGCCATGGCGGCCTCCGTCCGCCGCATCCGCGTCGAGGGCATGGAGGCCCGCTGGGCCCGCCACGAGCGGATCGCCCGCTCGTTCCGGGCCGGCCTCCAGGCGATGGAAC
>NZ_PSLG01000048.1:0-11548 GCF_040289485.1 Thermoflexus sp.
GCCCGGGATGGGGCCCCGCCCGGCGGAACCTCACGGCAAAAAGATGACAACCCTCACTTCCTCTGGTCGCAAAAACCGGAGATTCTAGATCCGGAAGATCCTCTTTGGGGGAGCGAGGTGGAGATCAGCCGGCGGGCCGATTACGCGATGCGGGTGATCCTGGACCTGGCGATGCTCCCGCCGGGGATGCGGACGCGGGCCCGGGACATCGCCCGGCGTCAGGCCATTCCCTATGCTTTTCTCCAGAAGATCATCCGGGACCTATGCGCGGCGGGGTTCGTGACAGCCACCCGGGGGCGGCGCGGCGGGGTCATGCTGGCCCGCCCCCCCGAATCCATCACCCTGCTGGAGGTCCTCGAGGCGATGGAGGGGCCCATCCGCCTGAACCGCTGCTCCCGGGAGCCCAGCGCCTGCCCCCGCTACACCTTCTGCGCCATCCATCCGATCTGGGCCCAGGCCCAGGCCTATCTGCAGACCCTGCTGGGGTCGACCACCTTCGCCGAGGTGGCCCGGCGCGGTCGCCAGATCCAGGCCGCCATCGCCCGCAACGGCGCCGCCGCGCCGGCGGCAGTGGCCGCCGCCCCGCCCGAATAAACCCCTGGAAAGGAGGTGGCGATGCCCGAGGCCTTCCAACCGCGGGCGGCCTTGCTGCTGTTCCTGGCCATGCTGTTGCTCTTCGCCGCCATGTGGTTCGGCCTGTATCTCACCATCCTGCTGCCGCGGGGGATGACCGCTTTCTGAAGGAACCCCCGATCCTTCGCCCAGGGAGGAGGGCGCGATGGTGAACGATCCCTTCGAGCGCGCCGCTGTCTTCGGGGCCGGCCTGCTGATGGCCGCCTTCTTCGTGGCCGTGACGGTCGGGGCCTTCGGCCTGGGGATCCGGGTGCCCACCTGCGTCACCGACCTCCCCCCCTTCGACCAGCCGGCCCAGGTGGAGGTCGCCCCGGGCCAGTATGTGGTCAACGTGGTCGCCCAGATGTGGGCCTTCAACCCCCGCGAGATCCGCATCCCCGTCGGTTCCACCGTGACCTTCAACGTCACCAGCAAGGACGTCCAGCACGGCTTCTTCATCGTGGGCAAGAACGTCAACCTGATGGCCGTCCCCGGCGTGGTGAACCGGATCAGCGCCCGCTTCGATGCCCCCGGGGAGTATCTCATCGTCTGCCACGAGTATTGCGGCCTGGGCCACCACGCCATGTCGGCCAAGATCATCGTCGAGCCCCGGGCGGCCGGCGCCCCGGCGCCCGCGCTGGCCGCGGCCCCCGCCTACTGGGCCCGCTGAGGGCGCCCGCGGAGAGGAGGAGGGTATGGGCTTGAAGGCCAAGGACATCATGACGACCGAGGTGGTGACCATCGCCCCCTCGGCCACCGTCGCGGAGGCCGTCGCCCTCATGAAAGAGAAGGGCCTGCGGGCCCTGATCGTGGAGCGGCTCAACGAGGAGGACGCCTACGGCATCGTCACGGAGACCGACGTCGTCTACAAGGTCGTGGCCCAGGGCCTCAGCCCCCAGTCGGTGCTGGTGCGGGAGATCATGACCAAGCCCTGCATCGTGGTCAACCCCGACCTCTCGGTGGAGAACGTCGCCCGCCTCTTCGCCATGGCCAGGATCCGGCGGGCGCCGGTGATCCGCGAGCGGCTGCTGGGGATCGTCTCGGTGACCGATATCCTGCGCAAAGCCCTGTGAAAGGAGGCGGGTATGGCGGCGGCAGCCTTCCCCATCACCGAAGGCGAGAAGCGCCTGTTGCGCTGGCACCTCTACGTGGCCTACATCGCCATCGCCGTGGGCATCTTCTTCGGCCTGCTCCAGGTCCTCAGCCGGGCGGGACTGTTCCTAGACCTCCTCCGCCCCTGGTATGACTACTACCAGGGGCTGACCTTCCACGGGGTGCTGAACGCCCTGGTCTGGACCACCTTCAACATCGTGGCCCTGCTGTCTCTGGCTGTGCGCACGGCCCTGGGGCGCCCCCTCTACAGCCTGAGCCTGGGCTGGACCGGCTTCGGCCTGATGACGGTGGGGGTGGCCGCGGCGGGCTACGCCATCCTGACCCGCCAGGCCAACGTCCTCTACACCTTCTACCCGCCCTTGATGGCCCACCCCGCCTTCTACCTGGGGGCGACCCTCCTCATTGTGGGCTCGTGGGTCAGCGGCGCCAATTTGATCCTGACCTACGCCGCATGGCGTCGGGAGAACCCGGGCCGGCGCACCCCCCTCATGGCCTTCGGGTCCATCACCACCTTCGTCCTCTGGTATATCGCCACCCTCGGCGTGGCCATCGAGGTCCTTTTCCTGCTGCTCCCCTGGTCCCTGGGCCTGGTCCGGCAGACCAACCCGATGCTGGCCCGCACCTTGTTCTGGTATTTCGGACACCCCCTGGTCTACTTCTGGCTGCTGCCGACCTATGTCGCCTGGTATACCATGGTGCCACGGCTGGCCGGGGGCAAACTGTATAACGATCCCATGGCCCGCCTGGCCTTCCTGATGCTGTTGCTCTTCTCCACCCCCGTCGGGCTCCACCATCAATACGCTGACCCGGCCATCGGGCAGGAGTGGAAACTGGTGCACGCCTTCAGCACCTTCCTCGTGGCCACCCCCAGCCTGCTCACCGCCTTCAACCTCATGGCCTCCCTGGAGCACGCCGGGCGGCAGCGGGGCGGCCGCGGGCGGATCGACTGGATCTTCCGGCTCCCCTGGGGGGAGCCCGCCTTCGCCGGGGCAGCCCTCTCGATGATCGCCTTCATCTTCGGCGGCATCAGCGGCATCGTCAACGCCTCCTATAACGTCAACTTGGTGGTCCACAACACCTCCTGGGTGCCCGGCCACTTCCACCTCACCGTGGGCACCGCCGTCACCCTCACCTTCATGGCCATGGCCACCTGGATGGTGCCCTACCTCACCGGCCGGGCCCTCTGGAGCCGCAAGGTCGCCCTGGCCACCATGTATCTCTGGTTCGCCGGGGTGATGATCTTCTCCACGGGCATGATGCGCGGCGGCCTGGAGGGCGAGCCCCGGCGGTCCAACCTGGGCTTCTCGCCTTACGTGCTGCCCGAGTGGCGGCCCTTCCTGATCATGGCCGCGGTGGGCGGGACCCTGATGTTCATCGCCGGGGTCCTCTTCCTGCTGAACATGGCGATGACCATCTGGTTCTCCAAACAGCCGGCGCAGGTGGAGGTGCCCATGGCCGAGGCCCTGCACCCGGCGGAGGACGCCCCCTGGGCCTTCGAGCGCTGGCGGGTGTGGCTGGCCGTCGCCGCCGTCCTCATCGTCGTCGCCTACGCCCCCGTCCTCCGCCAGGTGCTGCAGGTCTCCCCCTTCTCGGCCTACGGGTATCTGCCCTCCAGCGCGGCCCCCATCCGGTGAGCGCCGCGCCCCCGGCGGCCGTATCATGGTCCGGTGAAACCACTTGCCGAACGCAGGAGGACGCACCGTGCCGCGCGGGTTCTGGTTGGGCGTCGGCCTGGCCCTGCTCTTCGTCGCCGCCGCCGGAGCGGCGAAGGTCGCCCTGGATCTGCGGGCGGAGGCCCTGCCGGTCTACACCACGGTCCCTGATTGGCCCTTCACCGACCAGGACGGCCGAACCTTCCGGCTGGGCCAGACCCGAGGGAAGGTGGTGGTCCTGGGGATGATCTACACCCACTGCCCGGACGTGTGCCCGCTGATCACCGCCCGCATGAGGGAGCTCCAGCAGCAGGCCGCCGCCGAGGGCCTCGCCGACCAGGTCTTCTTCGTCACCATCACCTTCGATCCGGAGCGGGACACCCCGGAGGTCCTCCGCCGCTACGCCGAGGTCCGCAAGGTCGACTTCCGCAACTGGGCCTTCCTCACGGGGGACCTCCCCACCATCCAGCACCTCACGCAGGTCCTGGGGATCTACACCGAGCGCGTCTACCTCATCAACGGGACGCCGGTCAGCGGGACGCCGGCGCCCGGCGCCGGCCTGCACTATTTCATCAACCACACGGACCGCCTCTTCCTGGTGGACCGCCAGGGGCGGGTGCGGGCCCTGCTGCCGGGGAGCCGGACCGACCCGGCGGAGGCGATGCGCAAGATCCGCGCCCTACTCCGGGAGCGGTGAGAACTGCACGGGAGGACCGAAGATGGGCAAGGGAACCCGGATCGCTGTCGGGCTGCTAGCGGCCGCCCTGGCGGCCTGCGCCCAGGCCCCCCAAGGGCCTCGGATCCGCATCGAGAACGCCTGGGCCCGCCCCGGCGCCGTGGCGATGGGCGAGGGGATGGGCCACGGGATGAGCCACGCCGGCGGGGCGAGCACCAGCGCCGCCTTCTTCGTGGTGGTCAACGAAGGCGACACCCCCGACGCCCTGGTCGGCGCCGCCTCCGACGTGGCCCGGAGCGTCGAGGTCCATGAGACCGTCATGGAGGGGGACGTGGCCAAGATGCACCCCGTCCCCCGCGTGGAAATCCCGGCCCGCGGCCGCGTGGCGTTCCAGCCCCGGGGCCTGCACGTGATGCTGATCGACCTCACCCGCCCGCTGAACGCCGGCGACACCTTCACCTTGACCCTGCGCTTCGAGCGGAGCGGGGAGATCCCGGTGACCGTCGCCGTCCGGGAGACGAGCCCGTGAGGTTGTCCCATCCCTTCTCCCCGCGGTATAATGCAACGCGGTGGGGAGTCGTCTAAGGGGCAGGACACCGGCCTTTGGAGCCGAGGGTGGAGGTTCGAGTCCTCCCTCCCCAGCAAGGGCCCGGCCGACGGGCCGGGCCCTTCGCTTTTGGTTCCCGGGCCTCAGCGGCCGTCGGGCAGGGCCCCCGGCGACCGCCACCGCCGAAGGATGTCCGCCGCCGTCTGCTGCAGATAGCGCGCATCGGAGGCCACGGCCAAGAAGCGGAACCCCTGGGCCCGGCGGTGAAGGGCCTCCTCCACCGAGAGGCACATCATCCCCACAGGCCGACCCGCCCGCCCCGCCGCCCGCAGCACCGCCTGGACGGCCTCCTCCCAGGCCGGGCTCTCCCGGAAAGCGGCGTTCGTCAGGCCCATCGAGGCCGCCAGGTCATTGGGACCGATGAACACCACGTCCACCCCTTCCGCCGCGCAGATCTCATCGGCCCGCTCCACGGCCGCGATGTGCTCGATCTGCACCACCACCATGACCTGGTCGTCGACCGCCGCCAGGTAATCGTCGCCGTGGAGGGTCGGCGCCAGCCAGGCCCCCACCGAGCGGAGGCCGCGCGGGGGGAAGCGGGCCGCCTCGGCCGCCCGCCGGGCCTCGCTCCCATTCATCACCATCGGCACCACAACCCCCAACGCCCCAGTGTCCAGGGCCAGTTTGATCCAGACCGGGTCGTTCCATGGAACACGAACCAGGGGGGTGGTCCCGGTGGGGAGGACCGCCATGACGCTCTGGGCCATGGCATCGTAGCCGAAGGGACTGTGCTCGGCGTCCACCACCAGCCAGTCGAAGCCGGCGCGGGCCATCAGAGCCGCCGCGTAAGGGCTGCCCAGGCCCAGCCAGCATCCCACCGTCGCCTCGCCGCGGCGCAATTTCTCCAGGGTGTGGTTGGAGATCACGGCCGCCTCCGTCAGGAGGATGTCTCCTCCACGATCTCCGCTCCGATCTGCTGCAGGGTCTCCGGCCGCAACGGCCCCCGCCCCTCCACCAGCACCTCCACCGTGAGGTCCAGCCCATCGTTGCGGAGGGGGCGAGCGCTTCTCCGATGCCTCCCCATTGTAGCGCCGCTGCGGAATCCGAGGGGAGCCCGTTGCCCCTTGCCGCGCCGCCCGGATTCGCGCAGAATACCGGACGCGCCGCGGCATCCCTCGACGGCCCGGAGGCGGAAGGCCATGGCCGAACAGCCCTGGTGGGTGATCGTCAACCCCGTGGCGGGCAACGGGCGGACCGGCCGCCGATGGAGCGGCCTGGAGGCCCGTCTGCGCCTGGAGGGGATCCGCATGGAGGTGGTCTTCACCCAGGAACCCGGCCACGCCACCCGGCTGGCCCGCCAGGGCCTCGAGGCCGGCTTCACTACCCTCGTGGGCGTGGGGGGCGACGGGACCCTCCACGAGATCCTCAACGGCCTCCCCCTCGCCGACCCGGAGCGGATGCGGACGGTGCGGCTGGGGATGCTCCCCCTGGGCACCGGCTCCGATTTCGTCCGCACCTTCGGACTGCCCCGGGACCCCGTGGCCGCCGCCCTGCGGCTGCGCGAGGGCCGGGTCCACTGGGTGGACGTGGGGGAGGTCACCTGCCGCCGGGCCGGGGAGACGGTGGTCCGCTACTTCGTCAACGCCGCCGGCCTGGGCTTCGACGGCGAGGTGGCCGACCGCACCAACCGCGGGATCAAGGCCTTCGGCGCCGCCGGGACCTATCTGTTCTACCTGTTCCTCACGCTGCTGCTCTATCAGAACAAGAGGGCGAACCTCCGGGCGGACGGCCAGGAATACGCCGGGCGCGTCAACTCGGTCCTGGTCTGCAACGGCCGCTACTTCGGCGGGGGGATGTTCATCGCCCCCCAGGCCCTGGTCGACGACGGCTGGTTCGACGTGATCGTGCTGGGGGACCTGGGGAAGGGGGAGATCGTGTGGAACCTCCCGCGGGTGTATCGGGGGACCCATCTGACCCATCCCAAGATCACGTGGCGGCGGGCCCGGGAGATCCAGGTGGAGGCCCAGGAGCGCATGTTCCTCCAGGCCGAGGGGGAACTGATCGGGGAGGCCCCGGCGGCCTTCCGCATCCATCCCCGGGCGCTGCCCTTCCTGGCGTGAGCGCGGCGGAGAACGGAGGCGGCATGCTGACGATCCGCGAGTGCCGGACGGCGGCGGAGCGGCGGGCCTTCGTGACGTTCCCGTGGCGGGTCTACCGCGGCGACCCGTTCTGGGTGCCCCCGCTGATCAGCGAGCGCATGGCTTTCTTCGACCCCCAGCGCAACCCCTTCCACCGGCACGCCGAGGTGGCCCTGTTCATGGCCCGGCGGGACGGGGAGCCGGTGGGGACCATCGCCGCCCTCGTCAACCACCAGCACAACGCCTTCCATGGGGAGCGGGTGGCCTTCTTCGGCGCCTTCGAGGTGCTCCCCGACCGGGAGGCCGCCCACGCCCTGCTGGCCACCGCCCGCGATTGGGCCCGCGGGCGGGGGATGGAGGCCCTGCGCGGCCCAGCCACCTTCAGCACCAACGAGGAGTGCGGCCTCCTCATCGAGGGCTTCGGGGATCCGCCCCGCATCCTCATGCCCTACAACCCGCCCTACTACCGCGACTTCATCGAGGGCTTCGGCTTCCATAAGGCCAAGGACCTCTACGCCTACGAACTGACGGTGGAGGTCTTCCACTGGCCGGAGAAACTGGTGCGCGTGGTCGAGAAACTGAAGGGGCGGGCCCGGTTCCGGGTGCGCCAGGCGGACATCCGGCGCTTCCGGGAGGAACTGGATCGCATCAAGAGGGTCTACAACGCCGCGTGGGAGCGCAACTGGGGCTTCGTGCCGCTGACGGACGCGGAGATCGAGCACATGGCCGCGCAACTGATCCGCTTCGTGGACCCCGACCTGGTGTTCATCGCCGAGGCCGACGACGAGCCCATCGGGTTCTCCCTCACCCTGCCCGATCTCAACCAGGCCCTCCGGCGCGCCTACCCCCGCCCGGGGGTCCCCGAGTGGTGGACCCTGTTGAAGTTGCTGTATTACTGGAAGGTGCGCCGGGTGATCGATACCCTCCGCGTGTTCGCCATGGGGGTGGTGGAGGGCTGGCGGGCCCAGGGCGTGAGCGCCCTGTTCTACTACGAGACCGCCCGGGCAGCCCTCCCCAAGGGCTACCGGCGGGCCGAGATGTCCTGGATCCTGGAGGACAACATCATGATGAACCGGGACATCCAGGCCCTGGGCGGCCGGATCTACAAGACCTACCGCATCTACGAACTCCCCCTGTGAGCCCGATGGGCCCGGTCCGGCGGCGTGCGCATGGATGGTGGCCCTTCGGGCGCGGGTTCACGCTGCTCTGGACGGGCCAGTTCCTCTCCCAGGTGGGCGACCAGTTCCTCTTCATCGCTGGCCTGAGCCTGCTGGACCGTCTGACGGATTCCCGGGCGGCCTTCGGAGGCCTGGCCCTGGCCATCACCCTCCCCCAGGTCCTCTTCGGGCTGTGGGGCGGTGTGTTCGCCGACCGCTGGCCCCGCCGCCACGTGCTGATCGGTTCGGACCTCGCCCGCGCCCTGATCGTCCTGGGCGCCCTGACGGTCCGCAGCCACGCCGACCTGTGGCGGATGTATCCGCTGGCCGCCGCCCTGGCCATCGCCGGCCTTTTCTTCTACCCGGCCCGCAACGCCGTCCTCCCCGCCCTCGTCCGCCCGGAGCACCTGCTGCAGGCCAACACGGCCCTCCAGGCCAGTTACATCCTCGCCCTGGTCCTCGGCGGGACCTCAGCCGGCTTCTTCGTGGACCGCTTCGGCCCCTACGCCGCCTTCGCCGTCGACAGCCTCACCTTTGGGGTGTCGGCCCTCACCCTGGCCGCCGTCCCCATCCCGTCGGAAGCCGACCGCCCGCCGGCCGCCCGGCGGGGCTCGCCGGGCCGGGACCTCTGGGAGGGCCTGCGCTTCGTCTGGGCCCAGCGACCGCTGCGCCGCATCGTCTTCCTCACGCCCTTCGCCACCGTGGGGATCGGGGCGATCCAGGTGCTGGGGCTGGCCTTCCTGGCCGAGGGGTTGCGGGTGCGGGCGGGGGGCTTCGGGATGACCATGGCGATGATGGGCCTCGGCCTGGCCCTGGGCCTGGTGGTGATCCCGATCCTGGGCCGCCGGATCCCCCACGCCACGGCCGTCGGGATCTTCCTCGCCGCCGCCGGCCTGGCCACCGTCGCCTTCAGCCAGGCCCAGACCTTCGCCCTCGTGCTGGTGGCCGCCCTGGCCATGGGGCTGTGCATCGTGGTGGCCCGCGCCGGGCTGGCCACCCTGGTGCAGCACCTAACCCCCAGCCCCCTGCGGGGCCGGGTGGACAGCCTGGCGACCCTGATGGTGAACGGCGCCCTGGCCCTGGCCCAGGCCGCGGCCGGCCTCCTCGGCCAGTGGTGGGGGCCCCGCCCGGTGCTGTTGGGCGCCGGGTTGCTGATGGCCGCCATCGGCGGGCTGGGGGTCCTGGCCCTGCGGGGCCTCCCCCTCGACCCCCCTCGCCCTCCTGCCGGGGGCGAGCGGGACCCGGTATAATTCCGCCCAGGGACATCTGGAAGGAGGAGGCCATGGCGCTCTCCCGCGAGGAGGTGGAGCACATCGCCGAACTGGCCAAACTGGCCCTGACCGAGGAGGAGAAGGCTCTGTTCGCGGAGCAGCTCTCGGCCATCCTGGAGTATTTCCACAGGCTCCAGGAGGTGGACACCACGGGGATCCCGCCGACGGCCACCGTGCTGCCCCTCCGCAATATCTTTCGGCCGGACGAGCCCGGAGAGCCGATGCCCCGCGAGCAACTGCTGCAGAACGCGCCGGCCCAGGCCGACGGCTGTTTCCAGGTGCAGCCCATCCTCGAGTTCGATTGAGCCAGAGGTGTCGCCGTGGCCCCCCACGAATGGACCATCCACGAGACCCTGGAGCGCCTGCGCCGCGGAGAGGTCTCCGCCGTCGAGGTCACCCGAGCCTACCTGGAGCGGATCGAGCGCCTGGACCCCCTCCTGCACGCTTATCTAACGGTGACCCCCGAGGAGGCCTTGGCCCAGGCCCGCGAGGCCGATGCCCGGTGGGCCGCCTGGCGTCGGGACCCCAGCGCCTCCATCCCACCCCTCAACGGCATCCCCCTGGCCATCAAGGACGTCATCTGCGTGCGGGGGGTCCGATGCACCTGTGGCTCCCGCATCCTGGAGAACTTCGTCCCGCCCTACGAGGCCACCGCCGTGGCTCGGCTCCGGGAGGCGGGGGCTGTCTTCCTCGGGAAGACCAACACCGACGAGTTCGCCATGGGCTCCTCGACCGAGAACTCCGCCTTCGGCCCCACCCGGAACCCGTGGGATCTCGAGCGGGTGCCCGGGGGCTCCTCCGGCGGCAGCGCGGCGGCGGTGGCTGCCGACCTGTGCGCGGGGGCCCTGGGGACCGATACGGGGGGCTCGGTGCGCCAGCCGGCTGCGCTGTGCGGGGTGGTCGGCCTGAAGCCCACCTACGGCCGGATCTCCCGCTACGGCCTGGTGGCCTACGGCTCGTCGCTGGATCAGATCGGGCCCATCACAAAAGACGTGCGGGACGCGGCGCTGCTCCTGCAGCAGATGGCCGGGCCGGACCCCCGGGACGCCACCTCGTGGCCCGCGCCGGTCCCCGACTACACCCGGGCGCTGATCCCGGACCTGAAGGGCATACGGGTGGGCGTGCCGCCGGAGTATTTCATCCCTGGGATGCAGCCCGAGGTCGAGGCCGCCGTCCGCGAGGCCATCAAGGTGCTGGGGGAACTCGGCGCCGAGGTGGTCGAGGTCCACCTCCCGCACACCGCTTACGCGCTGCCGACGTATTACATCATCGCCCCCGCCGAGGCCTCCGCCAACCTGGCCCGCTACGACGGCGTCAAATACGGCCTGCGCATCCTGGGGAAAGACATCTGGGAAACTTACCGCCTGACCCGGGGCCACGGCTTCGGGCCCGAGGTCAAACGGCGGATCATGCTGGGGACCTACGCCCTCGCGGCCGGCTATTACGACGCTTATTACCTGAAGGCCCAGAAGGTCCGCACGCTGATCCGGCGGGACTTCGAGGAGGCCTTCGAGCGGGTGGACGTCATCGTCTGCCCGACCTCGCCGACCACCGCCTTCCGGCTGGGGGAACGGACAGCGGACCCGCTCCAGATGTATCTGGCTGACATCTTCACCATCACGGCCAACCTGGCCGGGATCTGCGGTATCAGCGTCCCCTGCGGCTTCGACCGGCAGGGCCTCCCCATCGGCCTCCAGATCCTGGGGCCGGCCCTGGGGGAGGAGAAGATCCTGCGGGCGGCCTACGCCTACGAGCAGGCCACCGGCTGGGGTCGGCGGCGCCCCGCCCTGGAGGCGGCCCCCGGCCCCACCCGGGCGGAAAGTCCCCCGCCGTTCCCGGACGCGCCATGAGCCCGGCGTGGCACGTGCTGCTCCTTCCGGCCGACACGGACCGCCGGTGGTGGGAGGCGGCCCGCCTCTACATCGAGCGCTTCCGGGTGGTTCCTCTGGCTGACCCGGCAGCGGTCCTCGCCCTCCAGGGGGAACCGGTCGTGGTCACCCTCGTCCTGCCGGACGGCCGCCCGGGGTCCACCGCCGCCTGGCTTCGGGAGCGCCGCCCGGACCTGCGGCTGGATGTGGTGCAGGCGCCGACGCCCGAGATCCTGCAGCGGATCCTGGAGGCGCGGACGGCGGCAGGGGTGCGGCTAGGGCGGGGGCTGCGGGCCCGGACCACCGATCGGTTGAACATCCGTCAGGCTCCCAGCCGGTCCGCCCCCATCATCGGCCGCCTGGAGGCCGGCGCGGAGGTCATGGTGGTCGGGCGCAGCCCGGACGGGGAGTGGTGGGCCATCGTGGATCCTGTCCGCCGGGGTCGCGCCTGGATCGCTGCCGCCTACACGGAGGTCGTGACGGGCGCCGCGGAGGCCCTTCCCGTCCTGCTGGC
>NZ_PSLG01000048.1:11558-17374 GCF_040289485.1 Thermoflexus sp.
GGTTCGGGTCCGCGCCGCCGTCCCGGTGCGCCGGGAGCCGGATCCCCGGGCGCCAGCCCTGGGGGCCCTGACGCCGGGGGCGGAGGGGGAGGCCCTGGGGCGGACGGAGGACAGGCTTTGGGTGCAGATCGCCTACCCGGACGCGGCGCGGGCGGGCTGGGTCCCGGCGGCTGCCCTGGAAGTCGTGCGCGGGTCCCTGGCGGAGGTCCCGGCGGTGCCGTCCCCGCGGTGGCTGCATCCACCGGTGACGCCCCCGATCCTCCACCGCGGCTTCGGGGCCGAGCCCGAGGGCTTCGCCCGGTGGGGGCTGCCCGGCCATGAGGGGGTGGACTTCCAGGCCCCGCCCGGGGAGCCGGTCCGGGCGGCCGCCGCGGGCCTGGTTTTGCGAGCGGGGGAGATCCCGGGGCATCCCTACGGGGCGCAGGTGCGGCTGCAGCATCATCGGCCCGACGGGGTTTATGTGACCGTCTATGGCCATCTGATGCCGGGCTCCATCGAGGTGATGGTGGGGACATGGGTTCAGGCCGGCCAGCGCCTGGCCCGGGCCGGATCCCAAGGGTTCATCCACTTCGCCCTGAAGAAAGAGGGGGGAGGCAACGGAGCCTATGGGGACTTTGTGGATCCGACGCCGCATCTGATGGGACCGCTGGAGGGCGGCACGGATCCGGCCGCGGAGGGGCTGTGAGGGGAAGGCTCGGACGCCACCCGGGGGAGGGGGATCGATGCCGCGGGTGCAGATCGTGCGCCATCCGGTGGTGCAACACAAATTGACGGAACTGCGGGATCAGCGGACAGGCCCGAAGCGCTTTCGGGAGCTGCTCCGGGAGATCACCCCCCTTTTGCTCTACGAGGCCACGCGGGACCTGGAGGTGGAGGAAGTGGTGGTGGCCACGCCGATGGGGGAGGCGCGAGGGCACCGGCTGCGATGGACCATCGGGCTGGTCCCCATCCTGCGGGCCGGCCTGGGCATGGCCGAGGGAGCCCTTCAGGTGTTCCCGGAGGCCCAGGTGTGGCATCTGGGGCTTTACCGGGACGAGCACACCTTACAGCCGATCGCCTATTACAACCGGCTCCCGCCCCGGCCGACGGTGGCCTGGTGTTTCATCCTGGATCCCATGCTGGCCACGGGGGGATCGGCGGTGGCGGCGGTGGACATCCTGAAGCGATGGGGGGTCCCTCGTGTCGTTTTCGTCGGCCTGATCGCCGCGCCGGAGGGACTGAAGCGTTTCGAGGCGGCCCATCCGGACATCCCCGTGGTGGTAGCGGCGGTGGACGACCGCCTGAACGATCGGGGCTTCATCGTCCCCGGCCTGGGGGATGCGGGGGATCGGCAATTCGGGACGGCGTCGGGATGAAGCCCTGGCGGCCGCCAAAAGAATGGACGGGCCCCCGTTGGAGATTGGGGTGGGGGTTCACCGAACAGAGCGTGGGCTCGGGGCACGGGTTCTCCGCGTCACGTGTAAGCCCTCGGCCGTTAGTACCGCTCAGCTTCACCCGTTACCGGGCTTCCACCTGCGGCCTATCCAACCGGTCGTCTCCCGGCGGCCTTACCCGGTCAAAGCCGGTGGGGGGCCTCATCTTGGGGTGGGCTTCCCGCTTAGATGCTTTCAGCGGTTATCCCGTCCGGACGTTGGCTACCCGGCGATGCCGCTGGCGCGACAACCGGCACACCAGAGATCCGTCCACCCCGGTCCTCTCGTACTAGGGGCAGCACCCCTCAAGCCCCCAACGCCCACAGCGGATAGAGACCGACCTGTCTCACGACGGTCTGAACCCAGCTCACGTACCGCTTTAACGGGCGAACAGCCCGACCCTTGGGACCTTGTCCAGCCCCAGGATGCGATGAGCCGACATCGAGGTGCCGAGCGAGGCCGTCGATGTGAACTCTTGGGCCTCACCAGCCTGTTATCCCCGGGGTAGCTTTTATCCGTTGATCCACGGCCCTTCCACACGGAACCGTGGGGTCACTAGGCCCGGCTTTCGCCCCTGCTCGGCTTGTCAGCCTCGCAGTCAAGCCCCCTTATGCCCTTGCACTCAACGGCGGGTTTCCATTCCGCCTGAGGGGACCTTTGGGCGCCTCCGTTACCTTTTAGGAGGCTGCCGCCCCAGCAAAACTGGCAACCAGGCACTGTCCGCCGCCCGGGTTCACGGGCCGGCGTTAGGGCCAAGATTTGGCCAGGGTGGTATTTCACCGGCGGCTCCACCCGAGCTGGCGCCCGGGCTTCTCAGCCTCCCACCTATCCTACACAGGCCAAACCCTAACCCAATACCAGGCTCCAGTAAAGCTCCACGGGGTCTTTTTGTCCCGCTGCGGGCACTGCGCGTCTTCACGCAGTTCGCAGTTTCGCCGGGACCCTCCTCGGGACAGCGCCCCGGTCGTTACGCCTTTCGTGCGGGTCGGAACTTACCCGACAAGGAATTTCGCTACCTTAGGACCGTTATAGTTACGGCCGCCGTTCACCGGGGCTTCAGTTCAGGGCTACACCGGCCGAAGCCGGGTCACCCCTCCCCTTAACCTTCCGGCACTGGGCAGGCGTCGGCCCCTATACATCCCCTTACGGGTTCGCAGAGACCTGTGGTTTAGGTAACCAGTCGCCAGGGCCTGTTCCATGCGGCCTCCTCGGGCTCGGCCCGAAGGCCTCACCCTACGCGAGGCACCCCTTCTCCCGAAGTTACGGGGCCAGTTTGCCGAGTTCCCTGAGGAGGGTTCTCCCGTCCGCCTTGGCGCGCTTACGCCAGCCTACCGGTGTCGGTTTGCGGTACGGGCACCCGGGCTTCAACGCTTAGGGGCTTTTCTCGGCAGTGTGGGCTCGACCACTTCCACCGGGTTTCCCCGGCTCGCCATCATCCCTCAGGCTCCGGCGGCGGATTTGCCTACCGCCTTCATCGCCCTAAGGACTTGGCACCGGCACAGCCAGCGGCCGGCTGGCCTACCCTCCTGCGTCCCCCCATCGCTCCACCCGGGTGGGGCCGGAATATTCACCGGCTGTCCATCGGCTACGCCTTTCGGCCTCGCCTTAGGTCCCGCCTAACCCGACGCGGATCGACCTTGCGTCGGAAACCTTAGGCCTTCGGCGGACGCGGTTCTCACGCGTCTTCCGCTACTCGTGCCGGCATTCTCACTTCCGCACGCTCCACGCGTCCTCACGGTCGCGCTTCAACGCGTGCGGAACGCTCCCCTACCGCTCCCACGCCGCATCGGCGCAGGAACCCGCTGCTTCGGCGCCGGGCTTGAGCCCCGTTACATTTTCGGCGCAGGGCCGCTCGACCAGTGAGCTGTTACGCACTCTTTAAAGGATGGCTGCTTCTAAGCCAACCTCCTGGCTGTCATAGCAGCCCCACATCCTTTCCCACTAAGCCCGGACTTGGGGGCCTTAGCAGGCGGTCTGGGTTGTTCCCCTCTCGACCATGGAGGTTATCCCCCACGGTCCGACTCCCACGCTGCACGTGGCGGCATTCGGAGTTTGACAGGGTTCGGTAGCGAAACGCCCCTAGCCCTACCAGCGCTCTACCTCCGCCACGGACCGCGTGAGGCTAGCCCTAAAGCTATTTCGGGGAGAACGAGCTATCTCCGGGTTCGATTGGCATATCACCCCTACCCACAGCTCATCCCACACCTTTGCACTGATGATGGGTTCGGGCCTCCACGGGGGGTTAGCCCCGCTTCACCCTGGCCATGGGTAGCTCACCCGGTTTCGCGTCTACTCCCCGCGACGAGACGCCCTGTTCGGACTCGCTTTCGCTCCGGCTCCGGGTGTGACCCCCTTAGCCTTCGCCACGGAGAGTAACTCGCCGGCTCATTCTCCAAAAGGCACGCCCTCAGGCATTGCCCCCGAAGGGGCCATAGCCCTCGGACCGCTTGTAGGCATGCGGTTTCAGGTTCTGTTTCACTCCCCTCACCGGGGTTCTTTTCACCTTTCCCTCACGGTACTGGTGCGCTATCGGTCGCCAAGGGTATTTAGCCTTGGAGGGTGGTCCCCCCTGCTTCCCACGACCTTCCCCGTGGGCCGTGGTACTCGGGATCCCATCCCCGGGAGGCCTTCGACCTTTCGCCTACGGGGCTATCACCCTCTATGGCGGGCCTTTCCAGACCGCTTCGGCTAGGCCAAGGCTTGCTCACTCCCTGAGGCGTCCGAGGCCGCCCCCGGATGGGTCCCGCAACCCCCACAGGGCAACGCCCTCGGGCTTTGACACCCTGTGGGTTTGGGCTCTTCCCCGTTCGCTCGCCACTACTAGGGGAATCTCGGTTGATTTCTTTTCCTGGGGGTACTAAGATGTTTCAGTTCCCCCCGTGCCCCTCCGTGGCCTATGGGTTCAGCCACGGATGCCTGGGGTTCACCCCAGGCGGGTTTCCCCATTCGGGCACCCCCGGGTCATAGCGCCCGCACACGGCTCCCCGAGGCTTTTCGCAGTGTGCCGCGCCCTTCATCGGCCCTTGGCGCCGAGGCATCCACCGCATGCCCTTACTCGCTTACACGTGACGCGGAGAACCCGTTTCCCGAGCTGCCCGCGTTCGTTTCACGTCCACGCTCTGTTCGGTTGTTAAGGTGCCCCCCTTGACGGGCCCGATCCTCGCCCGCCAGCGGATGGCCGCTGGCTCCCGCCTCCAGATCCTCGCCCGGCCCCGAGGGTCAGCCTCCATCCTGCGGGCTTTTCATTATAACGGGGCCCTCCCCCTTTGTCAAGATCGTGGTGGAGATGACGGGATTCGAACCCGTGACCTCCTCCGTGCAAAGGAGGCGCTCTCCCCACTGAGCTACATCCCCACCCAGGTGGGCCCGCCTGGACTCGAACCAGGGACCCCTCCCTTATCAGGGGAGTGCTCTGACCGCCTGAGCTACGGGCCCGCGTCCCACGGCGCTTATGATTTTATACGCGCGGTGCGCCCGCTGTCAAGACGCCCCGCGCCCACGCCCGGGCGGAACGCCCCCCATCCTTCGTCCGTCCTATAATGGAGGAACGGCATCCGGACCGGGAGGCGGAGGTTGTCCGAGGAAGCCGCGCTGGAGGCCCTGGCCGCAGCGATCATCGCCTGCCGTCGGTGCCCCCGCCTGGTCGCCTATCGGGAGGCGGTGGCCCGCGCCAAACGCCGCGCCTTCCAGGATTGGGAATACTGGGGCCGGCCGGTCCCCGGGTTCGGCGATCCCCAGGCGCGGGTGCTGGTCGTGGGGCTGGCTCCCGCCGCCCACGGCGCCAACCGCACCGGGCGGATGTTCACCGGCGACGGCTCGGGGGACTTCCTGATCGCCGCCCTCTATCGGGCCGGCTTCGCCAACCAGCCCACCTCCACCCACCGGGAGGACGGCCTGGTCCTCCGGGATGTCTATCTGACGGCGGCGGTCCGGTGCGCGCCTCCTGAGAACCGACCCACGCGGGCGGAACTGGACAACTGCCTGCCCTTTCTGATCCAGGAGATCCAGGCGCTGGCCCGCCTGCAGGTGGTGGTGGCCCTGGGACGGATCGCCACGGCGGCCTTCCTGGCGGCCCTGGCCCAGCTGGGCTACGACGGGCCCCGGCCGCCGTTCCGCCACGGCGCCGTGCATGGGCTGGGGCCGGGCTGGCCGACCCTGATCACCGCTTACCATCCCAGCCGGCAGAACACCCAGACCGGGCGGCTGACCCCCGAGATGTTCGACGCCGTCTGGAGGAAGGCGCGGGACCTCCTGCGGTAGAATCCTGGCGGGACGAACGATCCGCGCCGTCAAGGACCTGCGATGGGCGAACACTGGCCGCATCCGACTGGCGATGTCAGCGAGACCGCCGGATGGTGGGTCCCCGGGCGGGACCGCCCCCAACGGCTCCCCCCCCGGCCACCA
>NZ_PSLG01000049.1:0-16359 GCF_040289485.1 Thermoflexus sp.
CGCTGCATCCATGCCATCCAGGAACCCCTCGGCGAAGGCCTGGTCCAGGGGGGAGGCCGCCTGGACCGCCCAGCGGGCCGGGCCCAGGCGCCGGAGGACGATCTCCCCGTGGGGCCCCGGCCGGCGGACCGCTGTCGGCGGCCCGGCCGCGCCCACGATGGACCAGACGGCGGTGGCCGCGAGGGCCAGGACGAGCAACGGCCGAAGGGTCCAGCGGAGGGCCTTCATTCCTCGCCGATCAGCTCCAGTTCGGAAAACATCACCGCGTAACTGTGGCCGGAGGCGTAGATCCGCAGGCGGGTGAGGGCCGCCGGGGGCGCCCCCGCGGCCCGCAAGGTCTCCATCAGGTTCCCCGAATCGAAGGTATACCATTCCCCTAGGGGGACCCGGACGTGGGAGTTATAAGGGGGCGGGCAGACCTGGGGCAGACAGCGATCGGGGGTCTGGGGAGTGACCTCACCGATGGCGTAGAAGCCCTGCAGCCACTGGCGGTCGTTCCCGTTGACGTCCTTGTATTCCAGGCGGATCATCAGCGGGCATTCTGTCCCCACCACCCCGCAGACGGCCACGTCCTGCGCGAGGATCTTGAGGGAGAGGTGCAACTGTAGGGAGCGGAAGTCCCGGACATCCTGGTTCAGGATCAGGAAGACACCGGTCTGGGCGTGATCGAACCCGGTGCGGGCGAGGGTCAGGGCGCGCCGCCCAGCCTCGGCGGTCTGGGCCACGCGGCCCGCGGGTTCCCCCGGCTGCTTGACGAAGTGGAAGATCGCCCACTGGTTGGGCGGGACTGGCCCTTCGGGGTCCCGCTCCGGGAGGGGTCCCTGGAAGAGGTCGGGGAGCAGGTTACGCCCGGCCCCTAGGGGCCCCTCCACCCGGCCGTCCAGGCCGATGCGGGCCCGCTGGTCCCGCCCCAGTTCCTGGATCGACTCCCGTCCCTGCACGCGGCTGATCCCCCCCCGCACCGTGAAATCGGTCCGCTCGTTCTGCACCTCCACCGCCAGGGTGCCCGAGAGGACCTCCGCCTGGCCGTGGGGGGTTTGGACCACCAGGTGGAGGGCGCGGGAGCCCTCCCAGCGGGTGACCCGGACCCGGCCGATGGAGACGTAGAGGAAGATGCGGGCAGGCTCCGGGCTGATGGCGAAACGGGGGTAGCGGGCCCGTCGGATCTCGACCTGGGTGTTGGGATAGATCTGGACGGTGGCCAGGTCCCGGGCTGGGGCGGGCTCCGAGAAGATCAACAGTCCCTGGGACTGGGAGTCGGCGATCACGAGGTCCCCTTCCACCACCCGGGGATAGACTTTGCCCGGGGTGATGGCCACCGGCTCCTCCCCCGCGCCGCGGCGCAGCAGGAGCGTGCCGACCAACGCCGCTGCCCGCGTGGCGGTGCCCACGTGGGCGGTCCGCAGGTAGATCAGCGTCTGCCACGGGACCAGGACGGCCAGACCGGCGCAGGCGGCGAAGGCGGCCAGCAGGATGGCCCACGCCAGGCGCTGCAACTGGGCCTCAGTCCACCTCGTAGCGGATGCGAAATCCCCGGAACTCACCGGTCGGCCGCTCCCAGTAGGTCTCCACGTAATCCACACGGGCGGCGGGCGGGCCCTGGCGGAGGAAATCCAGCAGGGCCTCCAGCGCCGGGCGCGGCCCCTCTGCCACCACCTCCACCGTGCCGTCCGAGCGGTTGGCCACCCAGCCGTTGAGGCCCAGGGCCTCGGCCCGCAGCCGGGTGTAGTAACGGAAGTTCACACCCTGCACGATGCCGTGGACGATGGCGTGCAGCCGGGCGGTCTCCTCCGCCGTCGGGGCCATGGGCATCCTCCCCGTCGGTTGGGCTTCGGCGCTTGGGGAATTTTATATCGGGCGGGGGCTTGCTGGGGGCCCGGCCCGATGTTATGGTGGAGGGAGGCCAGAGGGGGCGCGACGCCGGGGCGTCGTGCCTGACCCGGCTCCCGAGTCTCCCATGCTGGAGGCAGCATGCGGGTGTTGATCACAGGCGGCGCCGGCTTCTTCGGCTTCCACATGGCCAACCGGCTCCTCCGCGAGGGCCACGAGGTGGTCCTGCTGGACATCGCCGACTACATCGAGGAGGACTACATCGGTCCCGTCGCCTTCCACCGGGGGGACGTGCGGGACCCGGAGACGGTGGACCGGGTCTTGCGGGGGGTCGATGCGGTGATCCACGCCGCGGCGGCCCTGCCCCTGTGGCCCCGCTCGGAGATCTTCTCCGTGAACGTAGGGGGCACCCGCACCGTGCTGGAGCGGGCGTGGGCCCACCGGGTAGAGCGGGTCGTGTTCATCTCCTCCACCGCCGTCTACGGCATCCCCCGCAAGCATCCCATCGAGGAAGACGATCCCCTCCAGGGGGTTGGGCCCTACGGCCAGAGCAAGATCCTGGCCGAGCAAGTATGCGCCGAGTTCCGGCGTCGGGGCATGACCGTGACCGTGATCCGGCCGAAGACCTTCATCGGCCCGGGGCGGCTGGGGGTTTTTCAGATCCTGTTCGACTGGGTGGAGCGGGGCAAGCCCATCCCCATCATCGGGAACGGCCGCAACCGCTACCAGTTGCTCGACGTCGACGACCTCACCGAGGCCATCGTCCGGGCCCTGACCGCCCCGGCGGAGCAGGCCAACGACGTCTTCAACATCGGCGCCGAGCGCTTCGGGACGGTGCGGGAGGACGTGCAGGCCCTGTGCGACCACGCGGGAACGGGGGCCCGGGTCTGGCCCCTCCCGGCCCGGCCGGTGAAGGCGGCCCTGGCCCTCTTCGAGGCGCTGCGCCTCTCTCCGTTGTATCGGTGGGTCTACGGGACGGCGGACAAGGACTCCTTTGTGGCTATCGAGCGGGCCCGGGCGAAACTGGGCTGGCGCCCCCGCTACAGCAACGCCGAGTCCCTGATCCGGACCTACGACTGGTATCAGGCCCACAAAACCGAGCAGGAGGTCCCGGTGGGCCTCACCCACCGGGTCGCCTGGGACCAGGGGATCCTCCGCCTGATCCGGGATCTCCTCCCGTGACGGACGAAAGCGCCCGGCGGCCCCGCGCGCCCGCGCGGGGATCCCGCTCCCTTGAAGGGCGCCTGCTGCCGCCCTATTATTGGGATCATCGCCTGTGTCCCCACCCGATCCCCGGAGGGAGACTGTGAAGGGGCCGTGGGAGGAACGCGACGGTGTCCTGCGTTACCGCACGAGGGGGGGCGTGGACCTCTACCGCCTCCCGGTGCGCCTGTTCCCAGAGCTGGACGGCTACGTCTACCTCATCGTGGCCGACAGCCACCGCATCCTGGTCGACGCCGGGTCCGGGCTGCCGGAGAGCCTGGCGGACTTGCGGCAGGGCTTTGAGACCCTGCGGTCCCGCTACGGCTGCCCCGTCGGCCCGGCCGACCTCACCGCCATCCTGATCACCCACGGCCACATCGACCATTTCGGGGGGCTGAGCGCCCTTCGCGCGGAGACGGCGGCGCCCGTGTTCATCCACGAACTGGACCGCCGCGTGCTGACCAACTACCCCGAGCGCTTGATCACCGTGGCTCGGGAGATCCGCGCCTTCTTAGCCCAGGCCGGCCTCTCCCTCGAGCGCCAATCCGCCCTCCTGTCCCTCTACCTCAGCATGAAGAGCATGTTCTCCTCCACCTCGGTGGAGGGCCTGCTGGCCGAGGGGGAGTCCCTCTTCGGGATCCTCCAGGTGATCCACACCCCGGGGCACTGCCCTGGGCAGGTCTGCCTCCGCCTCGACGAGGTGCTCCTCACCTCAGACCACGTGCTGGCCCACACCACCCCCCACCAGGCGCCGGAGCGCATCACCCGCTACACCGGCCTGGGGCACTACCTCGAATCCCTGCGCCGGACGGCGGCCCTCCCGGGGATCGCCCTGGCCTTCGGCGGGCACGAGGACCCCATCCTCGATCTCTACGGGCGGGTCGCCGCCATCGAGGCCTTCCACCGCCAGCGCCTGGAGCGGGTGCTGGAGATCTGCCGGGAGCCCCGCACCATCGCCGAGATCTCGCGGGCCCTCTTCGGGCGCCAATACGGCTACGGGGTGCTGCTGGCCCTCCTGGAGGCGGGGGCCCACGTCGAATACCTCTACGACCGGGGCTACCTTCAGGTGGTCAACCTGGACCAACTGGAACAGGAGCCGGAGGCGCCGATCCGCTACCGGAGGTTGTGAATGGCGCGCTGGATCCACATCGGGATCGCCTGGCTGATCATCGCCGCGGTCGCCTTCGTCCAGGAGCGCTCTCGCGCCCTGGCCGGGATCCTGGCGGCCATGCCCCTCAGCATCCCCCTGGCTATGTGGATTGTCTACGTCGAGACCCGCGACCTGGCCCAGACCGCCGCCTTCGCCCGGGCCACCTTCTTCGCCCTCCTCCCTTCCGGGGCCTTCGTCCTGGCCTGCTGGCTCCTGCTCGCCCGGGGGGTGCCCTTCGGGTGGAGCCTGGCCGGCGGATACACCGTTTGGCTGGCCCTGCTGCTGCTGGCCCGCGGCGTCGGCCTCCTGCGATAAGGAGGAAGCCCATGGCCTATCGTGACCTGTGGGCGTTCCTGAACCGCCTGGAGGCGGCCGGGGAACTGATCCGCATCCGCGCCCCGGTCACGGCCGAACTGGAGATCACCGAGATCGCCGACCGGGTGATGAAGGGTCCGCCGGAGCGGAACAAAGCCCTCCTGTTCGAGAACGTGGACGGCAAGGGGATCCCGGTGGCCATCAACCTGTTCGGGAGCCCCCGCCGCATGGCCTGGGCCCTGGGTGTGGAGGACCTGGAGGATCTCCGGCGGCGGCTGGAGGCGCTGCTGCGCCCCGAGCCCCCCCAGAGCCTCGGGGACGCCTTCCAGCGCCTGGGCCACATCCTCGGGACGCTGCGCAGCATCGGCCTGGGGCCCCGCCGGGTCTCCCGGGCCCCGTGCCAGGAGGTCGTCGAGACCGCCCGCCCGTCCCTGGACCGCCTGCCCATCCTCAAATGCTGGCCGAAGGACGCCGGCCGCTATATCACCCTGGGCCAGGTGATCACCCGGGACCCCCGGACCGGCCGGCGCAATGTGGGGCTCTATCGCCTCCAGGTCCACGACGAGCGGACCCTGGGGGTGCACTGGCAGATCCATAAGGGGGGCGCCGCGCACGAGCGGGCGGCCCGGGAGACGGGGGCGGAGCGGATCCCCATCGCGGTCGCCCTGGGCGGCGATCCGGCGTGCATCTGGGCGGCCAGCGCGCCGCTGCCGCCGGACATCGACGAATATCTGCTGGCGGGGTGGCTGCGGGGCCGGCCGGTCCCCATGGTCCCCTGTGTCACCCAGCCCCTGGAGGTCCCCGCCGACGCGGAGATCGTCATCGAAGGCTCCATCGATCCCCGGGAACAGCGCCTGGAGGGCCCCTTCGGCGATCACACCGGCTACTACACGCCCCCGGAGCCCTTCCCCGTCATGCACGTCACCGCCATCACCCACCGGCGGGACCCCATCTACCCCACCACCGTCGTCGGGCGCCCTCCCATGGAGGATTACTGGATGGGTCAGGCCACCGAGCGCCTGTTCCTCCCCCTGATCCGCCTCTTCCTGCCCGAGGTGCTGGACTACCACATGCCGGCGGAGGGGGTGTTCCATAACCTGGTGATCGTCCGCATCCGCAAGCAGTTCCCAGGCCACGCCCGCAAGGTGATCTTCGGGCTGTGGGGCATGGGGCTGCTCAGCCTGGCCAAATGTATCGTGGTGGTGGACGAGTGGGTGGACGTGCGCAACCTCTCGGAGGTCGCGTGGCAGGTCCTGGGGAACGTGGACTGGAAGCGAGACGTGGTGATCGTGGAGGGGCCGGTGGACCATCTGGATCACGCGGCGCCGCTGCGGGCCTACGGGGGGAAGATCGGCATTGACGCCACGGCGAAGGGACCAGAGGAGGGCCACCCCCGGGGTTGGCCCGAGCGGATCGAGATGAGCCCGGAGATCCGGGCGCTGGTCGATCGCCGGTGGAAGGAATACGGCCTGTCGTAAAAGGCGATGGAAGCCTCTATCCCTCCATAATGAGGGCGGGCGGCGGGGTGAGGGCCTCGATCCCCTTCGGGCGGAAGACCAGCCCCTCCCCTTCCATGTCGATCACCACCGTGTCCCCGGGCTGGAAGCGGCCGGCCAGCATGCCCTCGGAGAGGGCGTCCTCCACCATGTTCTGGATCACCCGGCGCAGCGGCCGGGCCCCGTATTCGGGATCGTAGCCCTTGTCGGCCAGGAAGGCCTTGGCCGCCGGGGTGACCTCGATGGCCAGGCGGTGCTCCTTGAGGCGCTCCGCCACCTTGCCCAGTTCCAGGTCCACGATCTTGAGGATGTCCTCCCGGCTCAGCGGCCGGAAGACCACGATCTGGTCCACCCGGTTGAGGAACTCGGGTCGGAAGACCTTGCGCAGTTCGTTGAGGAGCTTCTCCCGCATCTCCCGGTAGCGCCGTTCCAGGTCCGCCTCCTCCTGGCGCTGGGTCGGGAAGCCCAGGTGGGCTTTCCGGATGGTCTCGGCGCCGATGTTCGAGGTCATGATGATGATCGTGTTGCGGAAGTCCACTTTGCGGCCCCGGGCGTCCGTCAGTCGACCCTCCTCCATGATCTGGAGGAGCATGTTGAAGACATCGGGGTGAGCCTTCTCGATCTCGTCGAAGACGACGATGCAGTAGGGCCGGCGGCGGACGTATTCAGTCAGTTGCCCGGCGTCCTCATAGCCCACATAGCCCGGGGGCGCCCCGACCAGGCGGGAGACGTTGTGCCGCTCCATGAACTCCGACATGTCCAACTGGAGCAGGGCGTCCTCGGACCCGAAGAGGAACTCCGCCAGGGCCTTGGTGAGTTCGGTCTTGCCCACCCCCGTCGGCCCCAGGAAGATGAAGGAGCCGATGGGACGGCGAGGGTCCTTCAGGCCAGCCCGGGCCCGCCGCACCGCCCGGGAGATCACGCTGATGGCCTCGTCCTGCCCCACGATGCGTTTCTTGAGTTCCTCCTCCATCTGGAGCAGGCGCTGGGACTCATCCCCGGCGATACGGCTGACGGGGATGCCCGTCCACATGGAGACGACCTCGGCGATGTCCTCGGCGGTGACCTTGGGGCCCTCCTCGATCTCGCTGCGCATGCGCAGCTGCTGGAGCTGGCTCTGGAGTTCCTCCTCGCGAGCCCTCAAGTCGTTCGCGTCCTCATAACGACGCTCGGCCAGGGCCTCCTCCCGCTCCCGCTGCACGCTCCGCAACTCCGTGTAAACCTTCTGGAGGCTGGGCCAGCGGGAGGCCTTATACATGCGAACCCGGGCCGCCGCCTCGTCGATCAGGTCGATGGCCTTGTCGGGGAGGTAGCGCTCGGGGATGTAGCGGGCCGAGAGCCGTGCCGCCGCCTCGATGGCCTCATCGGTGATGGTCAGTTTGTGGTGCTCCTCGTAGCGGTGACGGATGCCCCGCAGGATCTCGATGGTTTCCTCGATGGTGGGCTCCTCCACCACCACAGGCTGGAAGCGCCGCTCCAGGGCGGCGTCGCTCTCGATGTATTTGCGATACTCGTCAAAGGTGGTGGCACCGATGCACTGGATCTCGCCCCGGGCGAGGGCCGGCTTCAGGATGTTGGCCGCGTCCACCGCGCTGCCGGCCGCCCCCGCCCCCACCAGCATGTGCATCTCGTCGATGAACAGGATGCAGTCGGCGCTCTTGAGTTCCTCCAGCACCCGCTTCAGGCGCTCCTCGAACTGGCCCCGATACATCGTCCCCGCCACCAGCGAGGCCACGTCCAACTGGAGGACCCGCTTGCTGAGCAAGGGCTCGGGGACCTCGCCGGCGACGATGCGCTGGGCCAGACCCTCCACGATGGCCGTCTTGCCCACCCCCGGCTCCCCGATGAGGGCCGGGTTGTTCTTGGTGCGCCGGGAGAGGATCTGGATCACCCGCTCGATCTCTTGCTCCCGCCCGATCACCGGGTCCAGTTTCCCTTCCTCCGCCAGGGCGGTGAGGTCGATGGCCAACTGGTCCAGCAGCGGGGTCTTGGGCCGCTCCCGCCGAGGCCGGCTGGCGGCGGTGGTCTCCTGGATGGCCCGGTTGGTCTCCCGGCGGATCTGCTCCAGGGAGAGCCCCAGGCTCTTGAGGATGTCCACCGCCATGCCGTCCCCCAGCCGGACCAGGCCGAGCAAGAGGTGCTCGGTGCCGATGTAGTGATGGCCCATCCGCCGGGCCTCGTCCACCGCCAGCTCGATCACCCGACGGATGCGGGGGGTGAGGTCGGGCTTGCTGTGGGGGGTGCGACGGCCGGGCCCCGACATGCGCAGGACCATCTCCTCCACCTTCTGGGGGGTGACCCCCAGACGTCGGAGCACCTGGCCGGCGATGCCGTTCTCTTCTTTGACGAGGCCCAGGAGCAGGTGTTCGGTCCCGATGTAGGTGTGGTTCAGGCGTTCAGCCTCCTCCTGGGCCAACGCCAGCACCCGCCTCGCCCGCTGGGTGAAGCGATCCAACTTGCTGGACACAGCGTCCTCCTTCGCGCCGACAGCAGGATATCCGGCGGCTGCCATCTCAATGCACCCTTAGTATAACACGCCGCCCCTCTTTCGGTTAGTTTCCATAGATCCGCCCCGTCCCATCCCCTTGGACGGCCATAAGCCCCGCCAACCACCCCTTCCCCGGCCAGGCACCGATGGTAAAAGTGGGGCGCCACGGGCGCCCCACCCTCGAAAGCGATGCGATGTCGGCGGCGGGGGATCAGGAGGGCTCCGCCGGTTGGGATTCCTCCCCCGCCCGCAGGCGGGCCTGGGCCAGCTCCCAGTCCAGAGCGGCGTATTCCGGCGAGGCGACCCGGCGCAGGCTCAGGCCCAGGCGCCGGTTCTCCGGGTCGATGCGGATCAGCCGCACCACCAGTTCCTCTCCCTCGTGGACCACCTCCTTAGGATGGCCGACCCGATGCTCGGCCAGTTCCGAGATGTGGATGAGGCCCTCCACCCCCGGGAAGTCCTTCAGGGCGGCGAAGGCGCCGAAGTTGGCCAGCCGGGTGATCACCACCTCCACCAGTTGCCCCTCCCGCAGGCGAGAGATGGCCTGCTGCCACGGATCCGGCTCCACCCGCTTGCGGCTCAGGGCGATCCGCTTGCGCTCCCGGTCCACCCCGATCACCTCCACCTCCACCTCCTGGCCGACCGAGAGCACCTCGCGGGGATGGTTCACTCGATGCCAGGACAGTTCACTGATGTGGATGAGGCCATCCGCCCCGCCCAGGTCGACGAAGGCCCCGAAGTCCGTCAGGCTGATCACCCGTCCCTTCACCCGCATCCCAGGCTGCAAGGTGGCCAGCAACTGCTCCTTCTGGCGCCGGCGGAGCTCCTGCTGGGCCGCTCGCTCCGAAAGGATCAGGCGGTCGGCCTCGGGGTTCACCTCGACGACCCGGACCCGGATCTTCTGCCCCACGCGGCGCTTGAGGCGTTGCTCCACCGGCAGTTTCTCCTCCCCTGGCTCCTGGGGGACCACCTGGGAGGCCGGGACGAAGCCCCGCAGCCGGCCCACCCGGACCACCAAGCCGCCCTTGTTATAACCGCTGACCGGGAGCTCCAGGATCTCGCCGCTCTGCATCAGTTGCTGGGCGTGTTGCCACTCCTCTTCCATCAGGGCCCGCCGCAGGGAGAGGAGGATGTTGCCGCTGCGGTCCTCGGGGTTCACCACCTCCACCTGAATGACATCTCCCTCCCGCAGGGCCTCTCGGATCTCGCGGGGCACGCGTTGCAGCTCGCGGCCGGTGATCACCCCCTCGGCCTTCATGCCGATGTCCACTAGGATCTCGGTGGAGGTGATGCGGACGATGGTGCCCTGCACGATGTCCCCCCGCTTCAGGGTGGTAGGGGACATCTCCAGCCATTCGCCCATCTCGGCCATGGCGTTGGCGTTCTCCGGGCGATCGTGCCGCGCCTCTTCGTTCATCCCCGATCCGCTCCCACCGCCAGGTTCAGCCGCCGGGCGCCATCGGACCCGGCCTCCCCAACTTGCCCCCATTATAGCCACAGGCAGGGAATCGGGCAAAGCCCGCGCGCCGAGGGCTAGGGTGCGCGATCGTCCGACGGACCCGATGGGGCGCGGAGGGGCTCCTCCGGGGCCACGCGCAGGAATCCTAGGAAGGCCGCGCGCCACGGGGGGCGCTCCCCATGCGGCCCCGCCACCGGCGCCCGCTCGCCGTCCGGCCGGTAGAGGCCGGCCCACAGGGCATAGGTCCCGGGCGGGAAGCCCTCCGGAACCGCCAGGGGATGGGGATCCGCGAAGCGATCGCCCGGCTCCCACCAGCGGCTGGGCAGATCCCCCTGGGCGGGGGGGCCATCGTGCTGCAGCCGCGGGGGCTGCTCGGGATCCCCCAGATGCACGAAGATCCGCCACTCCTCCGCGGTGGCGGCCTCCACTTCCCAATAGAGGGTGACCGTGATCCGATCCCCCGGGTGGACGGCCTCCGGGATCTCCACGCCGATCAGCCGCGCCGGGCCGACCCGCCAATCCAGAGAGAAGGCAGGCGCCGACGGCGCCCGCCCCCGCACCTTCCCTGCCTCCACGATCAGGTGGTCAACGGGCCGCCCATGGCCGTCCCGGATCGGAGCGATCCATCCGGTGGCGCGATCCCACAAGCCGATCTGCAGGCGGACCACGGTGGGGGCAGCGGAGCGCCGGCCCACGGGGATCTCATAGGGGTCGGCAAAGCGGAAGCCGGGCGGGCAATCCGTGGTGGAGAACAGGCCCCGATAGGGATGGCGATCGATCTGGGGGATCTCGACAGGTTGGGCCGTGGGCACCGGATGCAGGAAGATGCTCCACGGCTGTGGAGTGGGCCGCAGGCACTCCCAGAACAGGGTCAGGCGCAACGATCCCCCCGGCGTCGCCCGGCCGGGCTGGAGGGCGAGCAGGCGCAGGTGCTCGGCGAAGGTTGCGTCCACGACGCGGGCGCCCGCGGGCAGCGCGGTGAGGAAGGCGGGCCCGGAATAGGTGGGAAGGATGTAGCGCACCGGGGCGATCCAAGCGATCGCCATCCAGAGCACGGCTGGAAGCCAGAGCAGCCCCCGGCGATACCGAGGGGCCATCCGGAGGACGAAGGTCTCCCACCCCGTCCAGAGCATCGCGGCGATGGGTCCGATGGCCGGGAACAGCAAACGCCCCTGGGAGGCGGCGGTGAGGGAGGTCCAGCGCACCAGGCCGGCGAAGACCAGCCCGGTGTAGGCCAGGCTGCCGGCCCAGAACGCCCGGTCCTCACCCCGGCGCCCCGCGGCGCCCAGCGCCATCCCCACGCCCGCCACCGCCAGGGCCAGCCAGATCTCCAAGAACATGTAAACAGGGGGATCCGCGGTGATGTTGAACCATCCCCACACGGCCCAGAAGGACCACATGAACCCCCGCCCCTCGGAGAGCAACTGCCCGATGGTGACCGTGCGCCGGCCGAAGATCTCCAGCATCACGTTCAAGCCAGTGGGGTCGCCATACAGCCGCAGGTTGCGGAGGAACCACCAACCGGCGATGAGACCGGCCAGCCCGTAAAGCAGCCCCGCCCCGAGGAGGAGATCCCGCAGGCCCACCCGACGGCGGACCCCCAGGGCCAGCAGGACGCTGGCGGCGAACGGCCACAACGCCAGCCCGCTGAGCTTGCTCAGGGGAGCCAGCCCGAGGAGCAGCCCAAGGAGGAGCCCGCGGCGCCAGGAAAACCCCTCCCGCCACAGGCGGGCCAGTTGCCACCAGGTCAGGGCAGAGAGGGCGTTCACTGCCACGTCGTTGTTCACCGCGCCCATCACAAAGGGGAACATGGGGTTCCAGGCCACCAGGGCCGTCGCCCCCAGCGCCCGGCGGGGATGCCACGGACTCAGGGTCCGGACCGCCCCATAGATCGCCAGCAAGGTGACCAGACCCATGCCCAGGGAGAACAGCCGCCAGAGGCGGAGGGTGAGAACCGCTCCTCGCCACGGGAACCGCTCCCACGAGCCATGGAGAGCCATGTTCTTGTTGGCCGGCAGGGAGGCGTCTCCCGGGGAAGGATGTCGGTTCTCCAGACGCACCGCCTCCAGATCGTCCAGCGGCAGGCGCAGCCAGCGGGTCAGGGCGGCCACCATCGCGTAGTAGAGCGGCGGCTGGCTCCCCTCCTGGCGCCAGGGTGTGTCTTCCCCAGGCCGCTGTACCGGCAGCGATCCCCCCCGGGCCAGATGGGCGGCCATCCCCACGTGCCAGATCTCATCGGGCGTCTCGAAGAGGGGCGTCGCCCACTGGAACAGCAGCCCGATCATCCCGTAGGTGAGGAGCAGCAGGCCCAACCGCCTCTTCTCCCTCCGGCCCAACGGAGCCCCCCGCAGGAGGATGGTCCTTTATGTTAACATGGCCCCGGCAGCCATCGGGGCGGGAGGGCTCCTCCCGCCTGCCCGATCTGGAACCTTCCGGAGCGGTCATGGCTTCTCCCAGGCGCCTGTGGAGGCTGTGGTCTTTCATCGCCCTCGTGCTGGGCCTCGGGCTGGCCGGGGGCGCCGTCTGGGCCCTGCGGCCCCGCTCGGAGCCCGAGACGGCAGCCCTCGCCCGCCGGGAACTGCGGGAAGCGGTCCGCCAGATGGACCTGTTCCTGGCCCTCTACCCCCAGGCCCCTGAGGCGGCTCGCGGCGCCCTCCAGCGGGCCGCCTCCGCCTTCGATCAGGCCGCCGGCCATCTGGCCCTCACCCGCCCGGCGGAGGTCTCCCGATGGCGCGCGGATTTCCAACGCCTGCAGGACCTGGCCGCCGCCGGCGCCCTCCCGGAGACGGTCCTTCCCCTGGCCCGATCCCTCCGGGAGGCCCTGCGCCGGCTGGCCCAGGAAGGATCCCCGATCGGGAGGGAACCCCCATGGCGGATCTGGATCTGATCGCGGAACTGGCCACAGAAGGGACCACGAAGATCGTGCTGCTGGTGATGGATGGGCTCGGCGGGATGCCGGTGGCGCCCGGCGGGCCCACCGAACTGGAGGCCGCCCACACCCCCCACATGGACCGCCTGGCCGCCGAGGGGACCCTGGGCCTCCACATCCCGGTCCGGCCCGGCTTGGCCCCCGGCAGCGGCTATGCCCACCTGGCCCTCTTCGGTTACGACCCCCTGCGCTACCCGGTCGGCCGGGGCGTGCTGGAGGCGGTGGGCATCGGGTTCCCGCTGGGGCCCGGGGACGTAGCCGCCCGGGGCAACTTCGTCACCGTGGACGCGGAGGGCCGCATCATCGACCGCCGGGCCGGCCGCATCCCCACCGAGGTCAACGTCCGTCTGGTCGAGCGCCTGCGGACCATCCGCCTGGAAGGCGTGGAGGTCTTCGTCGAGCCGGTGAAGGAGCACCGCTTCGTCCTCGTCCTGCGGGGCGAGGGCCTCTCGCCCGCCCTCACCGAGACCGACCCCGGCCAGACCGGAATGCCGCCCCGGCCGGTGCAAGCCCTCCGGCCGGAGGCGGAGCGGACCGCGGCGCTGCTCAACCGCTGGATCGAAGCCGCCCGGTCCCTCCTCGCCGACGCCCACCCGGCGAATATGGTCACTCTGCGTGGCTTCGACCGCACGCCCCATCTGCCCTCCTTCCGGGAGGTTTATAAACTGCGGGCCGCCGCCGTGGCCACCTACCCGATGTATCGAGGGGTCGCCCGCCTGGTGGGCATGGACGTCCTCGAGGTCCACGGGGAGCGCCCCGAGGACCTCTTCCGGGAGGCCGCCGCCCGATGGGAGGCCTACGATTTCTTCTTCATCCATATCAAGCCCACCGACAGCCGGGGGGAGGACGGCGATTTCGCTGCCAAGGTGCGGGTGATCGAGGCGGTGGACGCCGCCCTGCCCCTCCTGCTGGAGCGCCAGCCCGATGTGCTGGTCATCACAGGGGATCACTCCACCCCGGCGGCCTTACGGACCCACACATGGCATCCGGTGCCGGTGCTCCTCTGGGCGCCGCGCACCGCCCGCCCCGACGGCGCGCCCGGGTTCGGGGAACGGGCCTGCCGGTCCGGCGGCCTGGGGATCTTCGCGGCCACCGACCTGATGCCGCTGATCCTCGCCCACGCCGGCCGCCTCTCCCGCCTGGGGGCCTGAGGGGACGATCGCGACCTCCTGCCCGCCACGGGGGGGCATGTCGCGGAACAGCCGCTCCGTGGCTCATCGTCATCCATTTCACCCCGTGAGAAGGCCCGCCGCCGCGGGTTCCAGTAGAATACAAACAAACCCGTGCCGAGGGGGTTCCCATGCCCGAGCGCGTCGCCCTCTACCTTCAGGACGCCCACGACCTGCGGGAGGCGATGGCATATGTGCGCTACGCTGAGCAGCGGGGGTTCGAGGCCGTCTGGCAAGCGGAATCCCGACTGGTCCGCGACGCCATCGTCCCCATGGCCGCCTATGCCGCGGTCACCGAGCGCATCAAGGTGGCCTCCGGCGTGATCAACAACTGGACCCGCAACCCGGCCCTGATCGCCGCCACCTTCCTCACCCTGGACGACCTGGCCCCCAACCGGATCATCCTGGGCATCGGGGCGTGGTGGGATCCGCTGGCCTCTAAGGTGGGCATCCGGCGGGAGAAGCCCCTGAAAGCCATGCGCGAGGTCGTCACGGTGGTCCGCGACCTCCTGGCCATGAAACGGGTGACCTTCCACGGGGAATTCGTCCATCTGACGGACGTCGAACTGGACGTGGTCTACGGCCGGCGGGAGCCCCGCAACGTGCCCATCTACATCGGGGCGACGGGGATGCAGATGATGGAACTGGCCGGTGAGATCGCCGACGGGGTGCTGCTCAACTACCTGGTCTCCCCCAAATACAACGAGGTGGCCCTCCACCACCTGGAGATCGGGGCCCGGCGGGCGGGCCGGCGCCTGGAGGACATCGACCGGCCGCAACTGGTGGTCTGCTCGGTGGATCACGACCGCCGGAAGGCTCTGGACAGCGCCCGCAAACTGGTCACCCAATATCTGGGCCAGCAGCCGCACATCATGAAGGCGAGCGGCGTCCCCCAGGAATTGCTGGACGAGATCGGCCGGGTGCTGACGTGGCCGGCCACCCCGGAGCAGATCGAGCGGGCTATGGAACGGGTCCCCGACGACATCGTCCAGCTCATCACCGCCAGCGGGTCGCCCGAGGAGGTCCGCCGCAAGGTGGACGAATACCGGGCGGCCGGCTGCACATGCCCCGTCCTCTACCCGCTGGGCGATGTCCGCCTGATGATCGACATCTTCGCCCAGGCGTGAGGCCGCCATGGGGTGGACACCGCAGCCCAATTCCCGCATGGGCTTCGTCTGCGGCCTCCAAAACCCGGTCGGCCGGAAGGTCCGCTTCTTCGACGACGGGCAGCGCACCGTGCGGGCGGAGGTGGTCCTCACCGGACAGGCCCTGGGGGCAGGCCCCCGCATCGCCCGGGCCCGCGCGGAGCTGCGCCGGCCGGAGGGGACGCTCTGCGCGGAGGCGGAGGCCCTGCGGGTCCCCTCTGAGATCCAGGCCACCTTCGAGGCCGAGCGCCCATACGGGCGGGTTGATCCAGAGGAGCCCGACAGCACCGTCGCCTGAACCCAAACCCCCTCGGAGGCGGAGCAGACCATGGGCCTCAACCTGCGGGAATACCATCGCCCGAAGACGCTGGCGGAGGCGCTGGCCCTCCTCCAGCGGCCCCACATCCGGACGGTCCCCATCGGCGGCGGGACCCAGGTCCTGGCCCAGGGCCCTCGGGAGGTGGCGGCCGTCGTCGACCTGCAGGATCTGGGGCTGGCCTTCATCCGGGTGGAGGGGAACACGTTACGCATCGGCGCCACCACCCCCCTGCAGGCCCTGGTGGAATCGGCGGAGGCCCAAGGCTACGGCGGGGGCATCCTGGTGACGGCCGCCCGAGAGACAGCGCCGCTGCCGCTGCGGAACCAACGGACGGTGGGAGGATGCCTGGTGGGGGCGACCGGCGAGCAACCCCTGGCCACCGTGATGACCGCCCTGCAGGCCGAACTGGTGGTCCACGTGGAGCCGGATCGGCCCCGCACCCTGCGCCTGGAGGCGTTCTACGACTACCGGGAGGCCCTCCAGCGCCAGGGGATGATCGTGACCGAGGTCCGCCTGCCCCTCTCGGCCGCCCCGATGGGGGCCTCGTTCCACAAAGTGGCCCGCACCCCCGCCGACGCCCCCATCGTGGGGGTGGCGGCCCGCCTGTTTCGCGGGGTGGACGGCGCCTGCTATGGGGTCTGCATCGCCGTCGGCGGGGTGGCCCCGCGGCCCCTCCGGCTTCCGGAGGCGGAGCGCCTGCTGGAGGGCCGGCCGCCCACCCCAGAGGCCATCGCCACGACGGCCCGGCAGGCCAAGGCCATGGTGAATCCCCCTGGGGACTTCCGGGGCTCCGCCGAATACCGGCGGGAGATGGTGGAGGTCCTGCTGCGGCGGGCGCTGACGGAGGCGGCGGCCG
>NZ_PSLG01000050.1:0-10680 GCF_040289485.1 Thermoflexus sp.
GGCGTGGGCGTGGGCGTTGCCGTCGGCGTGAGCGTGGGTGCCGGTGTGGGGGTCGGCGTCGGTGTGGACGTTGCCGTCGGCGTGGGCGTGGGTGTCGGTGTGAAGGTCGGCGTCGGCGTGGGCGTAGGCGTCGGTGTGAAGGTGGGCGTGTTCGTGGGCGTGGGGGTGTCCGGCAGGGCATACTGGATCTGCACGAAGTCCACGTGCAGGTCCGTCCAGTTGCCCCAGTACTGCTGCTCCCGGAAGTTCCCGAAGACCACCAGGCGCGGCCGGAAGGCCCCCGTCCCCGCCCCGGCCGGGGCGCCGTTGAGGAAGGCCCGCCACGTCCCGTCCGGGTCCGCCTCGATCCGCAACCACACCCACCCCGGGTCCGCGGAAAGGGCGGCGATCCGCTGTCCGAAGACGTCGATATACCCCCCGCTCCCGCTGGTCCCGTAGATGGCGGCCAGGGCGTCCCCCCATCCGGCGGGGGTGTTCGGGTCGCACTCCAGGTAGCGCCGGTCGCTCCAGGCGCCGGAGCCCGCCAGGACCAGCACGCCGTAGTCGGTGGGGTTGCTCCACCGCCAGCGGACCTCCAGGGCCCAGCGGGCGCCGGCGGGGACGGCGTCGAACAGTCCCTCGCGCCCGACCAGCGGGAAGGTCACCCCGCCGTCCTGGGCCAGGCGCAGGACGCTGGCGCCGCCGTCGTTCGCGCCGAAAACGACGCTCCCCGGCCACGCGTTCCCGTCGTTGGGCGGCTGGTTGTAGCAGGAGCCCTCGGCGTCCCCGGAGAGGGAGACGTTCCAGCCGGTGTTGGCGACGAAGTCGTCGAAAAAGATCGTGACCCATGGGGATCCAGCGGCCGCCGGCCCTCGCTGCCGAACGAAGATCCCCAGCCCGGCCAACAGTCCCACGACGAGGAAAAGGGTGGCGATGGGGCGCCGGCCCTCATTCGAAAAGATCCGGTGGCCCCCCATAGAACCGCTCCAGCCGCTGGAAAGTCCCCATCTGGATCTCAGGAGGTCGGAGCACCCCGAACAGCAGCGTCCGCGGACCCTCGAAGTCCCCGTGGGATCGCAGCCCTCGCAGGGAGGGGAAGGGCCTCAGGCCGGCCGCGCGACGCGCCGTCCGTCCCGCGCTTCCCATCGCCGGGAGGAAGCGATGGGCCTCCTGGAGGGCAGGGCCCGCGCCGATCTGGCCGGCCCGCAGCGCCAGTTCCTGGGCGTAGAGGTCCGCGTGGAGTTGCACCCAGTAGGCCCACCCCAGCCCCAGGATCACAGCGAACAACAGCATCGCCACCGGCATGGCGAGGAGGAGCTCCACATAGGCTTGGCCGCGCCGGCTCCAGCGACGCATCGTCGCCTCACGGGCTCTCGATGGGGATCTGGTTCACGCTGTTGGTCGCCTGCTGATACTTGCTCTGGAGGGCCCGGTAGAGGGCGTAGACGGCCGCGGCCACGAGGAAAACCCCGCCCACGGCGATGATGTATTCGATGAGGTTCTGGCCGCGCTCGTCGGTCTGCAGCCGCCGGGCCAGGGAACGCCCCCAGCGGCGGAGCCGCGGATACAGGCGGACAGGGTGGCAAAGGGTCTCATATCCTTCAAGGACCCACCAGCCGATCTGCCAGAGACGCGCCGGGATTCCCATGGTCCACCTCCTGAAAAAGATGGGCTCAGAAAGTCTGCAAGGCCCGCATCAGGCCGGGCGCGGCCAGCACCACCAGGGAGGCCAGCATCAGCAGGAAGGCCGGCAACAGCATTAACAGGGCGTTGCGATATCCCCGTTCGATGAGACGCTGCAGGAGCGCCTTGCCCAGTTCGTCCGAGAGCGTGCGCAGGGAGCTCGCCAGGCCGCCGCCCTGGGCCGCGGAGCGCACCAGGCTGGCGAAGTCGACCAGGGCCGGCAGGCCCCCGTTGCGTTCGACCATGCGGTCCACCGCCTCCACCAGGTCCGCCGACACCTGGTAATCGGCCGCCACCCGGCGCAGTTCCTCGATGAAGGGACCCTGCGCGGCAGTGAGGGCGGTGATCGCCTGGGGCAGCGGCATCCCCGCTGAGAGCAAGTTGGCCAGCCGGTCCAGCGCCAGGGCCATGTCCGCCAGCAGCCGATCCTCGCGCCGCCCCGCCTGGGCCCGCACCGCAGCGTCCGGCATGAAGAACCCCAGCCCGGCGGATCCGAGGGCGGTGGCCGCCGAGATCCAGGGCGGAAGGCCCAGGAGCAGGAACAGCCCGCCGCCCATCCCACCGATCCCCCCCATCAGGGCAGCGATGGCCACCTTGTGGGCGAAGAACGCCTCGACGGAGGGATAGGGCCATCCCGCCCGTCCCAGCCAGCGCGCCCAATCCCCGGGCCCGAGCCGCGCGGCGACCGCTCGCCCGACCGCGTCCTGCCAGCCATTGCGTAGGGGCCGACCGGCATCGGGGCCGATCCGGCGGAGGGCCGGGCGCCCGCGCGGGGGCTCCCATCCCAGCAGGGCCGTGGCGATCCCCAGCGCCCCCAACACCCCCAGGCCGATCCACACCACCTCCATAGGGCTATCCCTCCAGCTCCAGCCCGGCGCGGGCGATGCGGCGGCCCAGGTAAAGGCCCAGCCCATCCAACCCGAGGACAGCGGCGAGCACCCCTTGGCCGAGGGCGGTCCGATAGAACCCCCCTTCGTAATCCGGGAACAGCGCCCGCATCGCGGCCAGGAAGATCCAGGGGGCGATGGCCAGCAGGAAGGCCTCGAGGCGAGCCATCGTCTGCCGGGCGCGGATCTCCCCGCGGATCCGGCGCAGGTCGGCGATCAGTTGCTGGATCCCCTCCAAGGTCTCGCGGAGGTTCCCCCCGAAGCGCTCCCGAGCCGCCAGCGCCTCCACGACCATGTCCAGGTAGGGGTCCCGTCGCCGGAGGGCGATGGCAGCGAAGGCCTCGGCGACCCCCTCGCCGGCCTGCATCCGGGAGGCTGCCTCGGCGAAGTCCAGACGGGCCGGCTCCGGCATGGCCGGCAGGGCTTGCAGGATCGCCCCCATCAGGTTCGGGTTGACGGCGAAGGAGCGGCGCAGGGCGTCCAGGGATCGCTCCAGGCTGGCCAGATAGGTCTCGCGGAAACGGGCCTGCCGCCGCCGCAGCCCGGCGTAGAACAACGCCCCGCCCACGCCGGCGAAAACCGGGACCAGGAGACCCAACCCGCCAGTCAACCAGAGCCCCACGAGCCCGCCGGCCAGGGCCGAGGCGCCCATCCCCCCTAAAAAGGTCGAGGCCGGAAGCCCCATCCCGTTCGCCGCCACCCAGGCCGCCAGCCGGTCCTGAAGGCGGGGGCCCCGGCGCAGCCGGGCCCGCGGCGGCAGAGTGGCCATCCACGCCAGGGCGCTGCCGAACAGCCCGAGGAGGATCAGAGCCAGATCCATCGCTCACCCTCCCCGTCGCAGGCGGCCCCAGAGCCCGCCCCCGGAGCGCCCCCCGCGGGCCAGCCCGGCGGCGGGTCCGGAGAGCCGCCCGCCCCGATGGGTCCAGATGGGCGCCAGCGGCGGGTAGAGGACCGCCAGCAGGGAAGCCAGGGCATCGCTCCATGGTCCTGGCTTCTCCAGGGCGTAGGGCTTGCCCAGGTTGTTCTGCAAGGGGACCTGGGGATCGAAGGGGATCTCGCCGAACTTCTTCAGCCCCACCACCTCCACGAACTCCCGCATCCGGATCCCCACATCCTCCCGCCACATGTTGAGGAGCAACTCGAACTTGCCCACCCCGTCGCCGAAGGCCTTGCGCAGCACGGGGAGCACCCGGGCCAGGGAATTGGCGCAGACGGCGTCCGGGCGGGCCACTACCAGCACGAGGTCCGCCCGCTCCAAGGCCGCGTAATGGACGGGGAGGTTGGCGTCGGGCCCCAGGTCGATGATCACGAAGTCGGCCATGCCGTAGGCGGCCTCCAGCAGGGCGCGGGTGAGGGCGATCGTCCGCTCCTCATCGCCGCGGAACTCCTCCCGGCCGGCGAGATGCATCCCCGGGACGCCGACCAGCACGTGGAGTTTGCCGCCCTTGCCGAAGGGCTGCAGGTATTTCTGGAGGAGATGGGGCGGACAGGCCGCCCGACCGGTCCGCCGGTGCTCCAGGAGCAGCTCGCTGAACAACCCGAAAAGGTTCCGCTCCTCGGAGAGCCCCAGCAGCACATGGGCCGCCGCCCGGCTCATATCCAGGTCCAGCAGGATCACCGGACGTCCCCCCACCAGGGCCAGCATGGCCGCGCTGTTCACGGCCAGGGTGGATTTCCCCACCCCGCCGTCGGGGCTCCAGAAGGTGATGAGGCTCTTGCGCCATCCGCCCTGGGCGGCCAGGGCGGAGACCGCCCGGGAGACCTCTGGGACGTAATCCGGCGCCGCCCGCAGGGCGTGGGCCCTGGCCGCCGCCTCCCGGGTCAACGGGGCCAGGCGCCGGGCCTGCACGTCGTCCAGCGGGACGGCCACGTGGCCCATCAGCCCCTCATCATAGAGGGGCTTCGGATCGTAGCCCGGAGGGATCAGCCCCACACAGGGGACCGGCCGCTCGCCCCCGTGGAGGAGCTCGCGGATCAGCCCCGGGTAGAACCCCTCGATCCGGGGATCCACCAGGAGGACGTCGGCGCTCAGCCCCTGGGCGTCCCGCAGCAGGCCCCCGGCGGAGGTCACGGCGGAAAGCACCCGGATCCCGGCCTCCGCCAGGGCCGCCTCGGCCATGCGGGCGTCCTCAAAGGATCGGAAGCCGATCACCACTCCCAGTTCAGCGCTTGCCATCCGCTGCCTCCCGTTCCTCAAAAAACCGGCGCTCGAAGTCCGTCCACGTGAAGCCCGCCGTGGGCGGCAGTTCCTTCCCCGCCTCCACCGCCTCTCGCCACAGGGCCGGCCGCAACCCCACGCCGACTTTCCCCACCGCCAGAGCCCAATCCACCCGCTCCGCCGCTGTCTCCGGAAGGATCACATCCACCGCCCGCAGGTCCCCTTCTAAGAAGGGCGGCGCCCCCTCGCTGCCCGGCGCGCCGTAGGCCGGGTTGGGCACGCGCTCGAAGCGCAGCCGGGCAACCAGCGCCCCCGCCACCACCCGCTTGGCAGCGGGCAGCATCAGCGGGGCCATCATCCCCTCGGACGCCAACAGCGGGGCCTCCCGGGAGGTGGTGAGCGGGGCCGTGGGGCTCACCAGCGCCTCCGCCCGGACCGACCCCAGGGCCACGTAGAGGTCCACCACATCCCCCACCGTCAGATCGGGGGTGGTCTTCGGATCCACCGGGATGGTGCGGATCACCACGTCCCGGCGGGACAAGGCCACGGAGAGCCGTCGGACCTTGCCGGCGTTCTCCCCCGAGGCGACCTTCTGGCGATGCAAGGGCTCCCCCGGCCGCAGGGCCTCCACCACCACCCCGTCCGCGAGCAGCCCCGGGAGATCCGCCTCCAGAACGTAGTGGCGCAACAAGGGGTCCGGGACCGCCATCGGCATCACGGCGAGACGGTCCCGGGCCTGGGCCAAGGGGGTGAAGGGCGGGATCTCCCGCGCTGCCACCACCACCGAGTAGGTCCGTGGGCGCTGGGCCTGGTTCCACAGCCAGAGGCCCACGAAGGCGCCGGCCACCAACCCCAGCCCGATGAGCAATTGGAGGGTGCGCCACCGCATGGGGTCCCCCCTAGCGGAAGATCTTGAGATCGAGGGCGCGGCCGGAGCGCCGTCGGATCTCCTCGGGGAGGACCTGGGGGAAATTGCCGGTGGGCGCCAGCCCCTGCCCCCGGTCCTCGAAGAGAATGTTGACGGCCACCGTGTCGCCCTCCATGAAGCGCGAGGGGAGGATCTCGGCGATCTGACGGACGAAGCGCCGGGGCCGGCCGGCCAGGAACACCCGCTCGATGTAGACCACGACCTGGAAGGCGTCGGCGATCTGCCGCCGGATGGCGTTGAGGGAGAGTTCCTTCCCCAGCAGATACATGGTGGTCAGCCGCGACACCACGTCCAGCACCCCGTTGCTGTGCACGGTGAGCATCTGGCCGTCGTGGCCGGTGTTGGCCGCCATCAGGATGTCGACGATCTCCGCCCCCCGCGCCTCCCCAGTGATGATCCGGTCTGGCCGCATCCGCAGCGCCTCCCGCACCAGATCCGCCATGGTCACTTCCTTCGTGCCCTCCTCATCGGCCGGGCGGGTCACCAGCGCCACCCAGTCGTCCACCGGGATCTTGAGCTCCGGCGTGTCCTCGATGGTGATCACCCGCTCGGCTTTGGGCAGCAAGGAGCACAAAGCGTTGAGGGTGTTGGTCTTGCCGGAAGCAGTGCCTCCCGTGACGACCAGGTTCAGCCGGCCCAGCACGCACTCCCGCAGGAAGGCCGCCGCCGCCGGGGTCAGCGTCCCCAGGCCCACCAGGTCCTCCAGCGTGCGAGCCACCATGCGATGCCGCCGGATGGTCACCGCCACCGGGACGTTGTCCACCAGCGGCTCCATCACCGCGTGCAACCGCGAGCCGTCCCGCAGCCGCCCGTCCGCCCGCGGGTTCTTGCGGTCCAGCCGTCTCCCGGTCCGGGCCAGGGCCCGGTTGACCAGGTTGACGACCTCGCGGGCGGAGCGGAACCGAACGGGGGCGAGGTATTTCCCCTTTTCGGCGTCGATGATCCAAACCTGGTCCGGCCCGTTGAGGATGATCTCCTCAACCGTCTCAGTGGCCAGATACGGCGAGATCGGCCCCCAGCCGAAGATGTCGTCCAGCAGCCGCGCCACCAGGGCCTCTGGCGGCTCCATCAGAGGAATCCCCCGGGAGGTCCATCCCTGAACCGCCGCCTCGGCCATGCGACGCAGCAACTCCTCCGCCTTGGCTTGGGTTTCGGTGGAAGGGTCCTCCAGTTCGTGGGGCGGGAAGGTCTCCGCCAGGCGGGCCCGCGCCTCCCGCAGCAACCCCTCGTAGGGATCCTCTGTGATCGCCGATTCCCCTGCGGCCTGCGCCAGCCGCGAAGGTCCTGGCCGCCCCGCGCCTTCTCTCGCTCCCGCAAGCATCCGTACCCTCCTTGTGGCCTCGATCCGTTGATCGCGTCCATTTAGATGATAGGCGCCAGCCCTCGGTGGGCGGCGGAACCCCGGGCGCGCTGCCTATCATGTCTATGGAGCACAACGGCAAAGGGGGTGCGATGGGGCGTCTGTATCAGGTCGACTACGAGCAGGCCTTCGCCCTCTGCGACCGCCTGGAGGGGCAGCTCCGAGAGGCCGCGGAGCACGCGGCGGCGCTGGCCCGGTCCCTGGATCCGCTGTCGACGGCATGGGTGCCCCACGGCGCGCCGGCCCGCGAGGCCGGCGCGGCGCTGAGCCGTCGGATCGGGGACCGCCTCCAGGAGATGCAAGGCCTGGTGGTCAGCGTGCGCCAGGCCCTGCATCACCTCCAGGCTCTCGAGGCGGAGCAGGCCCGGCGGATGCGATCGGCCCGGGCCTTCTAGCGCCCTGCCACATCCCAGCGGGGAGGACGACGATGGGCTTCAGCCGGATGGATTACGAGGCGATGCTGCAGATCGCCCGAACCCTGTCGCAGGGGGCAGGGGATCTGGCCGAGTACCTGGGCCGGGCCGAGCGGGCGGCCCAGGGGATTCGGGACCGATGCCAGTCGCCCTTCGCCGAGGCCCTGATCGCCCGCCACGAGGCTTGGGCCCGCCAGGGCGACCATCTGCGCCAGGCCCTGGAGGCCCTGGCCGTGGACCTCGCACGCATCGTCCGGGCCCAGCAGGCCGCCGAGGAGGAGACCGGGGCCCGCATCGGGCCCATCCCGGAATAACGCGGAGGTGCCGATGCCCGTCCTTGTCCACGATCCCGAAGCGGTGGCGGATTACCGTCGGATCCTGGGGGATCCAGCCCCCGACCGGATCGAGAGTCAGATCGCCCGGGTGGCCGCGGAGTTGCCGGGCCTCTGGAGCGGGGAGGCTGCCGAGGCCTATCAGGAGCGCCTCCGGGATTGGCTGCGGTCCTTCCAGGCGTGGCGGGAGGAGCAGGTCGCCTTCGCCGAGGCCCTCGCCGCCGGGGAGGCAGAGATCGCGGCGGCAATGACCGAGGTGGATCGGCGGGTGGCGGCCTTGCCGGATCTGGAGCTATGAGCAGCGTCGGAAGGGATGGAAACCCATGACGGTGGACCATGGTCGTTCCCTGCGGCTGGATCTAACGGAGGCCCGCCAGGCGCTGCGCGCGATGGAAGGCCGGGCGGCCCACCTGCTCGAAACCCTGGAGGCCGCGGGGCGGATGGGGGAGGCAGCCTCCGGGGCCGTCCGGGCCCTGCCCGGGGAGCGCTTCCATCATGCCTTCCCGGCCGCGGTGCGGGCTGGGATGCGGGAGCTGGAGCGCGCCCGAGGGATGGCCCGCGCTTTGGAAGAAGCCCTCGCCTGCCTGGAGGCCGCCTTTCAGAACGCGGCCCGGCGCCTGGCTTTTCCCGCCTCCGTCCTCCCCCACCTGGCCGCGACGCCGCTGGCCGTGGACGCCAGCGGCCGTCCCCTCCCGGACCAGTTCGCCATTCGGATGACCGCGGCGGGGTCAGTGCCATGGACCGCGGCCTGTGGCCCGGTGGCGCTGAGCATGGCCCTTTCCCACGTGCTCGGCCGGCCGATCCCAGCCCAGGAAGTGGCCGACCGGGTGGCCCCCTATGCCCTCGCCCGAACCGCCCAAAAGGAGGGCGTGACGGTGCCGGCGCTGATCCAACAGATCCGGGCGAGAGGAAAGGCCGGCGTCTATACAGCGGCCTCGGATCTGCTGGCGGCATCCCAGGCGTATGGAGTGTCCGGCGACAAGGTCTTTCTGAGCCGGGCCTCGCCGGAGGAGGGCTGGCAGGGGATGAAACAACTCCTCGACCGCCCTGGCGCGGTGATCGCCCTGGTCCGCGCCCTCGACACCGACCAGGCATGGGCCGCGCCCAAGGGGTTGCCGGTGGAGGTCGTGGCGGATCCGTCGGACCGCTGGGGGCGCGCGGCGCCGTCCGGCGGCGTGTTGACGGCGCACCGCAACGAGAAGGGCACGACCGCTCACTGGGTGGTGGTGGACCGTCTGGAGGAGCACGAGGGACGGCGCTACGTGGTCATCAACAACCCCTACCACAACCGCCAGGAGCGCTACGCCTGGGAGGACTTCTGGCGGGCCATCGACCAGCAGGCCTTCCGAGAAGACCAACCGGGGCAATGGTGGGTGCTCCACCTTCGACCCTCACCCTCCCCTGTCAATTCACCTTAAGGGAGCCAACGATGGGTTCGGATCGGATCGGCCCTATGGTTTTCTCGTTCGGGATCGTCCTCGGCCTGCTGGCCGGCTGCGCCGGGGCGCAGCCGGCGCCGGCCCCCACGGCCTCCCCCGTCGTGGCCCCCCCGACCCGTACCGCGGAGAGGCCCACGCCCACCGCCACGCCTCGCCCGAGGCCGTCCCGGACGCCGACGGCGCGCCCCACCGCCTCGCCCACCGCGCCGATACCGACGCCCACCGTCCCCCCTCGGGAAATCCGAGCCGCCTTCTCCTTCGCGCCCAACTGGATGCTGGTGCTCCCCCTGAAGCCCCCCGAAGCGTTCCCCTCCCGGATCCAAGACGAAGAGGAGGCCTTCGAGGATGCCGTCTGGTTGACCGATGGGCAGCAGGCGATCGGCCCGCTGCCCATCCCGAAGGCGCTGAAGGTCAGTCTGCTCCAGCACTGGGGAGGGCTCTCACACCTCACGATGTGGTGGCCCTGGGAGGACCCCAAAGCGGTCCGAGAATGGGAGCAGCGGGCGTTCTATCAGCGCCAGGGGGACACATGGCGGATCTGTGTGACGTTGGGGGGGAAGGCGGAGTGCCTCGCGGCGCTGCCCGGGGAGCCGCCCCCGGCGCAGCGGGTGGAGCATATCCGCTGCGCCGCCCCGTGGAACGCTCCCCAGGTCCGCTGCCCCCTCTCCCCTGGGTTCCCCCGGGGAGAGATCCAGGTGCCCACCATATGTCCGGAGTGCGTGACGGACCCATGTCAAGACTGTGAGATCACCCCGAGCCAACAACAGGAGGGGCTCCGAGCGATGGTGCTGGCCCTCCCCCACGAGCCCCGCATCCTGATCGCCGACGTGACACTGGACCGGCCCCAACCTCCGATGTCGGTGCCGTCGCCGTTCCGGGAGATCTACCGCATCGACCTGGGCTCCGGGGAGATTAAGCCCCTGTTGCCCCCGGAGCACAAGACACCGGGACTCTATCTGGGAAACCTCTCCCTCTCTCCAGACGAGCGCTTCGCCCTGGTCGAGGATATGGCCTTTTTCGCCGGATATGCCATCCCGCTGGTGGTGCGCCTGGCCGACGGCCAGGCGACGGCTTTGCCGGAGGGGATCGCCTTGTGGGTGGCCCTTCCGGCGGCCTCCGAACACGCGGCGCAATGGTGAGCCCGCCAAGGAGGAACCCCAATGAGGCACCCGAACGCCTCGCATCCCTTCCGACTGGATCCGGAGGAAACCCGCCAGGTACTCCAGGGCCTGCGCCGGCAGGCAGAGGCCCTGGAAGCCGCCCTGGAGGCGACGCGGCGGGCGGGGGAGGCTCTCGCCGGGGCCGTGCGCGCCCTCCCCGGGGAACGCTTCGGAGCGCTCTGGCCCCCAGCGGTGGCCCAGGGCCTGCGGGAACTCGCCCGCGTCCAGCGGGTCGCCTATGCCCTGGAAGAGGCCGTGGCCCAGGTGGAGGTCGCCTTCCAGAACGCGGCCCGCCGCCTGGCCCCGTCGGCTCGAGGTCGATGACCACGTGCCCGTACTGG
>NZ_PSLG01000050.1:10690-16136 GCF_040289485.1 Thermoflexus sp.
CCGTCGGGAGGGGGCGCTGCCCCCTCCATAACCGCCCAGGCTGTCGCCCTGGAGGCCTTCCCCTTCGAGCGGGCCTACGCCTTCGTGCGCGGCGTCGAGGGCGGATACACGAACCATCCGAACGACCGGGGCGGGCCCACCAACCTGGGGGTCACCCAGAGAACTTACGATACGTACCGCCGGCGAAAGGGGCTGCCGCCGCAGGACGTCCGCCAGATCACCGAGGCGGAGGCGGAGGAGATCTATCGCACCATGTACTGGGAAGCCTCCGGCGCCGACCGCCTCGCCGGGCCGCTGGCCCTGGTCCATTTCGACGCCGCCGTTCACCACGGGGTGGGCGGCGCACGCCGGCTCCTCGAAGAGGCCAAGCAGCGCGCCGGGTCCGAGGATCCCCACGCCCTCTCCCGCGCCTACCTGGAGGCCCGCGCCGAACGGTATCTGGCGATCCTCCGGAACGATCCTTCCCAAAAGGATTTCCGGGAAGGCTGGCGGAACCGCCTCGTCCGGCTGTCCGAGGCCATCGGCATGGATCCGAAGACGCTGCCGTTCCTGCAAGAGAAATACTGGGGGATAAAGTGATGCGGGCGAAACCCCGATTCGTTGGGTGGCTTCTGCCCGGCCTGGTGGCCCTGGCCGCGGGCTGCGTCGGCGCCGCGTCCCCCAAGGCCCCACCGACCGCTCCGGCCTCGCCCACCGCGCCTCCCGCCCCGCCGACCCCCTCGCCGCTGGAGGAGATCCGCGCGGCGCTGCGGGCGGGAGATTTCGAAGGGGCCCGGGCGCGGCTGCGGGCGGCCGGGATGGGGTCCTCGCTCCCCGCAGACCTCCTGAACGAGGCCCTGCGGCAGGGGGCCCGGGCCGGAGCCGACCTCTACCGGGAATGGGTGGCGGAGGAGTGGACGCAGCGCGACGGCGAGTGGATCGGGGTCGAAATCCCAGAGGAGCGCCGGGCGGCGTTGCGGGCGCGGGGCCGTCGGCTGGCCGAGGAGAGCCTGGCCTTCCTGCGGGAGGCCTGCGATTGCGTCACCGAGACCTTCGACCCGATCCCGGAGCGTTTCCCCGCGGGGCTGGACGAAGGAGCCTTCCTGGTCTGGCGGCTGGCCATGCAGGAGATCCCTGGAGGGCCGGCGAAGGAGTCGGAGCCCGTCGAGGCCTGGCTTTCCCGGCGGCTGGGGCGGCCGAAGGAGGATCTGTTGGTGATGACCTGGTGCCCGATGGCCGGGCGGCCGGGGATCGTGGCCATCGGCCTCGACGTTTACGACGTGGAGGCGGGCCGCCCGCTGGGCCGGGTCCCGGGATGGGAGCAACTGGAAGAAGGGGAGCGCGGGGCGCCATGGGGGGTCAACTGCCTGAAGGACCGCATGATCCTGGCCTATATGTTCATCGGCGGGCTGGGGGTAAAACTGGAGGCCGAGTGGACCGGGGAGGCGTTCCGGTTCGTCCGCCTCACCCGCGAGCAATATCCATGGCCCCTCCCATAAGCCCGAACGGGGCCATCCGGGCAGGCCTGCGACGGCCTGCCCTTTTTTCATTTCCCCTGCCTCGATGGAGCAGAGGGATCAGGCGCGGGAGGCGTCGCCTGCTGCAAGGACAGGGCCATCTGGTAGACGGCGGCGCGAGGCCAACCGGAGGCCCGGGCCACCTCCCGGGCTGCCTGGGCCGGGGAGGCTCCCGCCTGGAGCAAGGTCCGCAGCCGCTCCCGCACTTCCTCTTCCTCCCAGATCGCCGCCGCCGAGGGAGCCCCCGCGATCACCAGGGTGAACTCTCCCCGAGGCTCGTGCCGGGCGAAGTGCGCCATCATCTCGCGGATCGTGCCGCGGCGCACCTCTTCGTGGACCTTGGTCAGTTCCCGGGCCACCGCCATTGGGCGGTCCCCCAGGATCTCCAGAAGATCCTGTAGCGAGGCCCGCAGGCGGTGAGGAGCCTCGAAGGCCACCAGGGTCCAGGGGAGAGAGGCCACCATCGCCAGCAGCCGCCGGCGCTCCCCGGCCTTGCGGGGCAGGAAGCCGAGGAACAGGAAGCGATCGGCCGGGAGGCCGGAGACCACCAAGGCCGTGATCGGCGCCGAGGGCCCCGGCACTGGGACCACCGGGAACCCCCGGGCCAGGGCTGCCTGGATCAGCTCGATCCCCGGGTCGGAGAGACCCGGCATCCCGGCCTCGGAAACCAGGGCCACATCCCCGCGCGCCAGCGCCTCCAGCACCTGCGGGATCCGGACCGGCGCGTTGTGCTCGAAGTAACTCACCATCGGGACCCGGATCCCATAGTGTTCCAAAAGGATCCGGGTCCGCCGGGTGTCCTCGGCGGCGATCAGCGAGCACTCCCGCAACACCCGCAACGCCCGCAGGGTGATGTCCTCCAGGTTCCCGATGGGAGTGCCTACGACGAACAACGTGCCCATCCCCGCGCCTCCTGCCAAGGGGCGGCGCCCCGACCTTATCGGTCCAAGGGAATCAGGATCTCGACACGGGCGCTGGCCCGCCAGGCCTGGAGGGCCTCCTGGATCCGCCGCTGGCGAAGCCGATCCCGCTGTTCCTCAGATAGAGGACGGGCCGGGTCCCGTTCCACCACCAGCAGGAGGTGGTAGGCGCCAGCCGCCGGGACCAACACAGCCTCCCCGGGGGGCGTGGCGAAGGCGGCGGCCTCCAGCTCCGGCAGCGCGAGCGTGCCGCGGGCGAACCATCCCAGATCCCCGCCCAGCTCCCGGGTGGCCGGGTTCTGGGAATAGGCCCGGGCCAGCTCCACAAAATCCTCCCCATGCCGCAGGCGCGCCAAGAGCTGCTGGGCCGTCGCCGCATCGGCGACCTGGATGTGCCGAGCGTGGACCTGCTCAGCGACCGCCGGCACGTCGGCGGTCAGCCGTTCGAACACCTTCTGGGCCAGCATGGCCGACCGTTGATGCCGCCGGAACTCCTCCTCCGTCATGCCGAGGGCCGCCAGCCGGGCGCGGAAGCCCTCCACCCCGCCGGTCTCGGCCACCGCCTGGGCCACGGCCGCCTCCACCTCCTCCGAGGAGACCGTAAGCCCCATGGCGGCGGCCTGTTGCTCGATGAGGACCTCCTCGATCATCCCCTCCAGGATCTGACGGGGGAGAGCCGCCAGGCGCTGCCGCCCCTCCTCCGAGCGCGGGTCCAGCCCGTTCCGGATCCACTCCTGTTCGTAGGCGACCACCCGCTTCTCGAACTCCGCCAGCGGGATCGGGGTTCCGTTCACCCGGGCGGCCAGAGCGGGGGTCCCCGTGGGGGCCGGCGACGCAGGGGCAGGGGACGGCGGGATGGGCCCGGAGACGCACGCCGTCAGTGCCACGGTCAGCAGCCATCCCGGCCATCGGGACATCCCAGGCCTCCTCCGGAAGATTCGACAGGCCTCCGGCAGCTCCCCACGCCAGCGCGGGATCAGTGGGGGTCCACGGAGGCCCGGGGCACCTTCCCGAGCACGGCCTCAGGGGCCCTCCAGGACCCCGAGGGCTCCAGGGGCCGCAGATAATAGGGAGCCGCCGCCCGGCTCAGGTCCGCATACACCCCCCGGCGGTGGGGCGGGAGCAGGGCGGCGATCTGGGTCATCAGTTCGTCGGTCGCCTCCCGCAGCGCCTCGCGGCTGCGGTCCTCCGGGATCTCCACCCGGAAGGGCCGGCCGAAGACCACCCGGACAGGGGTCCGCCGGAGGCGCCGGATGTTGAACTTGAAGCGATCGGTGCCGTCCACCCCGACGGGCACGATGGGCGCGCCGGTGCGCCAGGCCAGATAGACCGCGCCCTCCTTGCCCGGGAGCAGGGCCCCCGTCGGGCTCCGCGTCCCCTCCGGGGCGATGAGCAGCACCCCACCCAGCCGCAGGACCTCCAAGGCGGTCTGGACGGCGCGGCGGTCGATCTCCCCCCGCCGCACCGGGAAGGCGTCGAAGGCGCTCACCAGAGGGCCCAGCACCACATCGCGGAAGACCTCGGCCTTGGCCATCGGGAGGACCTTGCGCCGGAGCACGCTGACCACCAGGACGGGATCCAGGAAACTGATATGGTTGATGGCGAGGATCACCGGTCCGGCCGCCGGGATATTCTCCAGGCCGACCACCTCCAGGCGCAGGACCAGCCGGTAAGCCAGGTGCAGCAGGAAGGTCAGGAACCGGCGCAGCCACGAGTGCCGATGCACCCGCGTGGCCGTCGCCCAGCGGGAGGCCCGCCGGAAGACCTGTCCCGTCTCCTCCACGCCGTCCTCTCCCCGTTCTGTTCTGGATCGGCCGACCGGGCTCCTCAGCCGGTCACCTCCAGTTCGGCCAGGCGCCGCGCCTGATCCTCCAGGATCAGGGCCTCGATCAGTTCATCCAGGTCCCCGTCCAGGATCTCCGGCAGCCGATACAGGGTCATGTTGATCCGGTGATCGGTGACCCGGTTTTGGGGGAAATTATACGTGCGGATCTTCTCCGCCCGCTCGGCGGTGCCGACCTGGCGGCGGCGGGCCTGGCTCACCGCTTCCTCCCGCCGGCGCCGCTCCCGTTCGTAGAGGCGGGCCCGCAGGATGGCCAGCGCCCGCTGCTTGTTTTGGAACTGGGAGCGCTCGTCCTGGCACGAGACCACGATGCCGGTGGGCAGGTGGGTGATGCGGACCGCCGTCTCGTTCTTCTGCATGTGCTGCCCGCCGGCGGTTCCCGCCCGGAAGGTCTCGATCAGCAGGTCCTTCGGATCGATCTGCACCTCCACCTCGTCCATCTCCGGGAGCACCGCCACCGTGGCCGTGCTGGTGTGGATGCGGCCGGAGGCCTCCGTGATGGGCACCCGCTGGACCCGATGGACGCCGCTCTCGTATTTGAGACGGGAATAGGCGCCCCGCCCCCGGATCAAGAAGATCACCTCCTTGAAGCCGCCCAGGCCGGTCTCATTGGCGCTGAGCAGCTCCACCGACCAGCCTTTCCGCTCGGCGTAGCGGGTATACATCCGGTAGAGATCGGCGGCGAACAGGGCGGCCTCCTCCCCGCCGGCCCCCGCCCGGATCTCGACGATGACGTTCTTCTCGTCATTGGGGTCGCGGGGCAGCAGCCGGCGCAGCAGATCCTGCTCCAGCCGACGCTCCTCCTCGGCGAGCCGCTCCAGTTCCTCCCGGGCTAGGGCGGCCCACTCCGGGTCCTTCGCCGCCTCCAGGAGGGCGCGGGCCTCCTCCTGCTCGCGAAGCACGTGACGATAACGCCGGAAGGCCTCCACCACCGGCTCCAGGGCCTCCCGCTCCTGGGCGATGGCCCTCAGCCGCCCCGCATCCGCTGCCACGACGGGATCGGCCAGCAGGGCGGTCAGCTCTTCATAACGCCGTTCCACCGCCTCCAGTTTCTCCAGCCAGCGCCGTTCCATCGCCATCCCTCAACCGGCCTCCGCGGATCCTCCGTTCTCCAGCCCCAGGCGGCGCAGCGCGTCCCGGGCGGCCTCCCGGGTGGCTTCCCGTTTGCTGGAGCCCTGGCCCTCACC
>NZ_PSLG01000002.1:0-56583 GCF_040289485.1 Thermoflexus sp.
TGGCGGGTTCTTCGACCCGCCCCCGCCCTTTCCCGGCGAGATCCTGACCAGGAGGTGATGGGCGATGCCCATCTACGAATACGAGTGCCCGGTCTGTGGCATCCGCTTCGAGCGCCAGCAGCGGTTCACGGATCCTCCTGTGGAGACATGCCCGGAGGGCCATCCGGGCGTGCGCCGCGTGCTCTCCCCTGCCGGGATCATCTTCAAGGGCGATGGCTGGTATATCACCGAGAGCCGCAAGTCCTGTTCCTCCAGTTCCTCGACTACGGAGGGCGCTTCCTCTGAAAAATCCGACGAGTGAGCCCCTCCGCCCGGACAGCGGGCGGGTGTTATACTGGGGCTAGATATCTTTCCCCGGGAGCCGGATGGATGCGCGGCGTGTTCCGAAGGGTGGGATGGTGGGGCCTGGGGCTGATGCTGGCTTGCAGCGCGCGGGCCGGGACGCTGCCTCCGCCCACGCCGACGATGCCGCCCCCCCTGGCCGTGGGGACCCCGGCGCGGGCGCCGGCGGCGGCCCCGACGCCTTCCCCCCCTCCGCCCTCGCCGACGCCCGCGGAGGCGGCCCCCTTCCCGCCGGATGTCAACCCGCTCACCGGCCTGAAGGTCCCCGACCCCTCGGCCCTGAATCGGCGGCCCCTGGCCATCAAGATCTCCAACTATCCCCCCGTGGTCCGCCCCCAGTCCGGTGTGGATCGGGCCGACCTGGTTTTCGAGCACTACGCCGAGGGCGGGGCGACCCGCTTCACCGCCGTCTTCCTGGGCCAGGACGCCGAGCCGGTGGGCTCCGTGCGCAGCGCCCGGCTGATCGATCTGGAGATCTCGGCGATGTATCAAGCCATCCTGGCCTACTCGGGAGCCAGCGAGGGGGTGAAGGCGCGGATCCGGGCCTCGGACATCTTCCGGTGGGCGCTCAGCCCCGACTTCGGCCTCGGGGCGCCCGCCTTCTGGCGGATCCCCCGGGAGGGCCTGTCCTTGGAGCACACGCTGTTCACCAGCACGCGACGCCTGTGGGAGGAGGCCGCCCGTCGAGGCCTGAACGACCGGCCCCGCTTGCAGGGGATGCGCTTCGCCGAGGCGCCGCCGGCGGGCGGGCGCCCGGTCTCCACGCTGGTCATCCCCTACCGGGTGGAGCCGGTGACCTGGCGCTACGATGCCGCCTCCGGGCGGTGGCGGCGCTGGACGGCAGGACAGCCCCATCGGGACGCCCTCACCGGGCGGCAACTGTCGGCCGCCAACGTCGTGGTCGTCTACGCCCACCACCAGACCACGGACATCCTGGAGGACCGGCTGGGGAACTATTCCATCGAGATCCAGATCTGGGGAAGCGGGCCGGCTCAGATCTTCCGGGACGGCCAGGGGTTTGACGGGCAGTGGCGCCGGCCGCGGCGGGAGGCGATGCTCACCTTCTACGACAGCCAGGGCCACCCCATACCCCTGAAGCCTGGGAACACATGGTTCGAGGTGGTTCCCCTGGAGATGGCCATCGAGGCCCGATAGACACCATGGACGCCCGGACGGCGATGCGCAAGGCGCTGATCCGGATGGCCCTCCGCCGCAGCCGCCCCGGGGGGGGGAGCCGTTGGGACCTGATGGCAGCGCGGAGGCCCTCCGTGGACGAACTCCCCGATCTCCCATCCATCCTGGATCCGCTCCCATGGGCGGTGGTGGGAGCGATGGCCGCTCGCTACTATATGCCGGAACGGGCCACCCGGGACCTGGATGTGGCGGTGCGCGCCGCCGACGGCCTGGAGGCCCGCCGCCGGCTGCAGGCGGCCGGATTCCATTACGCCGGGGAGCTGCTCATCCTGGGATCCTCATGGCGGGCCCCCGGAGGCCTCGCGCTGGATGTGCTGGAGCTGGAGGCGGAGTGGGCGGAGGCGGCCCTGGCGGAGGCCCAGCGGAGCCGGGAGGCCACCGGCTGGCCGATCCTGCCGTTGCCTTATCTGGTCCTGATGAAGTTCGAAGCCGGGCGCTTGCAGGATCTGGCCGATATCGCCCGGATGCTGGGCCAGGCCACCGAGGCCCAGATGCAGGCCGTCCGGGAGGTCTTCCAGCGGTATCGCCCCCAGGACCTGGAGGATCTGGAGAGCCTCCGTCTCCTGGGACGGCTGGAGCGTGGGGAGTTTGGATCGTGAGGGGATGGGCCGATGGTGCTCACCGAGCGGCTGACGGTCTCGACCGGAGGGAAGGATGAGGTGGTGGATCTGACGGAGCCGGTGGCGGAGCGGGTGGCTCGCTGCGGGCTGAGGGCCGGCATCGTCACCGTCTTCGTCCCCGGATCCACCGCCGGCCTGACGACCATGGAGTTCGAGCCGGGGGCGGTGGCAGACCTGCAGCGCTGGTTCGCGGAGATGGTCCCGGCCGACCGCCCGTATCGCCACAACCTGCGCTGGGGGGACCAAAACGGCCATTCCCACCTGCGGGCCTCCCTCATCGGTCCATCCCTGACGATCCCCTTTCGGGACGGCCGGCTGCTGCTGGGGACCTGGCAGCAGATCGTGCTGATCGATTTCGACGTCCGCCCCCGCCGGCGGGAGATCCTCCTGCAGATCATCGGGGAATGAGGCGTGGCCCGCCCCGGGGGCCTCCCAGACCCTTGGCGCCGACGAGGAGGCAGCATGCGGACGTGGCAGGTGATCGAGGGGGACGGGGCGTTGGATCCGCGGCGGGTTCGGGAGTGGGTGGACGTGCGGATGCAGATCGACCCGGACCTGGTGCGCGGGGTGCTGGTCCGCTTCATCCGGGATGAGATCACCAAGTTCGGCATGCGGCGGGCGGTGATCGGCCTCTCCGGCGGGGTGGATTCCTCGCTGACGTGTTTCCTGGCCGCCGAGGCCCTGGGGCCGGAGAACGTGTTGGCAGTGCGCATGCCCTACCGGACGTCCTCCCCCGACAGCCTGCTCCATGCCCATCTGGTGATCGAACAACTGGGGGTGCCCTCAGAGACGGTGGAGATCACCCCTATGGTGGAGCCCCTCTTCGAGCGGTTCCCGGACATGGACCAGCGGCGCCGGGGCAACGTGATGGCCCGCATGCGCATGATTATCCTCTACGACCTCTCCGCCGCCTGGGGCGGGATGGTGGTGGGGACCAGCAACAAGACCGAGATCCTGCTGGGATACTTCACCCTCTACGGCGATGGGGCCTACGCCCTGGCCCCTCTGGGGGACCTTTATAAAAATCAGGTCCGTCAGTTGGCGCGGGCCGTCGGCGTCCCGGAGGAGATCGTCCGGAAGCTCCCCACGGCCGACCTGTGGTTGGGACAGACGGACGAGGGGGAACTGGGCGTCACCTACGACGAGGCCGATCGCATCCTCTATCTGCTGGTCGAGGAGCGCATGACCCCGGAGCAGGTCATCGCCCTGGGCTTCGACGGGGAGACCGTCCGCCGCCTGTGGGGCATGGTCCGTGAGACCCAGTTCAAGCGGCGGACGCCGATCATCGCCAAGTTGACCTCGCGGACGGTGGGGATCGACTTCCGGTATCTGCGGGACTGGGGACATTGATGCGGGTGATCTCCGGCTCGGCCAAGGGCCGCCGGCTGAAGAGCCTCCCGGGCGCCGGCACCCGACCCATCGCGGATCGGGTCAAGACAGCGCTTTTCGACATCCTGGGGGCTTCCGTCGTGGGGGCCCGGGTGCTGGATCTTTTCGCCGGCACCGGGAGCGTGGGCATCGAGGCCCTGAGCCGGGGGGCGGCGGAGGCTGTGTTCGTGGAGAAGGACCCACGGGCGGTCCGGGTCCTGCGGGAGAACCTGCAGCGGACCGACTTGGCGGACCGGGCGCGGGTGGTGCGGGGGGATGTCTTTGTTTTCCTGCGCTCGGGCCGGGTCGAGCCGTTCGACCTGATCTACGTGGCGCCCCCGCAGTATCGGGGATGGTGGCGGCGGACCCTGGAGGCCCTGGATGCGCAGCCGGGGTGGCTGGCTCCGGAGGGGCGGATCGTGGTCCAGATCCACCCCCGGGAGTTCGAAGCCCTGTCCCTGAGCCAACTGGCCCTGGCGGACCGCCGGGATTACGGGAGCACCGTGTTGTGTTTCTATCGCCGGAAAGAAGAGGGGTAGAGCCGATGCCCCGCACCGGGATCGCCGATCTGCCGCTCCACACCGGCCGGGCGCCCCGCTGGCTCTTCGCGCTGAACATGGTGGCGGCGGAAGCGGAGGACGCTCGCCAGGCGGTCGCCGCCCTGGCCCGGGAGAAGAGCTCCGACGCCTGCCGGCCCGCCACGAGATCCTGATCCGCGACATCCATCCGGAGCGCCTGGCCTCGATCCTGGTGCAGACCGACGAGGCCCAGCTGGACTCCTTCGCAGCCCTCCTGGGCCTGCCGGCGGTCGGGGACAAGACGATCCGCGCCTTGGCCCTCCTCTCTTCTACGGGACCCCGCCCGTTTCGCCTTCGCCCCCGGGGGGAAGGATCGCCATCCGTTCCCCGTGGACCGCGCCCTCTGCGATCGGTCGATTGGCTGGACGCGCACGGAACGCTTACAATCGAAGCGGAGACCCCGGATGGGGAGAGGGAAGATGCCCCGGCTGAACCACATCGCCATTGTCGTGGAGGATCTGGAGGCAGCCGTGCCGTTTTTCCGGGATCTGCTGGGGCTGCCTCTGAAGCGGATCGCCGAGGTGCCGGCGGAGGCGGTGCGCGTGGCCTTCTTCCCCACAGAGGGAGGGGAGATCGAGTTGGTCCAGCCCACCACGCCAGACTCGGGGGTCGCCCGCTTCCTCGCCCGCCGGGGGCCCGGCCTCCACCACCTCTGCGTGGAGGTGGAGGACCTCGAGGGCATCATGGGGCGGCTTCGGGAGGCCGGCGTGCCCCTGATCCACGAGGCACCGCTCGTGGGATCCGACGGCACCCGGTATGCCTTCATCCATCCGAAGGGCGCCTTCGGGGTCCTGATCGAACTTTACGAACGGCCAGGCCGCGCTTAGGGGCGGCCATGCGGGTGGTCTTCGACGGCCGGGTGATCAATGATCGCTTCCCGGGCATCGGCCGCTATGCTTACCGCTTGCTGGAAGCCCTGATCCAAACGGGCGGGGAGGACCTGGAGCTGACGGTGCTCTACACCCCCACCCTCCCGAACCGGCGGTGGGCGCTGGAGACCCTGGCCTCCCCCCGCGTCCGGCTGGTCCCCCTGAGGGCTCCCCCTTTCTCCCTGGCGGAGCACGTGGTGGTCCCACGGGCGATCCCGCGGGATCCGGCGGTCATCGTGCACGGGCTCCATTACGCGATGCCGTTGGGGCTGCTGGCCCACCCCGCCCCGGTGATCCTGACCCTCTACGATCTCACCCCGCTGCGCGTCCCCGAGGGGTGGTCGCCGCTCCAGCGGGGGGTGTATCGCCTCTGGCACCGCATCGCGCTGCGCCACGCCCGGGCGCTGATGGTCGTCTCCAAGGCCGCGCGGGACGACCTGCGGCGGGCCTTCGGGGATCTGAGGGGCCCCATCGCCGTGGTCCCCGGCGCCGCCGATCCGGCGTTCTTCCCCCGCCCGCGGGAGGCGGTGCGGGCGGTCCTGGCCCGCTATGCCCTGTGCGCGCCGTATCTCCTCTATGTCGGGATCAACAAGCCCTCGAAAAACCTGGGGCGGCTGCTGGAGGCGTGGCGAGCGATCCGGGGAGGGCTGGCCGAGGAGGGAAGGTTGCCGGATCTGGTCCTGGCAGGGCCGATGGATCCCCGCTATCCCCTGGAGGCGGACGAGGGGGTGCGGATCCTGGGGATGGTTCCCGAGGAGGATCTCCCGGCCCTCTACACGGGGGCGCGGCTCACGGTCCTGCCCTCCTTGTGGGAAGGGTTCGGCCTGCCGATCCTGGAGGCCATGGCCTGCGGGACGCCGGTGGCCTGTTCGGATCTCCCACCGCTGCGGGAGGTGGCCGGGGATCTGGCGGCCTTCTTCAACCCGCGGGACGTGGCGGACATGGCCCGGACCCTCCGGGCGGCATGGGTCCGCGCAGGCCAGGACCCCGACTGGCGCGCGGCAGTCCAACACCACGCCCGCCGCTTCTCATGGGGGGAGTCCGCCCGGCGGGCCCTGGATCTTTACCGGCAGGCCCTGGCGACGGATGCCGCCCTCAGGCGGAGGAAGGGCGCGGGCGCCGCCGGCCCGGACGAAGAGGGGTCCGATAGGGCGGCAGGTCCAGGGTGATGACCGTCACCCGGGCCTCGTCGCTCAGGCGGGCGACCAGGCGGGCGTCCAGGTTCTCCGGCGGGGTGGCCGTGGTGATCACGGTGGGCGCCGCCGCCAGGTAACGGTAGTTGAGCAACTGATACAGTTTCTCCCGGGCCCACGGCGTGGCGCTCTCCGTGCCCAGGTCGTCCAGAACCAGGAGGGGGGCCAGTTTCACCTCGTCGAAGCGCCGGTCGTAGGGCTGGTCGCTGCGCGGATGAAAGGCCGCCCGCAGCCAGTCCAAAAGGTCCGGGACCACCACGAAGAGGGCGGGGATCCCGCGGGCGGCGACGGCGTTGGCGATGGCGGCGGCCAGATGGGTCTTGCCGGACCCGTAGTGTCCGGCCAGGACCAGCCAGCCATGGGGATCCTCGGCGAAGGCCCGGGCGATGGCCACCGCCTCTCGTAAGTTCTCCCGCTCGCGCGGGAGGAGCTCCGGCCGGTCCCGGAAGGTCTCGAAGGTCATCTCCCGCAGCAGGGGGAGGATGTTCAGTTCCGGGCCCCCTGGCCGCCCCCCGCGCCGAAAGTCCGGCGCCAGGATGGTCACGATCTCCACCAGGCGAGCGTCCTGAAGGCGGGAGCGCAGACGGGGCTCGAAGGCCTCCAACGGGAGGTTGGTGGTGATCACGGTGGGGCGGCGGGCGTTGTAGCGCCAGTCCAGCAACTGGAACAGTTTCTCCTGAGCCCACGGTGTGCTCTGCTGGGCCCCCAGGTCGTCCAGGATCAGGACGGGGGCTTCCCGCAGCGCCCAGAACCGCTCCGCATAGGAGGTCTCGGCGTCGGGGGAGAAGGCCGCCCGCAGTTCATCGAGGAGGTCGGGGACGTTGACGAAGCGGACCGGGACGCCCCGCTCCAGCAGGCGATGGGCGATGGCAGCGGCCAGGTGGGTCTTGCCGCATCCGGTTCCCCCGCGCAGCACCAGCCACCCCTGGGGGTCCTCGGCGAAGGCCCGGGCCCGCTCATAGGCCCGCCGCAAGGTCCGGGCCTGGTCATGGCTCAGGCCGATCCCGTCGGGCAGGAAGGTCTCGAAGCGCTTGTCCTGAAGCACCTGCAGAGGGCCGACGGCCAGCGCCCGTTCCCGCTGGGCCGCTGGGCACCCGCAGGGGACGGCGCGGCCGAAGAGGGGATGCTCCGGGGGCACGTCGTAGGAGATATAGCCCAGGCCCCCGCAGATCGGGCAGGCTTCCGCCTCCGGCTCCGGGCCCCTCGGGGTGCCCTCAGGGCGCTCCCTGTCGCCGGAGCCTTTTCCAAGATTCGACAACATGTCGCCGATGGGCTTCATCGGTGCCTCCAGTCTCTCGGCCCTCCGTCGCCCAGCGTTCCAGGATCCGGCGGACGTAGGACCAGCGCCGGACGTTGCGGGAGACGGCGATCCGGATGGCCTCCTCGATCCACTCCGCCGGGTAGGTCCGCGCTGCCTCCTCCAGTTCCTGGGCGATCAGGGGGGTGAGCAGCCCGATGTTCTGCTCGTAGAGGGCGAACAGGTTGGGGCGGTCGGCGACCAGGACCGCCGACTCCCCCAGGTCCAGGCGGGCCGGGCGCCCCCCTTGCCGGATCGCCTCATAGGCCAGGCGGCCGCGGGGGGTGTTCAGCAGATAGAGGTCATCCTCCTGTCCCTCCTCCACCACGCGGATGTGGAGGAGGGTGCCCCGGGCCACCGCCCGGTGGAGCCCCTCCCGGATCTCCTGGACCGAGAGGGCCGCCCGTAGGGCCGGATCGGCCTCCAGTTCCGAGCGCCGCACGATCCGCAGGCTCCCCGTCTTGCGGGTCAGGTGATAAAAACAGGCGAGGGTCACCCGCAGCTCCCCGGGATGGTCGATGCGGGGGAGCAGCTCGGTGAAAAAAGTCTCCGGGATCGGGACGGTTCGGGTTTTCCCGGACGGGAAACCCAGGAAGGACGGCTCTTTCTCCGCGGGCATCTTCCCCTCAGATCGCTTGCTTCTGCAGGTTCATGAACTGGGCCCGGTCGGCCCGGAAATACAGTTCCACCGTCCCCATAGGTCCGTGGCGGTGCTTGGCCACGATCAACTCGGCGATGTTCCGCTTCTCGGTGTCCGGGTTATACAGTTCGTCCCGGTAGATGAAGATCACCACGTCCGCGTCCTGCTCGATGCTGCCGCTCTCCCGCAGATCGGCCAGGATCGGCCGCTTGTCGTGGCGCTGCTCGACGGCCCGGGAGAGCTGGGAGGCGGCGACGACCGGGATGTTCAATTCGCGCGCCAGGCTCTTGAGGGCGCGGGAGATGTAAGAGATCTCTTGGACACGGTTCTCCGCCCGGATGTCGGCAGTCATCAGTTGCAGGTAATCGACGATGAGGAGGTCCAGGCCGTGCTCCGCGTAAAGACGACGGGCTTTGGTGCGCAGTTGCAGGGCCGAGATGGCCGGTGTGTCGTCGATCCAGATAGGCAGTTCAGAGAGGGTGCTGACCGCGTGGACGAAGCGAGGCCACTCGTCCTCCTTCAGGTCCCCCATGCGCAGCCGCTGGCCCTCGATGCCCGTCTCCTGGGAGACCAGGCGGTGGACGACTTGCTCGGCCGACATCTCGAGGGAGAAGATGGCCACGCGCTGGCGGTAGCGTTTGGCTGCGTTCAGGGCGAAGGAAAGCAACAGCGAGGTCTTTCCCATCCCAGGCCGCGCCGCCACGATCACCAGGTCCGAGCGCCCCAACCCTCCCAGCAGACGGTCCAGATCGCGGAACCCGGTGGGGATCCCCAGGGGCTCCCCCCGGTGCTCGTAGAGGTACTCGATGTGTTCGTAGTAGGTTCGCAGGAGGTCCCGGATGGATGAGATCTCGTGGGCGAGGCGGCGCTGGGCGACGGCGAAAAGCGTCGCCTCCGCCCGGTCCAGAAGCTCGTCGACCTCGCTTTGGGAGTCCTCGTAGGCCATGCGGGCGATCTGGGAGGCGGCCTCCAGCAGGCGCCGGCGGATGGCATCCCGCTCCACCAGACGCGCGTAGTCCATGGCGTGGACGGCCGCCGGGACGCGGGCGGCCAGGCCGATGAGGAAACTGCGCCCTCCGACCTCCTGCAGGCGGCCCTGGCCTTCGAGTTCGTCGGCCACCGTCACCGGGTCGATGGCCTCCCGGCGGCCGACGAGGGCGAGATACGCCTCCCAGATCCAGCGGTGCTTCTCGAGGAAAAAGTCCTCGGGCCGGAGCACGGTCGCCAGGGTGTAGATCAGTTCCGGATCCAGGAGCACGGCGCCCAGGACGGCCTCCTCGGCCTCCAGGTTGTGGGGCGCCAGCGGGATCCGTTCCGTGCGTTCCACTTCCACCATCCGGTCATCTTCCTCGATGGATCAGAGGACCGATGCCAGACCCGGCGCCCCCGTGGGGGCGCCGCGCCCTGCGCTCCGATCCAGCCGGGAGGGAGGCCTCGGGGATGGGAGGCGCAGGCCTGCCGAAGGTGAGACATGAGGGCCGCCGGCGAGTCGGGGGAGAGGGTCCCTCACTCCTCGCCGGATTCGCCCAGGTCGTCCAGATCCAGGGACTCGATGAGATCGCGGAAAGGGGAGCGCTCCAGTTTCTCCTCGGGGCTCTCCAGCTCCTCGGCCTCGATCTCCTCCTCCCGCGGGTTCACCCCGGCCCGCTCCATGACGTCCTCGTCGACGTAGATGGGGACCTTGGCCCGCACGGCAAGGGCGATGGCGTCGCTGGGCCGGGAATCGATCTCCAGGCGGCGGGAGTCCATCTGGATGACGATGCAGGCGTAGAAGGTGTCGTTCCGTAGGTCGTTGACGACCACGTAGAGGATGGTGCCCCCCATCTCGGCGATGACGTTCTTGAGCAGGTCGTGGGTCAGGGGCCGGGCGACCTCGATCTGTTGCAGCTCGATGTTGATGGCCTCGGCCTCGTAGGGGCCGATCCAGATGGGCAGGTAGCGCTCGCTCTCCCGCTCCCGGAGGATGAGCACCCGGTGCTGGGACATCAGGCTGGCGCGGATGCTGTCGATCTCCACCTCGATCATCAGAGCCTCCCCCCTTCTCGTTCCGCCGGCGCTATCCTTCGTTCGCCCTGATTATACCACGGACCGCCCCAGCCGACCGGGCAACCCGCCGCGGGGAGGATCCCTGGCGACGGGGTGCGCCCCCTTTCAGCCGGGCTCCCCCTCCGGTATAACGGGGAGGGGAACCATCACCCGGGGGAGGAAGCCGATGTCGGTCCTGTGGCTGGATGGGGAGCATTTGCGTCTGGAGGACGTGGTAGCGGTGGCCCGGGAGGGACGGCCGGTGGACTTGACCCCGGAGGCCTGGGGGCGGGTCCGGCGCAGCCGCGAGGCGGTGGAGCGGCTGCTGGCCCGGGGCGCGGTGGTGTATGGGGTGACCACCGGCTTCGGGCACCTGCGGAACATCCGGATCTCGCCGGAGCAGGCCTCGGCCCTCCAGCACAATCTGCTGCAAAGCCACGCCGCGGGGGTCGGGCCGGCGCTCCCCGAGGAGCAGGTGCGGGCGATGATGCTGGCCCGCCTGAACACCCTGGCCCGGGGCCATTCGGGGGTCCGCCCCCAGGTCCTCCGGCTGCTGATCGAGATGCTCAACCGGGGTGTCCACCCGGTGGTGCCCGCCCAGGGCTCCCTGGGGGCCAGCGGGGATCTGGCCCCCCTGGCCCATCTCGCGCTGCCCATGATCGGCCTGGGGGAGGCCGTGGTGGACGGCCATCGGCGGCCGGGGGCGGAGGCGCTGGCCGCCGTGGGGCTGCAGCCGCTTTGCCTCGAGGCCAAGGAGGGCCTGGCGCTGATCAACGGCACCGCCTTCATGGCCGGGGTGGGGGCCCTGGTAACCTACGACGCGGAGGTCCTGGTGCAGACCGCCGATGTGGTCGGCGCGCTGACCTTGGAGGCCTTGGAAGGCTCTCCCGTCCCCTTTGATGAGCGCCTGCACCGGGTCCGGCCGCATCCGCGGCAGATGGACTGCGCTGCTTTCCTGCGACGGCTGCTGGAGGGGAGCGAGTTCCTGGGCGACCCACGGAGCCCCTCGCAGGTTCAGGACGCCTACTCCCTGCGCTGCATGCCCCAGGTGCACGGCGCGGTCCGGGACGTGGTGGCCTACGCGCGGTGGGCCTTGGAGATCGAACTGAACAGCGCCACGGACAACCCGCTGATCTTCTGGGAGGAAGGCCAGGCGGAGCCGGAGGTGCTCTCGGGCGGGAATTTCCACGGGGAGCTCATCGCCCTGGCCATGGACTACCTGGCCATCGGGCTGACGGAGCTGGCCAACATCTCGGAGCGGCGGCTGAACCGGTTGCTGGACCCCGCGGCGAACGAGGGCCGTTACCCGCCCTTCCTGGCCCTGGAGCCGGGCCTGAACTCGGGCTTTATGCTGGTCCAGTATACGGCAGCGGCCCTGGCCTCGGAGAACAAGGTGCTGGCCCATCCGGCCAGCGCCGACACCATCCCCTCTTCGGCCAACACCGAGGACCACGTGAGCATGGGGGCGACAGCGGTCCGCCACGCCGAGATGGTGTTGCGCAACACCCAACGGGTGGTGGCGGCGGAACTGTTCGCCGCCGGACAGGCCATCGACCTGCGACGGCGCCAGGCGGGGCGGCCCCTGCGGCTGGGGACGGGCACAGCGGCAGCCTACACCGTGCTCCGGTGCCACGTGCCCTTCCTGGAGGCCGACACGGCGATGGCCCCCTGGATGGAGACGGCCTGGCGCCTGGTGGCCGAGGGCGCCATCCTCCGCGCTGTGCGGGAGGCTCTGGGGGAGAGATAAGCCGCAGCGCTCAAGACCCCGCCCGCCGGATGGCGATCCGCCACACGGGAGCGGCCGCGGGGGCGGGGAGGGCAGGGGCAGCGGGGCGGACCCCGACCACCCACAGGATCTCGTCGCGGCCGCTCACCAGCAACGGCCAGCGGTCCCGCCAGACCCGCGGGATCTTCTGGTTGATCATAAACGTCTTCAGCCGCACCGGGCCGGGCATCCCGGCCGGATGGAAGCGATCCCCTGCCCGGCGCGGGCGGAGGGCCAAGCCGCCTTCCGCCGCTCCCGGATCCAGATACAGGGTCCACGGATCCGCGTGCGCCAGCCGTTGGGGATCCCAGCGGGGCAGCTCCTCCCAGATCACCGCCCATCGGCCGTCCGGCCATGGCGTCTCCCCCGGGCGCAGCGCCAGGGGCCCCTGGAGGAGGGGGAGATCCGGCTCCGGCCAGACCGCCTCCGCCCGGGCCACGATCAGGCCCTCATAGGCCACCGCGACGACCAAGCCCTCGGGCCAGGTCGCCTGCCCCCCGGTCATCCGATCCGCTGCCAGGCGGATGGCCTCCTCCACATGGGCGAATCCCAAGTCCCGCAGCCGATGGGCCAGCCGGAAGGCGGCCTCCCGCAAGGCCATCCGCCGCAGGCTCAGCGGCAGGGCCGACCAGCGGCCCAGGTCGAACACGATACGGTCAGGCTCCTCCACGGCCACCACTGTCGGCCAGACCTGCTGCAGCGTCTGCTCCAAAAACGCATAGTCGGCGGCGAGGACCTCCGCCATGCGCCACCAGACCGCCCGCAGGCGGGGGTTCAGCCGCTCCAGGAAGGGCAACACCTCATGGCGCAGCCGGTTGCGAAAGAGGGTCTGGTCGATGTTGGAGCGGTCGAAGCGCGGGGTGAGCCCCTTCGCCTGCAGGTAGGCCTCGATCTCCCGGCGCCAGACCCCCAGCAACGGGCGGACCAACCACAGGTCCGGAGGAGGGCGGCGGAGCAGGCCGTGGAATTCCGTCAGCCGCATGCGGGGGCGCATCCCTCGCAGCCCGGCCAGGCCGCTCCCCCGCACCAGATGCATCAATACCGTCTCCACCTGGTCATCCGCCTGGTGGGCGACGGCGATGGTGCGGCTGCCGACGGCCTCCGCCACCCCCGCCAGGAAGGTGTAGCGGGCCTGGCGGGCCGCCTCTTCCAGGGAAAGCCCTTCGCGGGCGGCCAGCGTCCGGACGTCCTCCTGCCCGATGGTGCAGGGAAGGCCCCACGCCGCCGCCAGCCGGGCCACGAAGGCGGCGTCGGCGTCGGCCTCCGGGCCCCGCAGGCCGTGGTGCAGATGGGCCACGTGGAGGGCGATCCCCAGTTCGGGGGCGAGGTCCCGCAGCACATCCAGCAGACACAGCGAATCCGGACCTCCGGAGACGCCCACCACCACGGTCTCGCCGGGCGGGAACAGGCCGTCGCGGCGGGCGGCCTCCTGCACCGCCCGCCGGACGGCTGCGATGGCACGCTTCCCAGAGGACATGGCCGTCACCGCTCGGCCGGGGCTCAGGCCCCGCCCACCTCGGACAGGAACGCGCGGACGGCCTCGTTGAAGGCATCGGGGGCCTCCAGGTTGGCCAGATGGCCCGCCCGCGGGATCTGGACCAGCCGGGCCCCGGGGATCCCTGCGGCCATCTCCTGGGCCACCTCCGGCGGGGTGACGACGTCCTCTTCCCCGACGAGGATCCGGGTGGGCACCCGGATCGTGGGCAGCAGCGCGGTCCGATCGGGCCGCTCGGCCATGGCCTGAAGGGCTCCGATGAGCCCGACAGCCGGGTTGGCCATCATCTTGCGCCGCAGAGCCTCCACCAGATCCGGGCGCTCCCGCTGGGTGGTCGCCCCGAGCAGCCGCGGGAGGAAGGCCTCCACGGCGGCCCGGGGTCCCTCTTGTCGGATCCGGTCGATCAGCGCGTAGCGGTTGGCCCGGGCCTCCGGCGTGTCCGCCTGGTGGCGGGTGTCGGCCAGGATCAGCCCGCGGACCCGCTCGGGATAGGCGGCGTAGAAGGCGAAGGCGATGTAGCCGCCCATGGAGAGGCCGGCCAGCACTGCCCGCTCGATCCCCAGCGCGTCCATCAGGCCCCGCAGATCGGCCGCGAACTGTTCCATGGTGTAGGGCCCCTCCGGCGCGCTGCTCCCTCCAAACCCCCGCAGGTCCACCGTGATCGATCGGACGCCGTCGGCCAGGGCCCGGACCTGGGGATCCCACAGCCAGCGGCCCAGCGGGAAGCCGTGGATCCAGAGGACCGGGACGCCCTGCCCGTAGACGTCGTAAACCAGCCGGATCCCATCCACCCGCGCGAACGGCATGGTCACCTCCTGGGGTGCTTGGATCGGCCTGGGAGAATTTTATCCCGGTGCAGATCGCGCCTCCATCGGGCTACGGCAGCCCCTCGATGGGGACGGGCAGTTCGATGTGATCCTTCCCATCGTCGGCGCGGACCCGCTGCATGGTGTCCGGATCGTAGAGGACGACCCAGAGCCGGCCGGGGCCGCGCAGGGGCTCGCGGAAGGCCACCGAATGGACGTCCTCGATGTATTCGTCCTTCACCCACGTCACGGTGGGGGCCGCCCCGTCGGCCGGCGGCCGGTCGTCCTGGCCTACCAGCCGGCCCTCCGCGTTCAGCACCTGGACGGAGACCACGTAAGAGCGCGCGATGGGATCCTCGTTCAAGGCCCGCCAGACCAGCCGCACGGTCAGCCCTTCGCCGGGCCGGAGGGCCGTCCGATCGACGCTCACGCCCACCAGTTCGGCCAGGCCGGGGAAGCGTCGGCCCACCGGGAGGTCGACGGTGGGGGCTTCGAACCGGCGCGGGCGCCCGGCGATCTCGATGGTCCCCAGAGAGACCGCAGGGCCGTCGCCCCAACCCAAGCGCACCTCGGCCGGCCCCGGCGGCGTCTGGGGAGGCAGCCGGACCGCCCGGCGGTCCAGGATCGGCACCCCGACGGGCCATTCGGCGGGCGGGTAGCGTCCGTAACCGGGATCGCCGCTCTGGGCACCCAGGATCTCGTCTCCCCGTCGGACGATCAGGCGAAGGGGCCGGTTCGGAAGCCCGGCGGAGGTCGCTTCCAGCAGCAGGGCCACCCGCAGGGACTCCCCGGGGGCCAGGCGGGGATTCTGAAACTGGAAGCCCAGCAGCCGCAGGCCCTCCCCCAGCGGAACCGGATCGGCCAGCCGGGGGAAGCCCCCCAGCGTGCCATAGGGATCTAGGGCCGCCCGGGGCGGGAGGACCTGCACGGGGCCCAGGACCAGGACGCGCCCGCCTGGGTTCTTCGCTGCATCGAGGAGGTCCAGGCCCCGCAGATCCGGCTCACGATACAGCGTCACGGTCAGGGTGTAAGGACCCGGCGGGGTTCCCAGGGGGACCGGCACCACGAAATACGTCGTGGTCTCCTCGCCGGGGGCCCAGCGGGCGGTGTAGCGGTGGAGATCGTTCATCAGCATCCAGTCCATGCCGCTCACCCGCTCCCCCGCGGGGTCCAGCAGGGCCACCGCCGCCTTCAAGTTCTCCCCGATGGGGGCCGGCATCCGCCAGCGCAGCGCCACCGGGATCCCCTCTCCGGCGTAGGCCGTGGTCTCGGTGAAGGTCCCTGTCAGCCAGAGGCGGTCCCCGAAGTTGGCCTCCGCCGGGGAGAGGGAAGGCATGGCCACCGGTCGTTCCAGGGCATAGACCCAGAGGGTGTAGCCGTTGAACTCGCGGCGCTCCAGCAGGCGCCCGGCACGCTCGAGCAGGAAGGGGATGAAGCGCTTGTCGTCGGTCACCGAGCGGAACCAGTGCAGGAGGAACACGCGGCGCTTGCCGGCCGTCACCCTCTGGAGCTCGGCCAGGCCTTCGGCCTCCCGGCCCCGCATTTTGACCCCCTGGATCGGGGCTGGTCCGGTGTAATACTGCTGCAGGGTGTATTCCTCCGAATCCACCACGATAGCGTCTTCGGCGGTGGTGGCGCCGTTCAGGTAGGCGGCCACCCCGCGCACGTCCTCCCGGAAGAAAGCGGGGTCGTAGTAGACGATCCAGAGCCCCTGCAGATCGGTGGCGCCGAGGGTCACGAGCAGGGCGATGGCCATGGCCCGGCCGAGGCGGGCCGACCAGAGGTCGGCCGCCAGCGCGGCGGTGGTGAGCAGCAGGGCGGGCGTTAGCATCAGGATGTAGCGGGGGTGGACGATGGGCTTCCACCGGGTGATCCCGAAGACCAGAAGCAACGGCAGGGCGAAGGCCGAGAGCCAGAGGAGGGGGAAGGCGATCCCCCGTCCGCGGCGGCGCCAGGCCCGGAGGCCGGCCCCGAGCAAGGCGAAGGCGAAGGCCGCCCCGTAGGCGCTGGAGGCCGTCACGAACCCCGGCCGGGGCGGCGGCTCCCCGGTCTTCCCCAGGACCTCCCGGATGCCGATGTTGAAGAAGTGCCAGGTGAGGGCGAGGAACTCGGGGAAGGTGGGGAAGGTGGCCCGCTCGTCGCTGTGCTGGCCCGTCTGCCGGTAGGCGGGGGGCAGCCACGGCCCGTAGGCCAGGACCACCAGGGCCTGGGTGAGAAGCCAGGCCCGGCGGTTGGGGCGGCGCTGCGCGGCGGGCTGGCGCTGGAGCAGGACGAAAGCGGCGATGTTGAGGAAGGCCACGGCCACCACGGAGAAATAGTGGGTATACAGCATCGCTGCCTCCACCAGCCCCATGGCCGCGAGGGTGCCGGGCGGCCACGTCGGGCGCCGCATCAGGCGGCCCAGGAGGGCCAGGGCGGCCAGATATTCCAGGGCGAAGAGGGTATACATCCGGGTCTCCTGGGCGTAATACACATAGGCCGGGGCCAGGACCGCCAGCCCGGCCGCCAGCAGCCCGACCGCGGGGCCGACGCCCTGTCGGCCGACCCGGTAGAGCAGGGGGAGGAGGAGGAGGCCGAAGATCGTGGATAGGAACCGGGAGGTGAACTCTGTGTAGCCTGCGAGGGATCCCCAGAGGGAGAGCAGGATGTAGTAGAGGGGAGGATGGATGTCCACCGCGGTCATGCGGATGGCGGTGAGGATCCCGTGGCGGGCCAGATAAGTGCTATACCCCTCATCCCACCACCAGCTCTGGACAGCGATGCGGTGGAGGCGGAGGGCGAAGGCCATGAGGATCAGGCCCAGCAACAGCCCTTCCCGACGACGGATGCCTCCCATCGGCGTGCCTTGACCTCCTTCCGGTCGTTCCCTCGGGGCGCTGGCCGGGAGGGAGCCCCCGCTGGTCTGGGCTTGGTTTTCGGCCCTTCCGTCCCGGAGGGCCAGCCCCCCAGGTCGGTCCCTGCCGGACTTTCTTCCTATGCCGCAGGGCCGCACCATCGATCATGATAAGTTTCAAGCCAAATATTTTGAATCAAGGGAAGGCCGATGACGTCCACCATACTGGTGATCGAAGATGAAGAGGGAATCGCCCAGCTGTTGCAGCGGCTGCTGGAGGGGGCCGGATATCGGGTGCTGGTGGCCCTGGACGGGGAGACCGGCTACCGGATGGTGTTGGAGGAGCGGCCGGATCTGGTGCTCCTGGACATTATGCTGCCCGGTATAGACGGCTGGGAGGTCTGCCGGCGGATCCGGCAGGTCTCCACGGTCCCGATCCTCATGCTGACGGCCAAGACGATGACCAGCGATGTGGTCTATGGGCTGGAGCTGGGGGCCGACGATTACGTCACCAAGCCCTTCGAGAAGGATGTTCTGCTAGCCCGGATCCGGGCGCTGCTGAGACGGGCGGGGGCGCCCCCGGCGACGGAGCAGAGGGTCTACCGGTGCGGCGAGATCGTGCTGGATCTGGATCAGCACACGGTCACCGTGGCTGGGCGCTCCATCGCCCTGACCCCTCTGGAGTTCCGCCTGCTCAGCGTGATGATGCGCAACCCGGGGCGGCTCCTTCCCCACCGCTACCTGCTCACCCAGGTGTGGGGCCCGGAATACGCGGAGGATATCGACAACCTGAAGTTATACATTCATTACCTGCGCCGGAAGATCGAGCCGGATCCCCGGCATCCCCGCTACATCCTGACAGAGTGGGGGATTGGCTATCGGTTCAACTGCGAGTGACCGTTCTGGGACATGGTTTCCACCTGGCCAGATGATCATCGGTCGCTTCCGGCTTCCTGGACCCGTGGCGCGTAACCGCCTGTAGCGGCGCCGCACGCTGCGCCCTTATCCCCTTGGCGCCCTCATATCCCAAGGACGCGCGGTCCAGGCCTCCGTTCGGGAACCCCGCGGGGCGATGGCCCATCCGTTGTCCCGTCGGGCCCACGAAGCCCTCTCCGGACGGGCGCGGCCGGCTTGCGTTGGCCTGCGCCTGTTTTTTACCTCCGGCGGCCCTCCAACAAATTCAAACCAAGATCTTCACCTTTTCAAACCTTTTTTCGATACAGTGGGGGAGAAGGTGATCAGACCAAGCCGGCGTTGGGGGGACGGCGATGTGGTCCGGATTCTAGTGGTGGATCCCAGTCTGGAGCTGCAGCGCATGCTGCAGCAGGAACTGGGATCTGAGCGGATGATGGTCTTCTTGGCCTCTCGGCCTTCCGAGGCGCTGGCCATGCTCCCGTTGGTGGCTCCCCACGCGATCCTCACGGAGATCGCTTTCCCCGAGGATGACGGCCTTCAGTTCTGCCGGCGGCTGCGGGCGGCGGCCTCCTGCCCGATCCTGGTGATCTCCGCCGCCCCGACCGGAGGGGAGGTCATCCAGGCCCTCGATGCGGGAGCGGATGATTTCATCTGCAAGCCCTTCGCCTTCATCGAACTGAAAGCCCGCCTTCAGGCCCATTTGCGGCGCTGGGGGTGGCACGGCGGGCGCATCGTCCCCAGTTATTATGCTGATGACCACCTGGTTATCGACCTGCGCCTGCAAGAGGTCCGCGTGTGCGGCCGGCGGATTCGCCTCTCCCGGATCGAATACCGCCTGCTGGCCTGCCTCCTCCAGCACGCCGGCCGCGTGGTTTGCCACGAGGTCCTGCTGCGGGCCGGCTGGGAGGATCGGGGTTGGGATCCCCATTACCTCAAGCTTTACATCCGCCATCTGCGCAGCAAGATCGAGCCGGACCCCGCCCGGCCCCGCTACATCCAGACAGTGTGGGGTGTGGGCTACCGGTTCTGTCCCTATCCCTCCGCGCCGGAGGCAGGGGTGGAGGGCTCCCAGGAGGCTGAGCCATGAAGTGTTTGGTCACCGGCGGGGCGGGTTTCATCGGTTCCCACGTGGTGGACGCGCTGATCCGTGCGGGCCACGAGGTGGTTGTGGTGGACAATCTGAGCACTGGGCGGCGGGAGAACCTGAACCCGCGGGCCCGCTTTTATGCGGTGGACATCCGAAGCCCTGACCTGGCGGAGGTGTTCGAGCGGGAGCGGCCCGAGGTGGTGAACCATCACGCAGCCCAGATGAGCGTCCGGGTCTCCATGGCCGATCCGATCTATGACGCGGATGTGAACGTGCTGGGCTCCCTGAATCTGATCCGGCTCTCCCTGCGATATGGGGTCAAGAAGTTCATCTATATCTCGAGCGGCGGCGCGGTCTACGGGGAGCCCCAATATCTGCCGTGCGACGAAGATCATCCGATCCGGCCGCTGTGCCCTTATGGGGTGACCAAATTCGTCGTCGAGCAGTATCTGGACCTGTTCTATAAGCACTACGGGTTGCACTACACCGTGCTGCGCTATCCCAACGTTTACGGTCCCCGGCAGGATCCAGAGGGGGAAGCAGGGGTGGTGGCCATTTTCATTGGGCGGATGCTGCGGGGGGAGGAGGTAATGATCAACGGGACAGGGGAGCAGATGCGCGATTTCGTTTATGTGGAAGACGTGGTGGCGGCGAACTTGATGGCGCTGGAGGATGGAGAGGGGGAGGTGTTCAATCTGGGGAGCGGGCGGGGAACAACGGTGAACCAGATCTTCCATCTGCTGGCTGCCATCACGGGGTATCGGCGGGAGCCGGTTTATGGACCGCCCAAGGCGGGGGAGACCTTCCGCATCTATCTGAGCGCCGAGCGGGCCTTCCGGGCGTGGGGATGGCGTCCCCAGGTGGATCTGGAGGAGGGCCTCGAGCGGACCGTGGCCTTCTTCAAAGGCCGGATGTAAAGGAGAGGCCCATGGAGCGCATGCAGCCCTACCTGGAGGTCCTCCGGCGCTGGTGGTGGTTTCCGCTGCTGTGCGCGGTGCTGGCCGCCGCCGGGGGCTATCTTTACACACGACAGCAACGTCCGGTTTACGCCGCGCGGGTCACCCTGATGGTAGGCAGCAGCCTGGCGAATCCCAGCCCCGACCCTCAGGAGATCGGCCTCAGCCGGACCTTGGCCCAGGTCTACGGGGAGATGGCCCGTCGGCGCCCGGTGCTGGAGGAGACGCTGAAGCGGCTCCGCCTGGATCTGCCGGCCGACGCCCTGGCGCGGGCGGTGGAGACCCGGGTGGTGGCCAACGCCTCGCTGCTGGAGATCTACGTCTATGACTATGACCCGGAGCGGGCGGCGGCCCTGGCCAACACCCTGGCTCAGGTCCTTATCGAGCAGACCCCCGCCGCGCGGACGCGGGCCGATGAGCCCTTCCTCCAGAGCCAGTTGGCGGACGTCCGGTCCCGGCTGGAAGACATCGATCAGCGGATCCAGGAGCTCCGCCGACGAATGGGCACCCTCACCTCGGCGGCGGAGCTGCGGGAGGCCCGAGATCAACTGCAGACCCTGGAGCAGTTGAAGCGGGATTATCAACAGACCTATGCGCAACTGATCACGGTGATGCGCCAGCAGGGGGTGAACACCCTCAGCCTTTTGGAGCCCGCCCTGCCGCCCACCCGCCCGGTCTCGCCCAGCGTGATCCGGAACGTGGCCCTCGCCGGCGGGGCTGGCCTGTTGCTCAGCGTCGCTGTTCTGATGGCCCTGGAGCGCTTCATGGGGCGGGCTGTTCGCTGGGACGGGAGCCTCACCATGTTCAATCTCCCGGTCCTGGGGGCTGTGCCTCGCTGGCGTAACCGGCGGGACTCCCTCATCATCCGCGCCGCGCCGGATTCCCCTGAGGCAGAGGCCATTCGCTCGCTGCGCCTGCGGCTGCTCCAGGCCCTCGCCTATGAGGAAGGCTTCTCGGCGAAGGTTGTGTTGGTGACCAGCCCGATGCCGGAGGATGGGAAGTCCTTCGTGGCCAGCAACCTGGCGGCGGCCGCCGCCGAAGCCGGCCTGCACACCGTGCTGGTGGAGACAGATCTGCGCGGAGGTGTGGTGGCTCACCTGTCCCCTCACGAACTGAAGGGCGGCCTGGTGGATTACCTGGAGGCGGAGGATCCGCCTGACCTCGACCGCTTGTTGATCCTGGTGGATGGGGGGTTCACGATCCTGCCGATGGGGCGGATCCCACGGGATCCGGGCCTGTTGTTGAGTTCGCCCCGGTGGCGGACCCTGCTGGATCGTCTGCGGGAGCATTTCGCATTGGTGATCCTGGATGCCCCTCCCACGCTGTTCCTGGCCGAACTGGAGGTCCTGGCCCGCTCCGCTGATGGCGTTCTGTTGATCCTCCGGGATGGGAAGACGCCGCGCCGGCTGGTCGGACAGGCCCGCTATGCCCTGCGGGGGCAGCGGGTCCTCGGCGTGGTCGTCAACGATGTCCCCCGCCGCAAACTCGGGATAGGTTACGGCTACGGGTATGGATATGGGGGCGTGCGGTATCCTCGCGCTGGAAGCCGGGGGCCTGCGGCCCCCGCGCCCGGGTGGCGGGAAGGTCTCCTCCGAGGGCTTTCGATCGGGCGGGCCCGCCCTCCCCAGTCCGAGGAGGCGGTCGGCCCTCCGGCGTGGCCGCTGCTGCCCCGCCCGGTGCGCGAGCAGATGGCTCGGAGCCTCCTTCGGCGCCCCCCCACAGGGGCTTCGGCCGCTGCAGCGTCCGCGTCGGAGGTCCCAACCCCCTCTTCTATCCCACCGATCTCCCCGATGGCGCCGGAGCCAGCGCTGGAACCTGCTTCAGAACCTCCGCCGGAAGGGATTACGCCGTTCATTGGGGTCTTCGCCCTCGAAGAAGATGCTGCGGGAGCAGCGATCGGCATCCCACCTGCCTCTCCGGAACCGCCGAAGGCCGAGCGCCCCACTACGATCCCGCCCTTCGTGGAGATCGATCCGGAGTTGCTGGCGGAGATCCCTGATACGCTAGAGCCTATGGAGGAGCCTTCCTCTTCCGTGAAGGAACCGAAGGCCCCGCAGACCGCGGAAGGATGAGCCGGATGAGCGGCGTGGCCCTCGTCGTGATTCGGAATGCCCTTTTCGGCCTGGGCGGACGGTTGGCCATAAAGGCCCTGGCCTTCGCTTTCTCGGTGTGGGTGGTGCGCCGGCTCGGCCAGGAGGCGTATGGGCTGTATGCGACGGCCCTCGCCTATGTGGCAGCCTTCGCGGTCCTCTCGGACTGGGGTCTGGCTCCCTATCTGGTACGGGAGATCGCGCGGGACCGCCGCCAAGCCTGGGAACTGCTCCCCGAGGCCATCGGGCTGCGTTTCCTCCTCGCCACGGGGACGATAGGGTTGATCCTGGGGGTGGCCCGTTGGAACGGTCAGCCGGCTGTGCTCCTGATCGGCATCGCCCTCGCTTCCCTCACCCTGATCCTTTACGCTGTCCAGGGCCCTCTGGAGGCCGCCCTCCAGGGCTTGCGCCGCCTAGACCTGGTGTCGGCGGCCGGCGTGGTGCAGCAGATCCTGTTCGTGGGGCTGGGCACGGGGGCGTTGCTCGCCGGTATGGGCTTCTACGGGCTGATCGGCGCCTCGCTGATCGGGCTGGGGGCGGCTCTGGGCGTGACCGCAGGGGCCGCCAGGGCCATGGGACTGGTCCGGATCCGGGCGCCCCGCTGGCGGACCTGGCCTCTTCTGCTGCGGGCAGGCCTGCCCTTCGGCCTGATCGGGCTGGCGGTGAACCTCTCCTACAAGGTGGACACCATCCTGCTCAGCCTATGGTGGCCGCCGGGGATCGTTGGCTGGTATAGCGCCGCCTACAACCTGATCTTCTCTATCGCCATCCTATCGAACGCTATCAACGTGGCCCTCTACCCGTCGATGGCAGCCCTGACCGATCCTGTCGCCCTGGGCCCGGTGATCCGCCGTGCCCTGGGTTATCTCTGGGCCCTCTCCATCCCCTTCGCCGTAGGCGGATGGATCCTGGCGGATCGCTTGATCCCCGCCCTCTACGGCCCGGCCTTCGTCCCTTCGATCCCGGCCTTCCGGGTTTTGATGGGGGTGGTCCCATTGATGTTCCTATCCGAGTATCTCGGGTATGTGATCCTGGTCCGCGACCGGGAATGGGTCGCAGCCCGCTCGCTGATCCTGAGCACCGCTTTCAATGTGACGGCGAACCTGATCCTGATCCCCCGCTATGGGCTGATGGCTGCCGCTTGGATCACGGTGCTGACCGAACTGCTCCTGGTCGGGCAATACGCGGTCCTGCTTCACATCGTGCGCGAGGCCTTCTGGGATCCGAACCGTTTCGGGAAGCCGTTGCTGGCGGCGGCGACGATGGGGGTCACCCTCTGGATGGGGCAGGGGCTTCCGTTGCCGGCCCTGGTGGCGGTCGGGGGCCTGACCTACGGCCTGGCCCTCTGGGGGCTGGGGGTCATGGGGCCTGCCGAGTGGCGGCTCCTGGGGCAGGCCCTCCGACGGGCTCCCACGCTGCGGGAGGTGGGTTAAGGGATGTTCATCGTGCTGGCGGCACCCCACTATCCCCCGCGCAACATCGGCGGGACGGAGTTCTTCGTCCAGGCCCTGGCCCGCTGGCTGCACGGCCGTGGGCACCGGGTGGAGGTCGTCTGTGTGGAGCAGATCGCCTCCGGGCTCTTCCCGCGAGTCTCGGCCCGGGTTGACCGGTCAGAGGGCTTCCCAGTGCACCGGTTGACGGTGCGCTGGCGGGCAGGGCCCCTGGGCTTGCGGGACCGCTTCGACAACCCAGCCATGGGGCTGTGGTTCAAGGCCTTTTTCCACAGCCGCCAGCCCGATCTCTTTCACCTGCACAGCGGGTATTTGCTCACCGTGGCTCCGCTCCGGGCGGCGATGAAGGCCGGCCTGCCCACGGTGGTCTCCCTGCACGATCTGTGGTTCCTCTGTGCCCACCACACGCTGTTGCGGCCCTCGGGACGGCTTTGCCCTGGCCCGGAGGAGCCGGCCGGCTGCGCCTACTGCTGGCTGAGCCAGAGCCGTCGCTACCGCTGGCTGGAGAGCGCCCTCGGCCGCCTGGGGAGGCCGCATCCGCATCGGGCAGCAGGCCGCCTTCTCAACGCCTGGCCGCCCTTCGGCTCCTGGGTTCGGACTATGGCGGAGCGCCTGCAGACGACAATGGGGCTCTTGAACAGGGTCTCGGCCATCCACGTCACGTCGACGTTCCTAGAGCGCCAGCATCGGGCCTTCGGGATGCGCTCGGAGCGCGTATATCGGATTCCCGGCTTCCCCCCCGCGGAGGTCCGTCCGGGGCCGGATCGCCGGGACCCGACGGGCCTGCACGTGATCTACCTTGGACAGATCGCGCCCCACAAAGGGGTTCACGTGCTGGTGGAAGGGGTCCGCCGGGCGAAGCGGATGGCCCCACCCGGACGGACGCTCCGCCTCACCCTCTACGGGAACGATCAGGCCTTCCCTGCCTACGCCCGGTCCCTCCGGAAGGCGATCGGGGAGGATCCAGAGATCCGGCTGGCCGGTGTGCTTCCCCGGGAACGGATCGGGGAGGCGCTGGCCGAGGCCGATCTGCTGGCCGTGCCGTCGATCTGTCCGGAGAACATGCCGCTGGCGGTTCTGGAGGCCCTGGCCGCCGGCGTCCCGGTTTTGGCCAGCGAGATCGGCGGCCTGCCCGAACTGATCCAACACGGCGTCAACGGCTGGCGGGTTCCGCCGGGCGACGCTGATGCGATCGCGGCGGCGCTGGTGCGGTTTCTAGAGGCGCCTGAGGTGCTGGAGGCCTTGCGTGCCGGTGCCCGTCCTGTCCATACGATGGAGGCGGCCATGACGGCAATGATGGTGCTTTATCGGGATGTGGTGGGAAAGCAGGAGACGGCCGCCTGGGTTCCGGAGCCTGTGGGAAGCCGGGAGGGGTGATGGCAGGGATCCTGGTGGCCATCCTGGCCCACAACCGACGGCACGATACCCTGGCCTGTCTGGAGTCGGTGCGGCGGCTGGAGGGGCCCGTCGCCCAGGTGCTCGTCCTGGACAACGGGTCCACGGACGGCACACCGGAGGCGGTGCGTCGGGCTTTCCCCGAAGTCCTGGTCTGCGAGTTGGGGGACAACCGGGGTTACGCCGCCGGGAACAACGTGGCCCTCCAGCAGGCGCTGGCGGAGGGGCAGGAGGGGGTCTTCTTGTTGAACAACGACACGCTGGTCGATGCCGGATGTCTGATCGCCCTGCTGGAGACCGCCCGCGCCCAACCCCGGGTGGGAGCGGTGGGACCTCTGGTTTGGGCCTGGCCGCCGACCCATGGCATCTGGGCCCTGGGCGGCGCTATCGACTGGAGGCGGGCGTTCACCGTGCATCGCGACGCCGGGCGGGCCCAGCCCTCGCTAATCCTTCCGCACCCGGTGGACTTCGTCCCCGGTTGTGGGATCCTCCTGATGCGGGAGGCCCTGGAACGGGTTGGAGGCTTCGACGAACGCTATTTTATGTATTGGGAAGAGACAGACTGGTGCTGTCGGGCCCGGCGGGAGGGCTTCTCCATCTGGGTGAACCCGCGGGCCCAGCTTTGGCACAAGGCCCCGGTCCACCCGGAGGATCTGTCTCCCCTCGTCCTGTATTACATGGCCCGCAACCGCCTCCTTTTCTTTTGGGAGCACAGCCAGGGGCTTCGCCGCTGGCAGGCCACGCTCCACGCGCTCCACGGTGCGGTCCGGCTGGCCCGGCGGTATCAGCAGGCCGACCAAGAGGCCCACGCCCAGGCCATCTGGGAGGGGATCCGCGATTTCTTCTACCGCCGATGGGGGAGGTGGGAGGCTCACTCGCCCGGCCCTGGATCCGGAAGGGAGGCGTTATGGCCCGCATCCTCTGGGTGATGGGATGGTTCCCCCTGCCGCCGGATAAGGGGGTTCGAATCCGCCTGGCCCAGATTCTGGACACGTTGGCCGCTCATCACCGGCTGACCCTTATAGTGCTGGCGGATCCGGAGGCGGAGGTGGAGCGCTACCGGAGTGACCTGGCTGCCCGGTGCGAGGCCCTTTATGTCTTCCCGCGTCGGGAGTTCCTTCCGACCCGCTGGCGGGCGCTCTGGGGGTTCCTCTCGCCGACCCCGCGCTGGCTGGTGGACACCATGCTCCCGGAGGTCCAACGGCTGGTGCGCCGGCTGGCCCGAGAGCAAGCCTTCGATCTGATCCTGGCCTCTCAGCTCCCTTCCGCCCTTTACGTGCGCTCCCTGACCGGGGCGCCCAAGATCCTGGATGAGGTGGAAAGCGGCCTATTCGTGGACCAGGTCCGCCGCGCCTCGAACCCGGCGGCCCGGCTGCGGCGGTGGTTGACGTGGTGGAAATACGCCCGCTTCATGCGCCGCCTGCTGACGGACTTCGCCGCGTGCACGGTGGTCTCGGAGCCCGAGGCCCGCCTGGTGCAGCGGATTGCACCGGAGGCGCGGGTGGCTGTGATCCCCAATGGGATCGACCTGGGGCGCTATGCAGGAACTTGGCCGGAGCCGGAGCTGGACACGCTGATCTTCACTGGGTCGCCGACTTATTGGGTGAACCGCGACGCCCTGGAATGGTTCGCGGCGGCGATCTGGCCGGAGATCCGACGGCGGCGCCCGAGGGCCCGCTTCTGGGCCACCGGGCGGCTGCCGGCGGAGACCGCGCTGCCCCAGCCGCCGGGGTGGATCTACACCGGGTATGTGGATGACGTGCGGCCTTGGGTGGCCCGATCCTGGGCGCTGGTGGCGCCGTTGCGGTTCGGCGGGGGGACGCGGCTGAAGATCCTGGAGGCGATGGCCCTGGGGACGCCCGTGATCGCCACCCCCAAGGGGGCCGAGGGGTTGACCTTCCGGCATCTGGGAGGGCTGGTGGAGGCGGAGGCCCCTGGGGCCTTCGCGGATGCGGTGGTGCGTCTGCTGTCGGATCCGGAGGAACGGCGCCGGCGGAGCCGCCTCGCCCGGGCGGCCGTGCAGGACTACGACTGGGTACGGATCCAGGAGCAGTATCTCGCCCTGATCGATCAGGTGCTCCATGGGCATCGGGTCGCTTAGACGCTTCCCGGTTCGGATCCCCGCGATCCCGCCGACGGCCTGGGTGGTAGGGGGGACCGCGCTCTTGGCCCCTTGGGTGGGGATCCTGGCGCTGACCGCGCGGGGGCGGTGGGTGGCGCTGGGGCTGCTGGGCCTCCTCGCCTTCCCCGCGTTGCTCTCCCTCAGCCGTTATGCGGTGGAAGGAATCCTGTTCGCTTCGCTTTTCGTTCCGCTTACCCTGTCCACCGGCTCCCAGAGCCCCCTGGTCTCCAGCCTGCTGTTGACGGCCCCTTTCGGGGGGCTTTGGCTGCTTCGGCTGGCCTTCGGGCGGGAGACCGTAGGCGCCACGCACGGTACCCCTACTTGGCCCCGGACGGCGGCCACGGTGCCGTTGCTGGGCTTTATGGCTGTTTCGGTGCTCTCTTTCTTCTGGGGCGAGATCTGGCGGGATCCGCGGATCCCTCCCTGGTTCCTGTTCCGGGCGCGGCTGGGCGGGCTGGGGGTAATGCTGCTTTCGCCGCTGGCCTTCTGGCTGGCCGCCGCCCATCTGCACCATCCCCGACAGGTGGACCGCCTGGTGGGCATGTTCTTCCTAGCTGGCAGCCTAGGGGCCGTCGAGATCCTGGCGGGGCGGCCGCTGTTTCCCTTCCTGAACACCCGGGGCTTGTTCTCGCTGTGGCTGGTGAGTTTCGGGACAGCCTTCCTGCTCTTCCGGCCGATGTCTGTTTGGCTTCGGGCTGGTCTGCTGGGGACACTGGGGATCTGGGGCTGGCGGGTGCTCATCCCTGGGATCTCGTGGATCAGTGGGTGGCTGCCGCCGCTGGCCGCCCTCCTGGTGGTGGCATGGCTCCGCTCCCGGCGGCTCTTCTTCCTGTTCCTCCTGCTGCTGTTGATCGCGGGCGCGCTCTACTGGGGACCTCTCCAATACTGGGTGTTCGAATACAACTACGCCGAGAGCGGCGTCACGCGCTTCGAAGCATGGCGCCTGAACTGGCAGGTGACGCGGGACCACCTGTTGTTCGGCACTGGCCCAGCGGGATACGCGGCGTATTACATGACCTACTATCCGGACCGGGCGATGGCGACCCATAACAACTACCTGGATGTGCTCTCTCAGACCGGCGTGGTCGGCCTGGTCTTCTTTCTGTGGTTCCTGGTCGTCCTGGGCCGAGAGATCTACCGGATCTGGAGGTGGGCGCGCGTCGCGGACCATCAGGGACGCTCCCTGGCCGCTGGGCTGATCGGAGGGTTCACCGGGGTGCTGCTGGCGATGGGGCTGGGGGATTGGTTCCTGCCGTTCCCCTACACCCAAACCATCGCCGGCTATCAATACACCGTCTGGGGATGGATCTTCGCGGGGGCCGCCCTGGCCATGGGGCGCTATTACCGTTCTCTCCGGCGGCATTCCCTCTACGCCTCGCGGGTTCGGAGCCGACGACAGCATGAACCCGACGCTATCGGTCATCCTGGTGACCTATAACACGCGGGAGCTGTTGGCCCGCTGTCTGGAGGCCCTCCCGGCCGCCCTGGCCGGGGTCTCCTATGAGGTCTGGGTGGTGGACAACGGCTCCGCCGACGACACGGTCCGGTGGCTGCAGGCGCAGCACCCTGAGGTCCAGGTGCTGGGGAACGCCACCAACCGGGGGTTCGCGGCGGCGTGCAACCAGGCTATGGCCCGGGCCCGTGGGCGCTACTTGCTCTTGCTCAACACCGATACGATCCCGCTCCCCGACGCCCTGACGGCCCTGGTGCGCTATCTAGAGGCCCATCCGGAGGTCGGGATCGCCGGCGGGGCGCTGTTGAACCCGGACGGCAGCCCGCAGGGGTGCGCAGCCGACTTCCCGACTCTCTGGACGGAGTTGTTGCTGCTGACGGGACCGATCGGCCATCGGGTGCTGGGCCCCGCCTTCCCGTTCCATCCCCCTGCCGCGGCGGCCCGTCAGGTGGATTGGGTCTCCGGAGCCTGCCTGATGGTCCGGCGGGAGGTCGTCGAGGCCATCGGAGGGCTGGACGAAGGCTACTTCATGTATTCCGAAGAGGTGGACTGGTGCTGGCGGGCCCGACAAGCCGGCTGGGCGGTGGCCGTGGTCCCAGAGGCCCCGGTGATCCATCTGGGCAGCGCCACGGCCCGGCGTATGGAGGGCGCCCGACGGCGGTGGCTTTACCAGAGCAAGACCCGCTTCCTCTCACGGGCTTACGGCCCGCTGGCGGGAGAGATCTACCGCCTCGCCGTCTGGCTGACCACTCTGCTGAAGTGGATCGCCGCCCTCCTCCTCCGGCGGCCCGCCGCCCCCGCCTATCGCCAGGTCCTTTTCTCCGAGGGCTTCGCTCGCTGGGCCGCTACTTTCTTCACGCCCACGGGGTGCTGGCTCTTCCTGCTGGTGCTTTTGAGCACAGTGTGGATCTTCCCAAGGTGGGCGGACTGGAACCAGAACTCCCGCCTGGATCTCGTGCTGGCCCTGGTGGAGCAGGGGACCTTCCGCATCGATGCCTATGTGGAGAACACGGGGGATTATGCATGGGTGGGCGGCCATTTTTACAGCGACAAGGCGCCAGGGCTGGCCTTCGCCGCCGTCCCGCTGTATGCCGGGCTGCGCCTCCTGATCGCTCCCTTGGCTGACCCCCTCGCCGGCTTTCTGGAGCGCTTGTCGGCTTTCCGAGCCACCCTCGACCCGGAGGGGACGGGGGTCGCGCCGTGGAAGGTCCGTTTCGCCATCGCCCAGGTGGTGTTGAGCGCGCTGGTGGTGGCCGTTCCCTCCGCGACCATCGGGGTGTGGCTCCATGGGCTGCTGCGGGCGCGGTTCGGCGATCACCCGATGACCTGGGGGCTTCCGCTGGCGTATGCGCTGGCTACGCCGGCCTTCGCCTATGCCAACAGTTTCGTTGCCCATCAGTTCGTGGCCGCCCTGTTGATGGCAGCCTTCGCCCTAGCATGGGGTATGCATCGGGGATGGCTGGGGGAGCGATGGGCCCTGCTCGTCGGGTTCTTGCTGGGATACACGGTGATCTCCGAGTATCCGACGGCGTTGATCGCCGCCGGCCTCGGGGTGTATACGCTGGGAGCTCGGCCCCTGCGGGCCCTCTGGCTGCTGCTAGCGGGGGCCTTTCCTCCAATGCTGTTGGCCGGGCTTCACAACGCTGTGATCTTCGGATCCCCGTTCCAGGTGGGCTACGCCTACTCGGCCCTCTGGCAGGGGGTCCATCGTCAGGGTTTCTTCAGCCTGCGCGGCCCCTCCTGGGAAGCCCTGTGGGGTATCACCTTCAGCCCCTACCGGGGCCTCTTCTTCCGCGCGCCGTTTCTGCTGCTGGGGTTCGTAGGGCTCTGGCAGATGCTGTGGCATCCGGCTTGGCGGAAAGAGGGTGGGATGGTCGGGTGGTCCGTGGGGAGTTTCTTGGCCTTCAACGCCTCATCGGTGATGTGGGATGGGGGATTCGCGGTGGGTCCACGTTACCTCCTGCCGATGGTGCCTTTCTTGGCCCTGGCGGCGGGTTTCGCCTTCCCCACTTTGGGCCGCTATCGCGCCGGCCGTGGGGTGCTCTTCCTCCTGTTGCTGTGGAGCCTGGCGATGACCATCTTAGAAAGCCTGGCCGGCCAGCAGTTCCCACAATACCAGCGCTTCCCGCTGGTGGAGTATGTCTGGCCCCAGTGGCGTGCGGGAAACGTCGCCCGGAACGTGGGCCTGTTGCTCGGCCTGCACGGGCCGCTCGGCCTGCTCCCGTTGTTCGGGCTGTGGGGCGGGGGGCTCTGGCGGCTGGCCGCACGATCCGCTCTGCGGCGGGAGGCCCTGCCGGAAGCGATGGGGGGGGAGCCGATGAGCCCGGCCCAGGGTTTTTCAAGGAAGGCGCTCCGGTGGGGACGCGAGCAGGTCTGGCGATGGGCGGGATGGCCCGCAGCCCTCTGGGTCCTCCTGGCCGTGCTGAGCCGTTGGCCGCTGCGGGGGCGCTGGCTCTACCACTGGGACTCGGTGAACTTCGCTCTGGCGCTGGATCATTTCGATGTGGCGAGGGGCCAGCCCCACATCCCCGGGTATCCGCTCTATGTAGGCATGGGACGGATCAGCCGCTGGATCTTCGGAGAGGCTCAGACGGCCCTGGTGGCCCTCAGCGTTCTTGGGACCGCCCTGGGGGCGATCCTGATCGACCGTCTGGGCCGGGAATGGGGCGGGCCCCGGGTGGGCCGATGGGCGGCCCTCTTCTGGCTGAGCAGCCCCCTGGTTTGGTTCTACGGGGACGTGGCGCTCCCCCACGCGCTGGACGCGGGGCTCATCCTGCTGGTGGTGTGGCTGGCGTGGCGGTGCACCCAGGGGGAGCGGCTGCACCGGCCGCTGGCGCTGGCCCTGGCCTTCGCCGCTGGGCTGCGGCCCCAGAACCTGGGTTTTCTGGGCCCGGTCTTTCTGTGGGGGCTTTCCGGCCAGCCGTGGCGGCGCCGGGGGGAGAGCCTCCTGTGGCTGGCCGCCTTCACTTTGGCGTGGCTGATCCCCCTGCTGGCGCTCAGCGGGGGTCTCCAGGCTTATCTGGCCATCTCCCGGGCTTACAACGCGCATTTCTGGTCGGCGACGCTGGTCTTCGGGCCGGCTGGCTTGGCCGCATTGCAGCGCAACGGCACCAAACTGATCGCCTATACCGCCTATGGGCTGGCGGGGGCCGGTCTGGCCCTCCTGGCCCTTCGGCAGGCGCTTCCGGCGATCCGGCTGCCCTCGCCTGCCTTCCGCAGGATTGGCATCGGCGTCCTCCTTTGGGTCACGCCCAGCCTCGCCTTCTATACCTTGATCCACATGGGACAGCAGGGCCTGGTCTTGGTCTTCCTGCCGGCGCTCCTCCTGGGGGCGGCGGCCGCGGTGGAGCGAGGAGGACGATGGGGGCGGTCCTTGGGGATGATCGGAGTGCTGATGAACCTGCTCCTGTTCCTAGCGGCCCCGGAGCGCCCGCTGGGCCCGAACGGGATCCGTCTGCTGAACCGGGAGGCCCTGCGCCGTCATGACGCCACGCTGGAGGCCCGGTTCGCCCTTCTGCGGGAACAGTTCCCCCCCGAGCGGACGTTGGTGATCGCCTCCCAGTGGCGGTTTTTCGATGCCTACGCGCCGGCCTATCGCGTCCTGCCTTTCGGGCTGGACGATCCCGCCGAGCGTCCTTCGGAGACCTGGGTCTTTTTCCGAACGGAGGCCATGGGGACGGGCGCGGTGGTTCTGTTCGAGCCGGAACTGGTGCGCTGGGTGCGGTCGGGATCCCGGCCCTGGGAATGGTTCGAGGGAGCAGGCACCCGCCTGCCCGGATGGCGCTGGCCTCCTGGAACGGAGTGGGTGTATGGCCCCCAGGGCTTCGGCCTGTTCGAAGGCGTCGGGGCCTCTGCGCCATAAGAGGGGGCAACACCGTTGTGCCCTGCGGGGCTTCGACCGGCCCCATCCGTTCTCCCACGATACGGGCGGCCGCGTCCCCCAGCAGGCGGCTTTCCAATCATCTTCCTAGGAGGCATCGCCGATGCGGCGTTTGGGAGAGGACTGGCGAAGACCCAATGCTCCCCTCGGGTGGGGGGAGATCCTCCTTTGGGCCATGGGGATCGGGCTGGTCGCCAGCGTGCCCTACGCTGTCGGCTACCTGCTGGTCGGGCCGGAGCGGCGCTTTATGGGCTTCGCCTTTAACGTCAGTGACCATGTCCAGTATTTCGCCTGGTGGCGGGCGTTCCAGGAACGGCTGCTCGCGCCCAACCTGCTCACCCCCGAACCGACGCCGGGCTCGTATTTCAACCTGCTCTGGTGGCTCCTGGCCCAGATCTCCCGATGGGCCGGGCTGGGGTATGCGGCGACCTATCAGATCCTACGGGCCGGGGCGATCCTGATGGCCGTTGGGACGCTGGGGGCGCTCTACCGCCGGATCGCCCACTCGTCTGGGGAAGCCCGGGCGATGCTGGCCATGGTCCTGGTGGGAGGCGGGTTCGCCTGGTTGCACCCGTTGATCAAGCGCCTGCAGGCCTTCTGGCCGATCCCCTCCCCCATGGCGCCCTATGTCCCCGCCATCGCCGAGCCTAACACCTTCTTTTCGGCCATCGCCTACCCCCATTTCCTGGTCGCCCTGGCGTCCATCGTTGCCATCTTGGCCTTGACGGCCCGGGGGATGTTCCGGGGGGATCTGCGCTTCAGCCTGGGGGCCGGCCTGTTGGCTTTCACCTTGAGCCTGCACCACACTTACGATCTCCTCATCCTCGGCGCGGTGCTGGGGGGGCTGGTCCTCTGGCGGACAACGGTCGATCGGCGGCCGGCGTGGGGTTGGATGGCCCACGCCGCCCTGGCCCTGGGGCCTGCCCTCCCCGGGGCCCTTTATATGACGTGGCTCACCCAGCAGGATCCCACGTGGCGGGAGGTGCTCGCTCAGTTCGTGAACGCTGGGGTGTTCACCCCGCCTCCCGGGGCCCTGCTGCTGCTGCTGGGCCTTCCCTTCGGGCTGGCGCTGGTCGGCTTGGGAGATCCTCGGCGCTGGAGGAGCTGGACTCCGGTGGAGGCATGGATGGGGGTCTGGTTCCTGGCCCATGGGCCGCTGGCGTATCTGCCGGTCAGTTTCCAGATCCATCTGCTCAACGGCTGGCAGGTCCCCATGGCCTTCTGGGCCGTGCGGGGCGCTCAGCGCCTGTCCGGGTGGATCCCTCGGCTCTCCCCGGGGGCAGCGATGCAGTGGGCGCTGGCGCTGTCCCTGCCAGCCAACCTCTACTTGTGGGGCTGGCGCATCCTGGATCTGAGCCGGGGGCAGCCGCCCTACGCCTTGCACCGGGATGAGGTGGCGGTGCTGGATGCGCTGGCGGCCCGAGGGTGCGACGGCGGCGTGGTGCTAGCCCCCGAATCCGTGGGCGCCTTCGTCCCGATGTGGACGGGCTGTCGTGCGTTTCTGGCCCACTGGACGGGGACGCTGCGCTTCTTCGAGCGCCGAGAGCAGGTCCAGGCCTTCTTCAGCGGCGCGATGGGGGAGCCCGAGCGCCGGGCCCTGGTCCGGGCGCATGGGATCACCTACGTGGTGGTGGGCGCTGGGGGAGGGACCGATGGGGTGGCATGGGACGCCATCCCGTGGCTAGTCCCGATCTTCCGACGTCCGGGGGCGGCCGTGCTGGCCGTGCGCTGGGAAGGGATAGGGGGCATGGAGGGAGGGTCGCGATGAAGCGCCTGGGATCCTGGGGGGCGATCGTAGCGGGGCTGTTGGGGCTGAGCGCCTTGGCCCTTTACCGGCTAACCATCTACCCCCCGACCTGGTTCGACGAGGGCTCGCACCTGCACGTGCCCAAGGCCCTGGTTCGTTGGGGGGTTTACGCTGATTACAGCAGCGAAGGCTTCCGGTTCCACGGGCCGATCCTGGGGGTGGGGCCCACCGTGTTGCTGCCCATCGCCGGGGCCTTTCGGATCTTCGGGGTGGGGCTGTGGTCCGCCCGCTGGGTGATGGCGATGTTTCTGCTGGTGACGGTCTGTCTGTTCGCAGCGGTGGCCCGTCGGTGGGTCCCAGGGATCGGGGCGATCTTCGCGGTCCTCTGGTTTGTGTTCGCCCGCAGTGCTGACACCCTGACCTATGGCCGGCAGGTCCTGGGGGAAGTGCCGGGGATGGCCTTCCTCCTGATAGGGATGCTGGGATGGGAAGGGATGTGGCGGAATCGGCCTTGGGGGGCTGGGCTGGCCGGCCTCGGCTTCGGGCTGGCCGGGATCACCAAGGGGCCCTGGTGGATGTTCCTGATCCCGGCGCTGGTCGGGCTGTCCGTGGCCGGCCGGTTCTATTACCGGCAGCCGGGCTGGGCCGGGAATCTGAAGGCAGCAGGGATCGCCCTTGCGCTGGGGCTGGCCTGGCAAGGGATGCTGTGGGGGCTGCTGAACCCGAACCCGCTGCGGGACCTGCAAGAATTGCGGCAGATCGCGGGGGGGAGCGTGGCGGTTTTCCCCTCCCCCCGGATGGGGGCGACGGCGCGGAACTTATTGACGGTCTTCGATGGTGCCTTCCTGCCCCTTTTCCTCTACGGGGCGTGGCGGGCGCTGGAGCGGTCCCCTCAGGGGTATCGCTGGGGGCTGGTGATGGCCATCGTCGCCCTGAACCTCGGCTGGCTGGTGACGGCCTCCAACGGCTGGCTGCGTTACGCCTACCCGGCCCTCGCTCTGCTCAGCCTGAACGCTGGAGATCTGCTGGCTGTCCTGCGGGCTCGGGAGGCTCAGGCCCTGCAGGCAGCCATGGGGCTGTGGCTGGCGATCCTCCTGCTGGGCTCGGCGGGCATCCAGGTGGTCCGGGTGCTCCGGCATGGAGACGACGCCGCCTTTCAGATGGCTCGTTACCTGCAGGCCCACGTCCCGGAGGACGCGCTGATCGAGACCTGGGAGCCAGAGATGGGGGTGTTGACCGACCATCGGTATCACTATCCGCCGCAAGCCTTCCTGGACGTGGCCTCTCGGTTCGTATGGTTCGGAGGTCCCCCGCCGGCGCGCTTCTACCATTGGGATGAGGCCCGGCCCGATTATGTGTTGGTCGGCGCTTTCGGTCGCTGGGTGGAACTCTACCGCGAGGTGGAGGAGAGATGCCCTGAGCTGACGGCGGCCTTCGGGCCCTACCGCCTGTATCGGATCGCGACATGTGCCCCACAGGCCGAGGAGAGTGAGAGGGAAGGAGGCGAGAGGCCATGAGCCGACGGATCCTCGGCATGGGCCTGGTTCTGCTCTGGAGCCTGGCGGCGTCGCTGCCGGCAGCCACTGCCCAGGGAGTCGTGGTGCGGTGGGAGCGTCCCATCCGGCTGGGGGAGCCCTTCGCCTGGTTCCCGGACGTGGTGGCCGATGATGCCGGGCGGGTGGTGGTCGTATGGGCGGGGGGCGTGCGGCGAGGGCCAGACCGTTACGATGCGCTGATGTTACGGTTCGGGGTCAACGGCCGCTGGTCCGATCCGGTGGACATCTACGCCGGGCGCATCGAGGAGGGGCGGAGTTACGCGGTGCGAAACGCCATCGCGCTGGATGGGTTCGGCGACCTGGTGCTGACTTATAAGCATCCGGACGCTGTGTATTTCACCCGGGCGCCCATCGCGCGTCCGAACGCCGCCCTCTCCTGGGCGCCGCCATGGCGGCTCAGCAACACGCCGGCCTATTACACCGAACTCCTTGTGGATGCAGAGGGTAACCTCCACGTCGCCTGGACAGCGTTGGTGCCCATGGATCCGCAGCAGCCGGACCTCCCTTGCAACGGTTGTTCCGACGTGTTCTACCGGCAGTCATGGGACAACGGGCAGACGTGGTCCCCGATCGTCAATCTCTCCCGTTCCCCCTGGGGATCGATGAAACCTTTCCTGTGGGCTTCGGAGAGGGAGAGGTGGCTGTATGCGGTCTGGCAGGAGGGCTACGACACGTGGGCGGGGCGTGGAAGCCCAGTGGGGGTGGGGCTGGCCCGTTCGGCGGATCGAGGGAGGACATGGGAGGCTCCTCGGCTGATCACCGCAACAGTGGGCACGCCCCAGCAGCCGGTGATCGGGGAGGACGGGAAGGGCCAACTGCTCCTGATCTGGCGGACGGTGGAGGACGATCGGCTGTATTTCCAGCGGTCCTCGGACCACGGGGCGACCTGGAGCGCCCCTCAGTCAATCCCGGGTTTCCGGACCCGCCCATGGCGCCATCCACCGTTCGATGCCTACGATCTGGCGGCCGACCGCGCCGGCCGGCTTCACCTGGTGGCCGTGGGCGCGATCTCTGAGGAGACGGTGGGCCTGTTCCACCTGATGTGGGACGGGGACCGTTGGCTCGGCCCGGACCTGGTGTGGGCCGATGGCCAATTTCCCGAATGGCCCCGGCTGGCCGTGTCGGAGGGACGCCGGTTGCATCTGGTGTGGTTCGAGCGGGATCCCCCGCATCTATTCGACAGCGACGCGGGCCAGTATACGGTTTGGTATACCACGGGCCTCACCGACGCACCGCCGGTGACCCGGATCCCACGGCCGCGGCCCCCATCGCCCGTGCCCGGTAGGGACACAGCGCTGCCGCATCCCTATCCTTCGCCCGAACCGACGCCCACGCTCCCGGTCATCCCCACCGCCCCCGCGGAGCTCCCGGTCGAGCAGCCGAAACCGGACCGTGAGGCCCTCGGGTTGCTCATGATCCTGGCCTTTGCCATCGCCGGATTGACCGGGTTGGGCTGGTGGGCGGCCCGCCGGCTCTCCCGGTGACGGGCGGAGGGATCCGCATGCGCGTCCTGATGCTCACTCAGGTGCTGCCCTACCCGCCGGTCAGCGGCCCCCAGATCAAGACGTATTACACATTGCGTTATTTGAGCCGACGGCATCGGATCACCCTGGTCTCTTTCCTCCGTCGAGTCGAGGAGGAAGCCTACATCCAAGCCCTTCGCCCTTATTGCGAGGCGGTGCACACTGTCCGCCTCCGGCGCTCTCGCGAGCGGGATCTCATGGCGCTGATGCGCGCCGTCTACTCTGGGGAACCCTTCCTTATCGCCCGGGATCACGCGCCGGCTTTCTACCGGCTGATCGAACGGCTCCACCGGAAAGACCCCTTCGACGCCGTCCATGCTGATCAACTGAACATGGCGCCCTATGCCCTCTCCCTGCCGATCCGGCGGGTCCTGGACGCCCACAACGCCGTCTGGCGGATCCCGGCGCGGCTGGCGGAGACGGCCCGCTGGCGGCTGATCCGGTGGTTCGCGCGGTGGGAAGCCCGGCGGCTGAAGGCCTACGAGGGGGCGATCTGCCGAGCCTTCGACACGGTGCTGGTGGTCAGCGCGGCGGATCGGGAGGCGCTCGAGGAAGCGGCCGGCGGCCCGTTCCATGCGGTGGAGATGCCGATCGCAATCGACCCAGGGGAGTTCCCGCCCATCCCGCGGGAGCCCGGGTCGAAGGGGCTGCTGCACATCGGCGGGCTTTACTGGCCCCCGAACGCGGAGGGGATCCGTTGGTTCCTGCGGGAGGTGTGGCCGCGTCTCTGCGCCGTTGAGCCCGATGTCCGGCTCTTCGTGGTCGGGGCGCGGCCCCCGGCGGATCTCCAGCGTTGGGCGGCGCGCGATCCCCGGATCCATCTCCTCGGGTTCGTGGCCGATCCGACCCCCTACTGGCGGCAGAGCGCAGCGCTCATCGTCCCGCTGCGCGCCGGCAGCGGGATCCGGGTGAAGATCCTGGAGGCCTGGTCCCGGGGGATCCCCGTGGTGAGCACCTCTATCGGCTGCGAGGGCCTGGCCGCCCGCCCCGGGGAGAACCTCCTGGTGGCCGATGATGGACCCGCCTTCGCTGAGGCCCTCCTGGGCCTCCTGCGGGATCCAGCGCGGGCGGACCGCATCGGGCGGGCCGGCCAGGAGACCGTGCGAACTCTCTACGATTACCGGACGGCCTGCCGACCGCTGGACGGGGTCTATCCTTGAGCAAAACTCAACGCCCCTGAGCGATCTCCGCAAGGGGATCTAGAAGGCGGATCTGGGAAGGGCTGTGCACAACGATCACGGGGACCCCGTGATACCACTCGATGCGCCCGGTGACCTGAACCCGCTGGCCGGTTCGGTAGAGGCGATCAGGGAGCTGCTGGGGGAAACGCGCCCAGTCGGCCCTCGGGATCCGAACCTTGAAGCCCTCGACATAGGGGCGCTGGAGCCCCAGATAGACCGCCTGACGGTTGTTGAAGACATCGTAGATGGTTCCCTCTACTGTTTTCACCCGGCCCACGAAGCGCCCCGCCTCGAAGGGGGAGATCGGGGTCGGGTCCTCGTCCCGGATCGCCGCCGGCGGATCCTCGCTGGGGGCCGCGGATGAAACGGCCGGGGATCCGGCGGGAACCCTGGAGACCGAGGTGGGATCGCCGTGCTCCAGGGCGACCAAGGCCCCATCGCCGCTCACAAAGTAAATCGTGTTCTGGCTGACCACCCAGGTGGCGTATTCCGTCCAGTATTGATCATAAACCTGCCCTTGGCCGTAGTAGATGTAAAAGCCGCCGGGGATGGTGCGAGGGTCTCCATCCTGGACCAGGCGATCGGGGCAGTAATGGCTGGGGCTGAAGGGACAATTGCTGGCCGAGACGATGATATGGGGGAGGTTGCGGGTGGTGATGGGATTCGCCCCCGTCCCGCGGTCGGGAGAGCGGTCCAGGATCTCATGGGCTAGCCCGAACATCCAGTGGCCGCCGAAGATGAAATCACCGGCCATCGACAAGTTGGCCTGCTCGTCGGTGGGGAAGAAGGTGTTCTGCATGAAACGGACGTATCCGGCCCGGTATCCGGGGACGGTGGTGTCGTCCAGCACCATCTCCCCCAGGCGGGAATCCCACTGCCCGTTGCAGGGGTCCTGCAAGCAGGGGGAGCCGCGCATCACCACATAGGCCACCTCCTGGCCGTTCGGGAACCGCTTGATCACCGGCTGGGGTCCCATCGGGAGGTAGCCGCCGTTGCCCCACCCCCCGTGGCCGACGTTGGCGATGAAGGCCGGCACTCCGTCCTGGAGACGCAGGGCCAGCAAGGCCTGCCACTCCGGCTGCCGGGCGAGGCCGTCGCGCATCGTCGCGTTGTCCCTTGGCCACGGATTCCATGGGTTCCACATCGCCTGCCAATCCAGCCGTAGTTTGATAAGCACCAGGCCATGGCCCTCGGCGATCACCGGCCAGCCGTTCCTCACTTCAGCGAAATATGAGGAAGCGCCAGGATCACCGGGGGCCCGCGGGGTCGGTTTCACACGCCACGCCCGTGAGCCGTCGGTGTTGCGGATGGCATGGACGTAGAGGTTGGCGTCGGCGGCCACCACGAGGTTCCAGGTGGGCGAGTAGGCCGGCGGGGTGTGGACCGGGACCCCGGCGTCGTAGGACCAGATCACGCGCAGGTCGGTTTTGGAGAGGGCGTAGACCCGGTTCCCCATGGAGAAGAACACGCGGTCCCCCCAGAGGGCGGGCGGCAAGGGCAGGTCGCTGGAGGCGCCAGTGGCGAACTGTCGACGGACCTCGCCGGTGGCGGCATCGAGTTGATAGAGGGTGCCGTTGGTCGAGAGGATGAACAGGGAACCGGTGTCTGGATCGTAGGCCGGGGTGGAGCGGATCTCGGCGCCGCCGGGGTTGCGGTTCCAGATCACCGCCCCATTGCGATTGTCCAGGGCGAAGACCCCCCGGGAGCCCGCTGCGATGTAGACCCGCCCGCCGCCGGTGACGGGCTGGCTGTTGCGAGGGAGGCGGAACTTGCCTGGGGCGACCCGGCCTTGGGCGTCAGGCCCGTTCCATGCCCATTTCCAGCGCCAGGGGGGCGGGACGACGGCGTTCGTAAAACTGGTGCGCTGGGCATCGTGGGCGTGCTGGGTCCACTCATCCGGAGGGGAGTTGAAGAAATTCCGGAAAACCTGTGGGAGGTAGAGCCGGAAGGGCTGGCTGGCTGTCCCTGTCAGCGAACTTTCTGCTGGGCCGGAGGGGGACGGCACAGGGGGAGCGACCCAGGTCTCGACCGTGGGCCCCATCGGCGAAGGCCCTCCGACCGGAGAGCGGTCCATGGGCGCAGGCGTCCGGGCGGGCGTCGGCATCGCCGAAGGCTGCCCCCGACACAAGGCCAGAGCCACCAGCATCGCGAGCCCCAGGCCACCATTCTGCCAGCGCATCCGGCTCTCCTTTCAATTGAAATCAAACCAACCATATTCTAACTAAGAGGAAGACCGTTTGTCAACGGCTGGTGGAATGGGGTGAGGCTCACCCGTATTGTGCCTGGAGAACCCCTGCACCGCCGGGGAAGGGGACCCATGCGTAGGGATCCCCCCGCCATGTCCATTCCCGCCATATGACTGGCAGCCGGTCGACCGCCATTTGCACCAGGCGACCCCCCGGGATCTCAGCCGGGATTCCGATCCAGACCGAGGCTGGCGGTGGGCGATCTGCACGGATTCCTATAGAGAGCCGCTTCCCCACCGGATCCCAGCGGATCGGCTCCAGCCGGAGGGCCTCCCGGGCTTCCAGAAAGGCCAGCCAGCGCTCGGCGGACCAGATAGGGATCCCGTGTTCGACGGCGGCGTCCAGGATCCCTTCCAGCCAGGCGGCCTGGCGGGCGGCGGGCTCCCCGCCGATGGCGAAGGGGTCCACGTGGGCCTGCAGGCCCACAGCCCCCCACACGCCCGCCCGGCTGTCCGCGAGCAGGCGCCGGACGATCGCCACCGCCTCCGGGATCGGGAGGCGCGGGGCCTCGGGGATCGTCCAGCCGATCAAGTGTTCGTCTACCACGTTGGTCAGTTGCTGGAAAATGTCCAGCACCCGCCCCTGGGCGTCGACGAACCGCATGGGCAGCCCGCTGCCGGTGAAATACCCGAAGGCCCATTCCCCGTCGGCCTTTCGGAACGTGGGACCGATGTGATAGAAGTCCAGGTTCATGCGGATCCCAAGGGCTGCCTGCACCCGTGCCGTCTCCACCCACCCGCTCCACAGGACGCGATGGGTGCGCACGGTCGGCGGCACGGGCCCATAACCCATCCCAGTGAAGACCTCCCAATACCGACGCCACCCCATCTCCAAACCTTCCTCGACATACGGATGCAACCCGAACTCATGGCCCCGCGCCCGCCAGCCGCGGACGTGTTCGGGGAGGACGATGTGGGATCCCGCGCGCTCGATTGTATAGAGAAGGCGCTGCCATGCCCGTTGCAGGGAGTTCCGCAGCAGCGGCGCATAGTAGACGCTGAAGGTTCCGCCGCGGGCTTCTACCCGGCCCAGGACCTCCTCAACGGCCGATGGCGGCATGTTGTGGGCATCTCCGGTGGCAACCAGGAGGCCGAGGGCTCCCTCGGGGAAATACCAGAGGCGCGGGAGCGGGAGCCGGTCGGCAAGCATCCGGGCGATCATCCGGCTCAACAAGCGCATCTGCTCATCGGCCTGGGGGATCTCGATGCGATCCAGGTCGATCCAGCCGGCGAACCGCTCGTGGGCACGCACGCCGCGCAGGCCGTCCCGCTCCTGGTCAGCCCGCAGCGGATCTCCCTGGCGGGTGAGGGCCACGCTCCACGCCAGGTCGAAAGCCCACATCCCAGCCTGTCCCCTCCCGAAGGGATGCCATGCGACGGCAGGGAAGGGGAGATCGCCCGTCTTGCTGGAGAGCCACGCCAGGGTCTCGGCGCCGGCCGGCCGGTAGTGATCGGCGGTTCCGTGGAACTGTAGCCGTTCGCGGGGAAACCCCTGTCCGAAAGCAGGCGTGGGGTCGATCCGTATGTAGCCGTCCACGGTTTGGCCGGCCGCCGGCTCCACTCCGAAGAGGTCAGCTAGGGAGGCTGGGGGACGCATCGCCACCAGCCGCCCGCCCTCCGCCACGTAGCGACGCAGGGTTTCCCCTTGGGAGGTATCCAGAGGCCCCGCGCTCAGCAGCACGAGGGAGAACCGCGCCAAGACCTCTTCCCGTAGGGCGGACAGCGGGGCCGCCCGGAAGACATTCAAGCCTTCCGTCCGCAGGATCTCCGCCAGGTAGGCACCGGTGGACGGATCCGCCCGTTCGTTCAGGATCAACAGGATAGGCGCTTCCCCCGCGCTGAATGGCCAGCGTCGATCTGGGGGCTCCTGGAAGGGCGAATGGAAGGGAGGCGTTGTGCCTTCCACCTGCGCCCACAGCCGGTAGCCGCCCAGGACGCCCGCTGCAGCAACAGTCAGCCCCGCTGCCCCGCCCAGTTTCAAGAACTGCCGTCGCGTGATCGGCTTCATCGTCCCTCAGACCTGTAGAAGAGGGGAACGCCCGCCGGGGCCTTCCCCTCTCCAGCCTGCGCTTTGGATGTGCTCTGTTCGATGGCTCAGCCGCCCCGGCTGACGAACGGTAAGAACAGCCGGAGCCACACCGCCGTCGGGACCTCCGCGGTTGCCGGTGTCGGGTCCATCCCATCGGACCGTGCCTCCGCCCGCATCACCACCGTGGACGCGGTCCACCGCTCCGCCCGCACCTCCAGAGTGATCGTGATCTCGCCGCCCACCGGCAGCGTCCCCAGGTTGCAACGGGCGGTTTCCACCGAACACAGCGAGGAGGCTCGCTCCACACGCATCCCCGCTGGCAGGGTGAAGCTGATGGTGGCATTCGGGGCGGCCGAGGGGCCGGCATTGGTCACAACAAGAGTGTAAGTGACGATCTCGCCGACGAAGATCCGATCGGGCGTGCCGGACATCGAAAGATGCAGATCCGCCTCCACCGTGACGGTGGTGGTGGCGGTGGCGGTGTTGTTATTGGGGTTGGGGTCGGTGGTGTCGGTGGTGGCCTGGGCCTGGGCGTTGGAGGTTCCTGGCGGGACGCTGGGGTTGACGCGGGCACGGACGACCACGGTGGCGGTGCTGCCGGCAGGCAATGTCCCCAGGTTGCAGGTGGTTCCGGTGCAGGACCCCTGGGAGGGGGCAAAGCCGAGGATCGTCAGGCCGTCGGGCAATGTGAGCAGGATGCGGGTGTTTTGGGCGTCGGAGGGACCGGCGTTGGTCACCTGGACGGTGTAGGTGAGGGGATTCCCGGCGATCACGGGATCGGGGTCGTCGGCCATGGCCACCGCCAGGTCGGCCTGGGTCTGGATGGTGGTGGTGGCGGTGGCGGTGTTGTTATTGGGGTTGGGGTCGGTGGTGTCGGTGGTGGCCTGGGCCTGGGCGTTGGAGGTTCCTGGCGGGACGCTGGGGTTGACGCGGGCACGGACGACCACGGTGGCGGTGCTGCCGGCAGGCAATGTCCCCAGGTTGCAGGTGGTTCCGGTGCAGGACCCCTGGGAGGGGGCAAAGCCGAGGATCGTCAGGCCGTCGGGCAATGTGAGCAGGATGCGGGTGTTTTGGGCGTCGGAGGGACCGGCGTTGGTCACCTGGACGGTGTAGGTGAGGGGATTCCCGGCGATCACGGGATCGGGGTCGTCGGCCATGGCCACCGCCAGGTCGGCCTGGGTCTGGATGGTGGTGGTGGCGGTGGCGGTGTTGTTCGCCGGGTCATCTGGCGTGTTTGTCCCCACGACGACGGTGTTCGTCAGCGGCCCAGCCGGCGTGTTCGCGTTCATCCGGGCGGAGAGGGTAACCACGGCCGTTGCACCGGCGGCTAGCGTCCCGAGATCACAGACCGGCCCGCTGCAGGTCCCCTGGGAGGCCGAGGCGCTAAGGAGGGTCACACCGCCGGGCAAGGTATCCGTCACCCGCACGGCGGCCGCGGCCAGGGGGCCGTTGTTGGTGATCCGGATCGTGTAAGTCAACCACTCTCCTGCGAGGACCGGATCGGGGGCAGCGCTTTTGCTCACCGCGAGGTCCGCCAGTTCGTTATAACCGATGGCGATCTCACGCACCTCTGGCGAGAACATGGGGTTGGTCGTGGTCATCTCCACCCGATACTGAAGGTAGCGGGCGAAGGCGAGGGCCGCCGGGATGTTATTCGGCCCGGAGGGAAGGGGATTTGACCAAGAAGACCAGCTCACCCCGTCCGAGGAGGTGCGGACCCGGACGGCCAAAGCGGTCACACCCGTAACGGTCGCGTCCCATGAGATGGTCGTCCATTGCACCTGCTGCCCCGCATCTTGAGGACAAGATGTATAGGTCCCGTTGAGAGCATACTGACCGGCCCGCACCCAGTCGATGTCCATAGGGGTTGTGCCATAGGAGATGGGCGTTTGATGGTAGAGGAAGACCCATGATGTGACCACCGTGGTAACCGAGGGGATCACTGTCGCGAGACTGCCGTCGATATAGTAGCGGGTTGCGCCGGGCTCCCACTCGATCCGGAACACGTGGAACTGGGTCACATCGGGATCCGGGATGTCGACATCGACGATATCTCCCCCGTCATCCCGAGCCCGTGCGATCAGGTTGTTGGGATCACCGTTCCCCAGGATGAACAGGCGGATCGAGCTGGTGCGACTGGGGGGATTGTAGAGCGGGCCCCTCTCCCGGTAGAATCCCAGATCGACGGATCCGGAGGTGTTGGGGGCCTGCATCAAGCGGGCCCGCGCTTCAAAGAAGCGGGGGAGCTGGGTGAGGGTCAGAACGGACCGAAGGTAAACACCGTTCAGGGTGATGCGGCCGTTGGCTATTAGCAAAGATTGAGTTGGGCCGGCAGCGGGGTTCGAAATATCGGTGATCCAGCGGGTGGTGTCCACGGTAGCCCCGTCGAAGTCGTCCTCTACACTGGCGGTGAGGTGGAGCTCGCCGCCGGCGACGTTGCCTACCGAGATGTTGCTGGATATGGCGCATGGGGCTTGGAAATCGGCCACGGTCGTGTGGGTGATGAGGCCGGGTCCCTGGGCTCTGGCGGCCGGAGTCTCACGGCTGGCCATGGCCAGCATCCCGGCGGCCAGGAGCCCCACCAGCAACAACCCCGAGCCGATGGGAAGGCTGCTGCGAATGGCAAAACGGGCAATACGCATGGTTGTCATCCTCCTTACTGAAGCGGGTTCTGAGGCGAGATCTCCAGCCGTTCGGCGCTCCCCAGGGCCGGGGCGATGGCGTAGGGCCCCGGCGGCGGGAAGACACGGCTGAGGGGCGGGCGTTGGAGGAGCCAATTCACCCCGGATTCCACGACGGCGGATCCGAGGGCGATCCCCGCCACCACCACGCCGATGGCCAGCAGGCGAACGGGTAGGGAGAGGGCCAGCGGCCAGGTCCCTACGATGAAGGACCACAGGATGGGCTGATGGAAGACCATGATGCCGTAAGAGTATCTTCCCATCCCAGCCAGCAGGTTCTGCAGCGGCGACAGGCGCGGGAGCAAGTCGCGGCAGATCCAGATCATGAACCCGCCCATGGCGATCGTCAGAAGCGTGGGGGCGAAGACGGCCCCGAGCCGGGTGAAGGAGAGGGCCAGGCCGGCCCCATACAACAGGGCCAGCGCCGCCATAGACGTTCGGGTCCGGAAAAGGCCCTCCACACGGGCGAGGTCCCCGGCGGCCCACCAGGCCAGCCCCATCCCCAGCCCGAACTCCGCCAGCCGAGATGTGAAGAGCAGCCCGCGGGACCACATCTCGCGATCTACGGGGAGAAGGAAGAACCCCACCCACCGACTGGCGAAGGCGATCAGGGCAGCGCCGATCCAGAAGCGGAGCAGGCCGAACCGCCGCAGGGCGGCCCAGAGCAGGGGGAAGACAGCGTAAAGTTGCATGATCAGGACGATGAACCACCAGGCCGGCGAGATGAAATGAAACACATCGGGCAGGAAGCGCAGGCCCAGGAGGCTGAGGGCGAAGCGGGGATCGAGGGGCGAGAAAGGCCGCCATCCGCTCAGGTTGTTGAAGATCAAGAAGAAGAGATGGCCGACCCAGTAAAGCGGGAACAGGCGCAAGAACCGCCGCATATAGAAGGCCCGCAGGTCAATGGCTGCCGACCGGGAGCGGCTGACCAGTGCCCAGGTGAGCCCGAAGCCGCTGATGGCTAGGAAGACCCCTGTCCCCTGGTAACCGATCCAGCCCAGATATCGGAACAGGTTGGCCAGGATGAAATGGAGAGGGCTTTCCTGGGGGAGCGGGCGCAACTGGGCAACCCGGGCGGCCAGATCCGGCCAGTCGTTCCGCGGATGGGCGAACCACGGGATCCCGTAAATGGGGATCACCACATGGTAGAAGACAATCATAGCGATGGCCAGGCCCCGCATGGGGGTCAGCCAAGGCAGCCGCGGGGCGCCCGTCGGGGTGAAAGAAGATCGCAGATCCGCAGATTGGAGCCCCATCGGATCAGTCTCCGCGCCGGGATGCCGAGCGGTCGGCCCTGGAGGACCCGCCGGCTCACTCCATCCCCAGCAGCCATCGGACGTGCCGGGTGGCCACCTCGAGGGCGGAGCCCAGGACCGCCGGATCCATCGCCCCTTTCAGGAACGTGAGGATGGGCCCGGGGCGCAGGGCCCATTCCCGGAAGGCCCGCTTTTGCCAGTATTCCAGCCGCTCCGCCGACAACCCCGGGTAATCCAGGACGGTCGAACGGTCCATGTCCACTTCCTCCCAGGCCGTCCCCGGCCGGAACCAGTTGTTCTCCACCACCTGGAAGAAGAAGGGCGTCCCTGGGTACGGGGCGGCAATGTGGAAGAGGGCGAGATCTAGGGACAGCGACTTGGCGAAGTCGATGGTCTGGCGGATGGTCTCCTCGGTCTCTCCGGGGAGGCCGATGATGAAGTAGCCCCAGTTCTTGATCCCTGCCTCCTTCGCCCAGCGCAGGGCCTGCGGGGCCTGCTCCAGCCGGTAGCCCTTGCGCACCCCCTTCAGGATCTGTTCGTTGGCCGACTCGATCCCCCACGAGATCAGCCAGCAACCGGCCCGGGCCATCTTGTGCAGCATCTCCCGATCCACATAATCCACGCGGCTGTTGCAAGTCCACCGGATGCGGATCCCCTCGCGGATCAGCAGGTCGCACAGCCCTACCACCTGCTCGCGGCTGATCGTGAAGAGATCCGCATACATATGGATGTTGCGGATCCCCAGGTCGACCAGGTGACGGATCTCCTCGACGATGTTCTCCGGGGAGCGTAGGCGGATGGAATATTGATAACTCACGTGCTTGATGCAGTAGGTGCATCCTGCCGTGCACCCCCGGCTGGTGACGATGAAGGTATAGGGGCCGCGGATCAGCGGGGCCCGGTAATGGTAGAGAGGGAGCAGGTGGTGGAGAGGCAGCGGCATGTCGTCCAGGTTCCGGATGAAGGGGCGATCTGGATTGACGATCACCTGGCCCTCCCGTCGCCACACCAGTCCCTTGATGCGGGCGAGCTTCTCCTCCAGGGGCAGCGCCGCCGTCTCCCCTGCGTTGAGCGGCTGCCACGTCGGATCGCTGTCCACGAACAGCCGGTGGATCTTCCCCTCGGGGACCCGGCCCTCCAGCGTGTCGATCAGTTCGCGCAGGGTCAGTTCCGGCTCGCCACGGAGGACAAAATCGAGGGCGGGGTAGGCCTCCATCGTCGGGATGGGCATGGGAGTAACGTGGGTGCCGAAGGCGATGGTCTTCGCCCCCAGGCTCCGGGCCAGGAAGGCCCCATACATATCGTTGGTGAGGGTGGGAGCGGTCACCTGCGTGATGTAGTATTTGGGCTGCTTGCGCCGGAGCAGCGCCTCGAACTCCTTCCAGTCCATCCGCATAGCGATGGCGTCGACGATCTCCACGCTGTAATCCGGATGGAGCATGGCAGCCATCTGGGCCAGGCTGACCTGAGGCCAGATCATGTTCTCCCGGGAGCGGCGTCCCACCCGATGCTGGCTGCGGATCCAGATCGCCCCATCCGGGGAGGGCGGATTCGCCAGGAGGACATCCACGGCTTCGGGGGAGCGCGGCGGCCGCAGCCGCTGGATCACCGGGCTTGCGTCCGGGAAACGCGGCGGGGGCAACGGCGGGATCCGTCGCGTCCCGAGGTTCCGCCGCAATTCTTCTTCTGGGATGATCTCAACCGGCGTGTGTGTGGCCATCCTCAGCCCTCCTTTGCAACGACGTATGAGGCCCTCTCCCCTGATCTTCCCCGATACAGGTTAGGTGGCGGGGATCAAATGGATAGGAATTTGTAAGACATGACTGTAAGACATGACGGCAGACCGAGCAGAGAGGGGCGATTTAAGGTGGCCCGATCCGATAGCACGGCACATCTTCCTCTGGACAGCCCGGCCGGCGCAGGAAGGCCCCCGGAGGGCCCGCTGCGCTGAGGGCCGAGGTGGGCTGCGGGGTGAGGGGGGTGAGGATCACCCACCAGGAGCCAGGGGGCAGGGTCAGCCGCAGGCGGCCGTTGAGAGAGATGCGGACGAAGGCGGCATACTCGCTGCCCCTCTCGGCATCCAGGATCTGCACCCGGACCCGGGCGCGACGCGGATACAGGGAGGGTGTGATCACCGTCAGGGCATCGTGGGTGCGCACCATGAATCCCTCCGGGGAGGCCTGGAGGATCTCGGACCAGACCTCAGGGCGGGTCTTCACCAGCGTCCATCCGTAAATGGTCCGGCGGAGGGCCATAGCGAACCGGTAGCGCCAGGCGGGCGGTGGCGGGCGCGGCTCCCGGAGGGCCTTCCCCAGCATCGCGAAGGCGCGGGCGAGGGCCGCGGGGGGGATCTCATGGCCAACGCCGGGGATCTCCTCCCAGTGGTGGGGATAGCCCAAGGCGCTCAGGGTCTCGTGCATCCGGCGGCCCTGCTCGGGGCTGACCTCAGGGTCGGCGGCGCCGTGGAACAGGAACAGCCGCACTCCCATCAGGTTGGGGGCGAGATCCAAGGGGTTGTCGGCCGCGTAGCGTATCGCCTCCTCCGGCGGGCCGTAGACCATGCGCACCGCCTGGGAGCCATGGGCCTGGAGATCCATCACCCCACCGAAAGAGACAGCGGCGGCGAACAGGTCCGGCCGGTGGGCGGCCAGGGAGAAGGCTCCCTTTCCTCCCATCGAGAAGCCCAGCAGGGCCCGTCCCCCAGCCTCCCGGCGCACCGCGTAGCGGCGCTCCACCCACGGGACCACACCGTTGATGAACCAGTCATAGAACGAAACCCGCCACTCCGGCCCGTCCGGCCAAGGCAGGCGGGCATAGATCGCGTAATAGGAGGGGACACTCCCTTCCCCTTCCACCGCCACCAGGAGCAGCCGCTGGGCCTCGGCCACCTGCTCCACCTCAGGCCGCTGCCACATCCCCGGCCCCATCGCCCAGCCCGGGAGAAGATAAACCACCGGGTAGGGTGCGTGGGCCGGATAGCCAGCAGGGCGGTAAACCCAGACCGCATGGGCTTCACCCTGCCACGCCACGGTGAAGGCCTCCCACCGACCCGGGATGGAGGCGGACTGGGCCCTGTCGTTGAGGGCCCCCTCGGCGAGGGCGACCCCAAAGGGGTTCGGGCTGGTGGGGGAGATCACTAGGGTGAGACGCACCGTGGCTGTCTGGGCATGCCCGGTCCATAACGGTAGCCCGCGCCCGAGGGCCAGGATGGCGAGCGCAGAGAGCAGAAGGGCCAGGCCTCTGAGCTGGGGGATCCAGTGCACGGTGTTCTCCTCACGAAGAGAGAGGCGTCGGCGCCTCGATAACGGGCCTGGCGGTGGGGGCCGTCGCCGTTGGGTCGGGCGCTAGGTCCCGCTGGATCTGCAGTTCCCGCCGGCTCAGTTCGGAAAGGGCCCGGACCAGCAGACCGGCGGTGATCAGGTCGACCCCCATCACCACGGCCAGGGCGCTGACCGCGGGGACGAACCACGGGGCCGGGGAGGAGGGGGCGGTCAGCCCGGCCAGGGTCGCCCATCCGTAGAGGGCAATGCCCAGGGCGATGCCGAGCAGCCCCATAGGCAGGAAGCATTGCTCCAGCGGGCGCCGGAGCAACGGACGCCCGAACAACCCCTGCCGGATCGGCCGCTTGTGGAAGAGAGAGACCAGATAGTTGAACAGGGCGCCCACGGCGAAAAGGTGCAGCCCAAGGGCCATCAGGATCACAGCGGCGAACAGGCGGGGGAAGGGCCATCCCGTGGAGCCCGGCCACAGGACGGCGCTGCCGGCCAAGGCCAAGCCGATCATCCCCAGCCCGAAGCCGGTCAACCCCAACACCCGCACCGGGTTGTAGGTCATCACCGTCCAGACGATGGCATGGAGGAAGCGCAGCCCGTCCCGCAGGGGATGGAGTTTGGATTGCCCCATGCGCTCCCGATAGGGGATGGGCACCTCCACCATCCGGATGTTCTCGTAAACGGCCCGGGCGCTCATGGCCGGGGTGAAGTTCAGGCCATCCGGCAGCGGATACAGGCGCTCCAGAGCCGACCGGCGCAGCACCCGCATGCCGCTGGCGCTGTCGCTGATCGCCGCGCTGCCCAACACCCGCAGGAGGGCGGCGAAGATCCAGTTGCCCACCCGGCGCACCGTCGGCATCTCCGAATCCCGTCCGGACATGCGGGAGCCCACTACCAGGTCGGCCGCCGTCGACTGGGCGATCTGGTAGAGCATGGGGAGGGCCTCCGGCGGGTAGGTGGCGTCCGCGTCCAGGAAGGCCAGCCACTCCCCCCGAGCGTGGGCGAAGCCGGTCTTGAGGGCTGCTCCGTATCCTCGGTTCACAGGGTGACGGATCAGGCGCACCCCGGGGTAGCTGGCGGCCTCCTCGGCGGTCCGGTCCCGGGAGCCGTCGTCCACCACGATGACCTCCCATTCCTCCAGGCCGACCTCCCGAAACGCGGGCCCCAGGGCCAGCACCCGCTCCAAGACGGTTCCAATGGCTCCTGCTTCGTTGTAGGCAGGGATCACGATCGACAGCGAACTCATGGGACCTCCTTGCGAGCCAGGACCAGGGATTGGGCCACGGGCAGTCCCCCGTGGAAGACAGGTCCCTCCACGGGGGGCGCCCCCTCCAGGCGGCTTCCGATCACCCGCGCCGGGACCCCGACGGCGATGGCGTAGGGGGGGAGGTCCTGGGTCACCACGGCCCCCGCGCCGACCACCGCCCCCCGGCCGATGCGCACGCCGTCCAGCACGATGGCGCCGCCCCCCAGCCACACATCGTCCTCAATGGTGATGCCCTGGGCGGTGATCCCCTGTTCCGCCATCGGACGGTGAGGATCCTGGAAGACGTGATTGACGGCCAGGATCTGGACCATGGGCCCGGTGTAGACGAAATCCCCTATGATCACGCCGCCCTGGCCGCGGATGACGGTGTATTCCCCGAGGAAGCACTTCCGCCCGATGGAGATCCCGGCCTTCGGCAGGCCCCGGAAGTTGTAGACGTGCAGCACCGAGCCGTGCATGATCACAGTCCCATCCCCGATGGTGATCCCGTTGGGACAGGCGTGCAGATATACCTCCTCGTCCAGATAGACCCCGCGGCCGAGGGTGATGCGGCGGGGCTGGGCCAGCCGCACCCCTCGGGCGATGTAGGGGAACCCGCGGGCGTTCAGGATGAGCCGATAGGCCACCCCCCGCAGGGCGATGCCTAGGAGCCCCGGCAACCCTCCCAGGAGGGCCATCAGGGCCTGCTCCAGGAAATAGGCGCCCCATCCGGTGGACTGGGAACGGATGTAGAGATCCAGGGCCTCAACCCAGGGGAGCCGGCTCATGGATCCCTCGCAACGTTGGGGCAAGGACCCTGAGGGCCTCCCGGCCCATGATCCAGGCAACCGCCTCAGGGAGGTCGTGCAGGATGGGGACTGAGGGATAGCGATCGGCCACCAGGGCGCGATGGGCCGCTCCCCGTCCGGTTTGCACCAATATCGGCTAGCATCCCGCGGCCAGGGCGGCCTCCACATCGGTCACCGCGTCGCCGATGAAATAGGAGCCCTCCAGATCGATCCCCAGGTCCTGCGCCGCCCGGAACAGCAGGCCGGGGCGTGGCTTGCGGCAGAAACAACCCTCCTCGGGGAGGTGCGGACAGTAGTAGATGGCGTCCAGGCGCCCGCCGGCCCTGCGGACCTCCTGGAGCATGCGCGCGTGGATCTCCTCGACGGCCGCTGCGGAGACCAGGCCGCGCCGCACCGCCCCCTGGTTGGTGATCACGACCAGGGGCCAGGGCTGCCGCGCCAACCGCCGCAGGGCGGCCAGGGTGCCCGGCAGGAACCGAAACTCCGCCCAGCCCTTCACGTGGTCCGGGCGGTTCTCGCAGATCACACCGTCACGATCCAGGAACACGGCGCGCATCGGCCAGCCGCTCCTCCTCCGAGATCGACGCGACGAGTACAGGCTGCTCCCACGTCCGACGTAACACGGTGGTGATGGTGTGGTGCAGGATGAGATGGACGTCCTCGATCTGTTCCATGCACGTGCTGGGAACCACCAGGCATAGATCCACCTCTTCCCGCAGGCGCCCGCCCTGGAAGCCGGTGAGGCCGATGGTGAAGGCGCCGGCCTCCCGGGCCGCCCGCACCGCCTCCAGGACGTTGAGGGAGTTGCCGCTGCCGCTGATGGCGATGAGCAGGTCCCCCGGCCGCACCAAGGGGCGCAACTGCTCGGCAAACACGTGGCGGTAATCGGTGTCGTTGGCCCACGCCGTGAGCAGCGGAACATTGTCGGTGAGGGCCACGACGCGCAGCATCGGGGCGCCAGGCCGTCTCGTCCCCTTGGCCAGATCGCATGCAAAATGGGAGGCAGTGGCCGCGCTGCCTCCGTTCCCGCAGAGGAAAATCATGCGCCCCTCCCGGGCGGCGGCCTCCACCTGGGCGATGACCTGCAGCAGCACATCGCGGGGCAGGACCTCCAGCGCGCGCCGGACCCCGTCGAAGTATTCCTCGATCCATTCGCTCCACATGGGCCTTTCCATCATTCGATCCGGAAGACCTGCACGCCCTGGGCCTCGAAAGCCACATCCATGGGCTTCAGGCCCATCGCGGCCATGACCTCGGTGACCCGCTCGATGGCCTCCTCCGGGCAATAGAGGAGAAGGAAGCCGCCGCCGCCGGCCCCCGTGATCTTGCCCCCGATGGCCCCGGCCTCCCGGGCCGCGGCGTAGCAGCGGTCGATGAAGTCGTTGGAGATCGCCGAGGCCAGTCCTCGCTTGAGGATCCAGGCCTCGTGGAGCAGGCGGCCGAAGCCGTCCAGGTCGCCCATCGTCAGGCAGTCCTCCATGTCCTCCGCCAGGGCTTTGAGCAGGTGCAACCGGCGCAGGACCTGTGGATCTTCCTCCGTGGTGGCCTGCTGCTGGGTTTTCAGGATGGTCGCCGAGGGCCGGGCCTGGCCGGTGTAAAACAGGCGGAGCCGTCGCTCCAGAGCCTGTCGGACCTCCAGGGCCAAGGGCACCCGCTCCACGAAGACGCCAGACGCCTCGAACCGGATCCGGTTCAGGCCTCCGAAGGCGGCTGCATACTGGTCCTGCTTGCCGACCGGCAGCCCCATCCGTTCGATCTCGATCTGGCAGGCCAGTTCCGCGATCTCATACCGGGTGAGGCTCCATCCGCTCCACGCCGCCAGGGCTGCGATCATAGAGACCGCTAGGCTGCCCGAGGAGCCCAGCCCGGTGCCCGGAGGGACCTGGGCGGCAATGAACAGGTCGATCCCACCGGGGTTCCCGAAGGCCTCCAGGATGGCCCGGGGGAGGGAGAGGTTCCCGTCCCACAGTGCATCCCGGTCCGGCGCGTATTGCTGGAACAGGCTGTAGTTGGCCGAGATCAGATGGGCCGCCCGTGGCGCCGGGGAAAGCATCGTGTAGACGTAACGGTTCAGGGTGGCGCTGAGGACCTGCCCGCCATATTTGCGGAAATAGGCCGGGAAATCCGTCCCCCCTCCGGCGAAACTGATCCGCACGGGCGCTCGGGCGATCAGCAACATCGGCGGCTGGCTCCTGGATGGACGAGGATCGCTGTTCTGACAACACTGTAGCGAAGGGGGGTTTGGTGGGGATAAACAGAAAGTTAGGAAACCGTGGAGGACCGGGGCGCGCGCTGTCCACGATGGTTTAAAAACGATGACCGAGAGCCCAGCGGCATCCCGCCGCCATCACTGGGCAGGTGAGCCCCGTGGCGAGGGGCTACAGGTGCCGTGGGGGTGGGACCCGAAGGCGTGGAGGCCGGCTGCTTCTTATGGATCCCCCCAGAGGATCCGCAGCGTCGGCCGGCCTTCGGCGTTCCAGTCCTCGACGTCCGAGGAGACGAAGGATTTTCCGGAGTGATACGCCCCGTCCGCCGAATAGAGGACCAGGCGCAGCGGTTGCCCGCTGGCGTAGGCCCGGGCGACGGCGTAGGTCACATCCCAAGTGTAAGGGATGCCGGGCCAGCCTGGCCATTGGCGGACCGGGTCGACCCAGGCGCCCCCCACGTTCTCGGCCGCCAAAGGGGCGTTGTTCCAGGTCAGCGTCCGGTCGTCCCAGTCTTCATTCACTGTGAGGACCTGGATCCAGGAACGGGGTGCTGTCTCTGCGGATCCTCCGTTCCCCATCAGGTGCAACGTGAGGGTGGCAGAGAGGATGGCCTTCCCGGGTGGAAGCCCGTCCAGCGGGAAGGTCACATAATACTTCGAGAAGCAGGGCCAGTCAGCGACGTCGACCTGGTTCTGGATGTTGAAATCCGAGCGCTCGGGGTTGTAGAAGGCCTCTGTGGTCTCCCCCCACTGGGCCCAGAGGTCCTGCAGACCGCTGCCGCACCTCGTATAGCCGCCCACGGCGGCATCGCGGACGGTGGCGCCGTTCAACCGATGTCGGACGGTGAGGGTCCCTCCCGGCCGGGCGGCCGGCGGCGCATAGACGGGCAGGCCGAAGCGCAGCCGGCCCCAGGAGGCCGGGCGGTCCGGGCTCGCTCGCTCCGGCCAGGTCGTCGCCGGGATGGGGGTGCCGGTCGCGTCATCCCGGTCGTGGACCATGAGGGCCAGCCCCCAGAGGGTTCCCTCCGGCGGCGGGCCGTTCCGGCCCAGGGCGGCGAAGGGGATCTCGAAGGTCATCGCCCATCCCCGATCGTCGCCGTTGTTGTTCAGCGCATCCCCTCGCCATCCGGCGAGGGCGCCGAAGGGGAGGGAGACACGGGTCCAGCGGACCCCATCCCCACGGAAGGCCGCCTGATAGCGCCCGGAGCGGTCGGCATTGCTCAATCCGCCGATGAAGTGGAACGCGGCGGCGGTCGGCGCGCTGCCCACCGGTCCATCGAGGTTGAGGAAGAGGGAGACAGCGTCCCACGCGGTCAGGGACGTCGGGGAGGGATCGGGGTCCATCCACAAGCGGCGGTCGAAGACCGCCACGTAGACAACAAGTTCAGTGTCGGTGTAAGCCACCCGCACGTCCGCATAATTGGCGGTAGGGGTCACCCGGCCGAACCAGAAGATAGCCATACGCGCAAAATCCGTCCCCAGCGGATCCGAGAGCCGAGGGGCGTTCACCTGCCGGGAAGCCGCGGGTCCCCACTCCTGCAAGAGGAGCGGCAGATAGAGCCTGGAGGTCCCCGCCGCCGCTGCCTCGGCGTCCCCAACCCGCACCATCGGGGCTAAGGACGAGGCATGCGGGCGCCCCAGGGCGATGCTGAGGGCCACGATCCACAACCCCACGCCCCGCCAGGGTGGCCGTCGTCTCTGCACAGAAGGTCTCTCCAGATGGTCTAACAACATTCTAACCGTCAGCGCCGGGGTTGTCCAGATCGATAGATCCTCCGGCCCCCACCGGGAACGCCCGCTTTCAGACAGTCGATGTCATGGCAAAGTGTCCGGGGCGGAGAGGGGGAGCGGATATAGAAGTGGTGCGCGATCGGCGCGAGGTGGCGCGCCGCGTGGAGGCGGCCTTGGAGCGTCTGGGGCTACAAGAGGTAGCTGATTGGAGGCCGCACCTGCTTTCGGGTGGCATGGCCCAGCGGGTCGCCTTGGCCCGCGCCCTGGTGCGGCGACCCCGCGTGCTGTTGCTGGATGAACCGTTCTCTGCCTTGGACGCGCCCACCCGCCAGGCGTTGGGAACGCTGGTGCGCCGGCTGGCCGAGGAAGACGGCATCTCCGTGGTGATGGTCACCCACGATATCGGCGAGGCCCTGTCGGTAGGCCACCGGGTGCTGGTGCTTTCCCCACGACCTGCCCGCACGCTGCTCAGCGTCAAGCCCGACGGCAACGGACGGCTTCAGGAAGCTCTCTTGGCCGCCCTGGGTCCGGGGGCCCTTGCCGCCGGCATGGCCGGCGCCGCCTGCCTGGCTGGCTGTGCCTCCTTCGGCGGGCAAGGCCCGACGACCCACCCCTCCTCGCCGTCTGAGGGCGGTTCCGACCAGCCCCTGCGTATCGGCTACTTGCCCATCACGGATGCTTCGCCCCTGCTGATCGCCGATGCCTTGGGTTACTACTGGGTTACTAC
>NZ_PSLG01000002.1:56683-89550 GCF_040289485.1 Thermoflexus sp.
TGGGTTACTACTGGGTTACTACAAGGAGGAAGGGCTGACAGCGGAGCCGCCGCGTCTGTTCCGCTCTTGGTCCTAGATCGTCGAAGCTTTCCAGGCCCGGCAGGTCAACCTGGCGCCCTATGCGCATCGATTTCCAACCCTATCCCTATCCCTATCCCTCCTACATGGCCCGGCTGGTCCTGGCTTTGCAGGAAACCCAGGTGGAGGGAGATACCGCTTTCCTCCGGAAGTTGACGCCGGACTTGGCTGCCCGGGACCTGGTGGACGAGGGGCTTGTGCGGGAGGCCCTTGCGCAGATGGGCGGGCCGCGCGCTTTCGGACAGCCTGAGGATCTTCAGCGCCAGGAGGTGATCGAGCCATGATGCGCTCCCGGCGCCTGTGGCGATCCAACGCTGTCCTGCCAGCCCTGGGCGTTGTTTGGGCGCTGGCTCTGTGGTGGCTGGCCACCCTGCCCCTGCCAGGTCGTTCATCGCTGCTGGCTGAGTTCGGGCCGGGACCGGCCCTGGCCGCCCTCGCTCGCATGGCCCAGGACGGCACCTTGCTGCACCACAGCCTGATCAGCCTCCGCCGGGTGCTGATGGGGCTGGCGCTGGCCATCGGGATCGGCGTGCCCCTTGGGCTTCTCAGTGGCTACGTGCGTGGCCTGGAGCGGACGACGAGCCCGGTTTTTCAGTTCTTGCGCACCATATCGCCCCTCTCCTGGATGCCCATTGCCATCATGGTCTTAGGCATCGCCGACCGCGCGGTGGTGTTCTTGGTCGCTGTAGCAGCCGTTTGGCCGGTGCTGCTCAACACGGCCGCAGGGGTGCGGACGCTGGACCGGGGTTGGCTGTGGATCGCCCGGAGCGTGGGCGCCCGGCCAGCGGAGATGCTGGTGCACGTGGCCCTGCCGGCGGTGTTGGGCCATCTGGTGAGCGGCATCCGGTTGGCCACCGGTGTGGCTTGGATCGTGCTGGTACCCGCTGAGATGTTGGGTGTCACCAGCGGCCTGGGTTACCTGGTGTTGGACACCCGCGACCGTCTGGCCTATCCGGAACTGGCAGCCTCGGTGCTCGCCATCGGCTCGCTGGGGTTCCTGATGGACGCGGCTGTGCGGGCCCTGGAGATCAAACTGGGATGGGCGGGAGGATGAGCCTAGCACATTACCCTCGGGGGGAGCTAGTAAGCGACGTGCTGGTGGTGGGCGGCGGCCTGGCCGGCCTTGTGGCCGCTTGGGCAGCCTTGCGGAGCGGCGCCCGCGTGGTGGTGGCCTGCAAGGGCTATGCGGGCGCTGATGGGGTCAGCCCCTTTGCGGGCGGCGTCGCGCTCTATCTGTTGCCGGAAGACGACATGGAACGTTTCCTGGACGAGCACGAGCAGGCAGTGGAGGGTCTGGTCCATCGGGAGGCTGTGTGTCGGGTGGCTGAGGCCAGCGCCCGCTTGTGGCAGGAGCTGGGCGCGTTGGGTGCCCCGTTGGAGCACACGTCGGAGGGAGGGCTGCGGCGCCGCTGGCTGAAAGTAGGGAGCCGTATCCATGTTCCCCGGCTGGCTCTGGAGAGCGTGGGGCTGTTGCGCTTCCTCCGCCGGTTGGTGCGTCGGTCAGGGGCTCAGATCGTAGACCATGCATGCCTCACCGCGCTGCTTCCCTCCCCCCAAGGCGGGGTGGCGGGGGCCGCCGGGTTCCTCCGCCAGCGCGGGTCCTTGCTGGCCATCCGTGCCCGGGCGGTGGTGTTGGCCGCGGGTGGGTGCGCCTCGCGGGGCGCCCATATGGGTGTCCACTCCGCTATGGGGGAGGGATATGGACTGGCCGCGGAGGCCGGAGCCGCCCTGGCCGGCATGGAGTATTGTGTGAGCTACATCGCCACCTGCAGTCTCTTCGACAGCCACGGCCAGTGCGTGCTGGCCGCCCTGGGCGGCCGCTTCCGCAACCGTCTGGGCGAGAACATCTTGGAACGGCATGGGGAGCCCGATCCCGCCCCCACCCAGCGGCTGGCGCTGGCCATGCTGACCGAGATTCGGGAAGGCCGCGGCCCCATCTACTTCGACTTGCGGGGGATCTCCGAGGCCGACCGACGTCGCTGGGAGACGGACTTCCCTTTAGTGGCCAAGGGACTGGCTCGCACTGGCGTGGATGTGTTCACCCAGCCGGTGTCGTGGATCCCCCGCTTCACCGGCTCCATCGGTGCCGGCGGGGGCGTGTTCGCCCGCTCCCTCTCCGGCGACACCACCGTCCCGGTGCTGTTCGTAGCGGGAGACACGGCCAGCCGTCTTCCGGTGGTGGGTGCCGGCAATGGCGAGCGGCTTCTGGGCCGGATGCGCCGCTGCCCGCCGGGCCCGGGAGGTCCCACCCGATGGGCTCGATGAGACCGAGATCGCTGCGGCCTGGGAGGCCGCCCTGGCCCCCCTCCGGCGGGAGCGAGGGCCGGACCCGGTGGAGATCCTGCGGCGGCTCCAGCGCCTGGTGGTGGATCCGGAAGTTAACTTCTTCCGCAGCGGCCCGGGCCTGGCAGCGGCCCAAGCCCGGGTTGAGGAGATCTGGCAGGATGCCGGCCGTGCCCGGGCTCTAGATGGGCATCGGCTGGCCCAATGCCACGAGGTGCGGCACGCGGCCTTGACCGCCCACGCCATGTTCGCCGCCGCCCAGGCCCGCCAGGAAACCCGCGGCTGGCACCGCCGGCTGGATTTCCCTCAGCGGGACGATGCCCGCTGGCGGCGCTGGACCCTGGCCCAGCCGACGTTGCCCCCCGGAGGGCTGGGCTGGACGCTGACCACGTTGGAATACGAAGACCAAAAGGTTTTCCAGCCCTGCCCGTTGGGAGGCGAAGCCTCATAATCCAGTGGGTGGATGCCCAGCGCTGCATCGGCTGCACCTTGTGCGTGTAGGTGTGTCCTTTGGACGTGCTGTGCATGGACCCGGATCCCCAGAGGAGGTCGGTGGCGCGCATTGTCTATCGCGACGACTGCCAGACCTGTTTCCTCTGCGAAGAGGAATGTCCGGTAGACGCCATCTACGTGGCTCCTGATCGAAGTCCGCTGCACGCGGTGTGGCCCTGGCCCGCGGCTTCGCCCGAGCAGACCCCGACCATCTCAGGGAGCTGATCCGCCACGGGGTCGCTTACGGGGTGATCTCGAATAACGTCCCCTCGCTCTGGCCGTAGATCTCGGGGAAGTAAAAGGCGTAGGCCCGGGCGGGGCGCGTCCGGAACCGACCCGCCCAGCCGGCCCGGACCAGATAGGTGTATTCATAGGTGCCCGCGGGGAGAAACTCGGCGAAGAGGGCCGCCCGGTCGTCATAGAGGGCTGCATGCCCGAACCACCACCAGCCCCATCCGCCGTAGCCCCCGAAGGGATCCTCCGCATTCCCCCGCTCGGGCGTCGGCGGCCGGCCCGCCTGCGGCGTGGTCTTCAGCGAGGGGTCCAGGGCTTCCATCCCCGCCGGGTAGGGATCCTCCAGCACGAGATGATGAACCGAGCGGGGGACCACCAGGGTCAGACGGACGGTCAGGACCTCACCGGCGCGGGCGGTGGTCACCGGGGTGCAGGCTTTGCGCCGGTCTTTCAAACACGGGTCGTCCAGCCGCAGATACTGGCGGAAGACGGTCAGGCCCCGGGACCGCGGGGCGATCCGTTCCACCGGTTCCTCCAGACCCAGGTGGATCGTGTAATACAGGACGCCGGGGCCCTCGCTCCGCGAGAAGCGCACCGCGTTGCCGACCTCCCGCCGGAGCGCCGAGAGGTTCTGGCGCAAGACCACCGTCTCGGCGATCCGGTCCGGCGTGACCGCTCCGGAGCCCAGGGATCGGTCGTTCAGATCCACACTCCAAGTGTAGTTCCCCCTCAGTTCCCCGGTTTGGGCCATCCACTCGGTCAGGGCCAGGAGCGCCCAGGCCGTCTCCTGGGTGGTCTCCCAGCGATCGGCGTGGCGGGCGGCCATCAAGCCCCGCACCGCCGATAAGGCCAGCGGGTTCCCTGGCTCCCGCCGCAGCAGGGCCAGCAGGGCGATGGCCGTGGTCCGGGTGTCGGTGCTCCAGTTGAAGTCGTCCACGCCCCGCTCTTCCCACCAGGCGCCGGTGGCCGTGACCTGAGCCTTCTCCACCAGATCGCTCATCAACGTCTTCACCAGCGGATGGTCGGGCTGAACCTTGCCGACCGCCATCGCCAGGAGGGCACGGGCGTAGAGGGCCAGGTGCTCCTTTTGGGCCTCCCAGAGGGCCACGCTCCGGCCCAGGTCCCCGGCCCCAGCCTCCGCCATGGCAAAGAGCATGAAGGCCTGCCGGTTGGCCTCCCATTCCGCCAGGTCGCTCGGCGCCTTCAGGGCACGGCGCAGGAAGGCCACCCCCCGCTCCACCACGTCCCCAGCCACCGGGAAGCCGGCGGCCCGCGCCTGGGCCAGGGCGAAGACCACATACGTCGTGGTGAGGGGATCGCTCTCCATCGAGGTGAACCATCCCCATCCGCCATCGGCGCGCTGGCCGGTGTAGAGCTTCTGGAGCCCGATGGCGATCTGCCGCCGGAGGTTCTCCTCCAGGCCCGGCCGGGACAGGCCCAGGCGCCGCAAGGCCTGGTAGGCGGCCACGTTGGGCAGGAAGCGGCTGACGGTCTGCTCGGTGCATTCGAATTCGAAGTGCTCCAGCCAGGCCAGGCTCTCCAGGGTCGCTGCCGCCAGGGAGGGCGCCAGCCGGATCGTCATCGCCCCGCCCACGACCTCCGGCTCGGGCGGCAGGGCCACGATCTCCTCTCGCGTCCCAGCTCCCTCCAGCATCCCCCCCGCCGCTACGGTCTCCAGGCCCACGGAGCGCAACACCGGGACGGTGCCGTCCGGCCGGGCCAGAGTGGGCTTGGTGGCGTCCCGGAGCCCCCCGCCCTCGGCGAAGAAGGTCAGGTCCACCGCGTCCACCCGGTCCACCACGCCGGTCCACTCGAATCGCGCCGCGGCCCCGGGCCCGATGTCCCCCCGCTGCTCCGCCGGCCCTTCGAGGGTGATCCCCTTGGCCGCCAACCGCACGGCGACCGGGAGGGGCCGATCGGTGTTGTTGTGGACGGCCGCCCCCAGCACCACGCGGTCGCCGGCCACGAAGAAGCGGGGAACGCTGGGCCGGATCAGCAAGTCTTTGGTGCTGCGGACGTCCAGGGTGGCCTCTCCCACCCGCGTCTCAGGGGTCACCGCTTTCGCAGTGATGCGCCACGTGGTCAGATTGTCCGGCAGGCGCACGGAGAAGACCGCCTTTCCCTCCGCGTCGGTCTGCAGGGTGGCGTTCCAATAGGCGGTGTCCGGGAACTCCTGGCGGATCTCCCCGAAAGCCTCCGCCGCGCCGCCGCCCCCGCCCTTCCGCTCCCGGGCGATCCGCAGGGTGACCCGGTTCACGTTGTAGATCAAGGAAGTGCTGGTGGCGATGGACAGGCTCCGTGGGTGGTAGAAGGCCTCCAGGATCGGCGGGGCGTTGGGATCCACCAGGGCCAGCACCGAGGCGTCCACCACCGCCACCGCCACCTCCGCCTGGACCGGGCGCCCGTCGACGTCGGTGGCCCGCAGGGTCACGGTCATGGTCTCCCGCGGTCCGTAGTGGGCGCCGGCGGCCACATCCCGGTCCGGGGTCAGCGTGATCCGGAGCCGCTGGCGCTCGGCCTTCACCCGGAGGTTCACCGTTCCCATCTTGAAGGCCGGCGCGGGCTCCAGACGATCCACCCCCTTGATCAGGATCACGGAGAGGAAGACGTTGGGCGCGTCCGCCTCGGTGAGGGGGATGGAGAGGGTGGGGGCGTTGCCCTCCAGCGTCCGCACCTCCGCCCGCCGGATCCGGCCCCGCTCCAGGGTGATCAGGGCGGTGACCGTCCCGGTGAAGGGGGAGGGGACCAGGACGGTGGCCGTGTCCCCGGGGGCGTATTCCCGGCGATCGGCCACCAGCTCCAGCCGGTCGTTGTTCTCCTGTCGCCAGGCCACCGCGCCCCGCCCCGACACCCACACGAACTCGGCGCTCCGGATCCGGTGGCCTTCCGCGTCCTGTCCTTCGGCCTTCACCACATAGGTGCCAGGCTCTGGCGGGACGAGGGCGATCCGTCCAGACCCCTGGGCATCGGTGCGGAGCGTCCCACTGACCACCGCCGTGTCGCTGTAGGTCCACGTCCACAAGGGCCCCTGTTCGGTCTCCTGCATCACGCTGAACCACTCCCGCCGGTAAGCCGTCCACGAGAGGGGGATCTCCCCCAGGGGCCGGCCCTCCCAGTCCACCGTGCGAACAGTGAGGGTGAGGGGCTGGCCCGCCTCGCCCACGTAGCGCTCGGCCCGCAGCCCGATGTAGAACCGCCCCGCGTGGACCACCGCCTCAGTCCGCCCGGCCACCAGGTTGTTGTTGAGATCGGTTACCCGGGCCTCCAGGATGATCACCTGGCTGTCGGCGCGCTTCCCCAGGTCGGCCGGCATGCGGATGATGAAACGCCCCTGGGCGTCGGTGGTCCCGCTCCCGCTGGCGATCTTCTCCTCCCCCTCGCCCTCATAGGCGCTGTAAGGGTCGAGGTCGGCCCAGGAGAAGGCCTCGAGACCGGGTGGGCTGAACCGGTAAGGGCGGGCCCGTGCCGTCCACTCGACCGTGGCCCCAGCCGCCGGGGCGCCGAAGTAGTAAGTGGCCTGCAGCAGCGCCTGGAGGGTCTCCCCTGCCAGATAGGCCGGCCGGTCCGTGGCCAGGGAGACCTGAAACTCGGGCCGGCGGTAGGCGGCGACCAAGAAAGAGATGGTGTGGGCGTAAGGGCCGGGCGGGAGATCAGCCATGAGCGTATAGGACCCCAGGGGCGCGTCTGCCGCCAGCGGGAAGTCCCCGTGGGCCGTCCCGAAAGCGCCCACGGGGAGGGTAGCGGAATACACCTCCCGGCCCTCCGGGTCCACCAGGCGGATCGGCAGGGTGCGGCTCGGCGGCAAGGTATAGCGGGCGTCGTCGTCGGACCGGACGATGGCTTTGAAGCGGACCGTCTGGCCGGGCCGATAGATCGGCTTATCGGTCTGCCAGTAGACCTGGGAACGGGCCGGCTCGTAATCGGCTGGGAAGCCGAAGGCCCACGGCTCGATACCGTCGGACCAGGGGCTGGCGGCGAGGCCGAAGCGGCCGCCGGGGCTCCCGGCCACGGCGATCCGGAAGCGCCAGACCGGGACGGGCTCGCCCCACGTGAAGCGGGCGATGCCATCGGCGTCGGTGGTCGTGGTGCCCAGGCCCTGGAGCGGGCCTTCCTCAGGGCGTCCCAGCAGCGCCACGGGGATCCGTGGGACCGGGCGGCCCGTCGCCATATCGGTCACCCAGACCAGGGCCTCCTGGGGGCCGACCTTGAGGACCACGTTCAGGTCCACGGCGGCCAGCAGATAACGGGCCGGCGGGTCCATGGAGACGCCGGGCGGCTCGATGGCCAGGTGATACATCCCGGTGGGCAGGATGCGCCCGGTCCGCCCGGCGAGGTTCACCCGGCTCAGCATGATGACATCCGTGATCACTTCCGGCACGGTGAAGGCCCAGCGGGCGATGATCTCCGAGGGCGAGGGCAAGTACTCCCGGACCCGATAGGGCTCGTGGGTCAAGGAGATGAACGTGCCCAGGTCCAGCCGGGCAAGGGCGAAGTCCACCCGCTGGAGGTTGCGAGTAGAGAGGAAGGCCGCCGTCTCGGTATAGGTTCCGATGACGGCGAAGGGTTGGTGAGGGACGCCGAGATTCAGGTAAGCGATGGGATCCAGATGGTCCACCGTGAAGGTGAAGGTGTGCCGACGGTCCAGCCGGTTGCCGTAGCGGTCGACGATGTCCGGCTCCACCGTCAGCGTGTAGGTCGCGCCGGGCTGCCACGGCCCATACACAGAGAAGCGACCCGAGGTGGGATCCCACGTGGTGAAGATGCGGGTGAGGGAGATCGGCGGCTCGAAGCGCAGGTTCGGCGCGATGGACTCGGGGCGGATGAGGCCCGAACTGAAGACTAGGTCGATGCTGGCGTCCGGTTTCAGTCGGTGCGGCGGGGTGGGCAGATCCGTTTGGACCAGGCGGGGATAGGACGGTGTCGTGAAGGCCCAGGCCACGGGGCCCTCCAGGGTGGATCCGGAGGGGGCGGCGGCGCGGGCCTCCAGGCGCACGAAGTAACGGGTTTCCAGTTTGAGAGGCGGGTCCGGCCGGAAGATCATCGTCTGGCTGATCCACTCGAAGCGCCCGGGGAGGGCCGGTCCGTCCTCGGCGCCTTCCCGCAGCGTGAAGGCCTGCTCCACCGAGGACCGATCCATCTCCATGTTGAACGTGATCGAGATGGGGGCAGAGCGATCCAGGTCCATATGCCGGCCCCGCCCTGGAGCATAGGACCGGACCATGGGGCGTCGGATGGTGAAGGACCAGGTGTAATCCTTCTCCAGGGAAACCCCGCTCAGGTCCTTCAGGCCGGCGACGACCCGGGCGGTGTAGGTGCGGCCGGCCGCCCATGCTCCCTGAGGCTGGAAGGTGTAGATGCTGGTGTTGATCCAGCGCCCGGTCCCCTGGATCGGGGGGTCGAAAGCCAGGGGGTGCGGCAGGGCTGCGGCCTCCCTCTCGCTGCGCAGCGGGACCACCGGGCGGTTGAAGATCACGGTGACCGGGGAACGGGGATCGACATCCCGGGCGTCGGGCTCCGGCAGGACCGCGCTCACCTTCAAGGGGGAGGCGGTTTGGAACCGGAAGATCACCGGGCGGGCGAGGGCCTGCCCGTTGCGGGCGCGGGCGTTCTCCAGGCGGACCTCGTAGATGGTCTCGAGTTTCCATGGGGCCTGGGGGAGGAAGCGCAGGACGCGGTCCCCCGCCTCCCAAGCGAAGCGGCCGGCCACGGCCGGGATCACCCGGAGGTTGGCCTCCACCGAGGCCCGATCCATCGGCTCGCTGAAGACCAGGCGCAGGGGCATCTCCGGGGTCACCTCCTGGCCAGGCTCCGGTGTGCGGCTGACCAGGACGGGCGGAAGCCGGGAGATCACCGGGGTCGGCGTGGGAAACGGCGCCGGCCGGCATGCCTCCAGGATCAGTACCAGCGCCGTCAGCACGCCGATCTTTTGGAAAAACAAACGGACTGAGCGCATCGGTTCCCCCCTTGACCATCGACGATCGTCGATGGCTGCGCGGCTACCAGCGGCGCTTCCAGTCGAAGACGTATTGGCCGGCCTGGTTGCAATCACGGTGATCGATCACCACGGCCGGCGAGAGCGGGCGCGGGTTGCCGGGGCTCTCGATGATCTGGATGACGAAGCGGAAGGGCTTGTGGTAATCCTTGGGGTCGAGCGGCGCGAAACCCCACAGGCCCGGGGCCCGCCCGCCGCTCTGCTTGCGGTCGGTCAGCACGAAGTTGGCGTTCCCGCTCTCATCCAACCAGTAGAGGGTCAACTGATACCACACGCCATTGATCGGGTTGCCGGCCGCGTCCCGGATATAACCCTCCACATAAACCGTCCCACAGTTGGGCGCCTGGTTGATGGAGGTGGGATAAAAATCGAAGGCCGGGGTCGGGGTCGGCGCCGGCGTAGGGGTCGGCCGCGGGGTCGGGGTGTAAGGCGGCCGGGTCCGCGTGGGCGTCCGCGTCGGGGTGGGGGTCTCGGTCGGCGTGGGCGTGAAGGTCGCCGTCGGCGAGGGGGTGATGGTCGGTGTGAAGGTGGGGGTCGCGGTCGGCTGTGGGGTGCGGGTCGGGGGGAAGGTCGCCGTGGGCGGCATCTGGGCCGCTCCGAAAATCCCCCCCTGGCATGCGGCTGCCAACAGGGCGCTCAGCACGACCGCGACGCCGGCGGTTCTCGGGCGCATTCAGGCCTCCTGGCGATGGATCGGCGAGATCTCCAGCGTCCTTGCCGCTCGTATCAAATGATACCGCAAGCGCCGGGCGGCTGTCCAGCGGGCGGCCGGGTGAACCGGGATCTCGAACCGCACGACGAAGGCGGTCTCGCTGATCCCCTCCACGCCGGCGATCGTCAGGGGGCCTCGCCCACTTCCGGCGAGGGTCTCGTCCTGGGCCATGGCCGCCTCGGCTTCGGAGCGGATCGCCTCCACATGCTCCCACGGGGTCGCCCGGGGCAGGGGGAGATCCGCGGCCACCCGAGCCCAATCCCGGCTCAGGTTGCTGATCACCCCCAGCATGCTGTTGGGGATGGCGTGCAGGGTGCCATCGGCGTCCCGCAGGTAGGTGGCCCGCAGCGTGATGCGCTCGACCGTTCCGCCGACGCCGGCGGCGTGGATCACCTCGCCGATCCCGAAGGGCCCTTCCAGGACCAGGACCACCCCGGCGATCAGGTCGCGGATCACGCTCTGGGCGCCCAGCCCGAGGATCACCCCGACGATCCCGGCCCCGGTGAGGAGCGGCCCCAGGTTCAGGCCGAACAGGTCCAGGGCGATCAGGAAGGCGACGGCCAGGACCAGGGCGCGCAGGAGGCTCCGCCCCAGGGAGAGCAGGGCCTCCAGCCGCCGCGCCCGCTCCGGGTCCAGCCCCGGCGGGCACAGGCGGTGGATCTTTCCGGCGGCCCACCAGGCGACGCCCACCAGGGCGAGGAGGAGCACCAGACGGAGCCACAGGTCCAGACGCATCCCCGCTCCGCTCACCAGACGGCGTCCGGGAAGGTGCAGACGCCTGCGTGGTGGCCGATGCGCTTATACATCGAGACGCCGTCGAAGGGCTCCCCCAGGATGCCATCATAGATGGCCCAGGAGCGTCCACGCACCGTCCGCTCCATGCCGGGCTGTCGGAACGGCGTGGACCCGTCCAGGCGCCGGTAGAGCACCCCGCCCGGCTGGAACTCCCGATGGATCCACTCCATTTTCGAGCGTCCTTGGATGTAGCCGCAGCCATAGCGTTCGAAAAGGATGGCGGCGTGGTAGGCCAGGGGCTCCACCAGGAACATGTCGTGGCCCAGGCGGCGGACGAAGGTCTCGAACAGTGGGAGCATATGTTTGGTGAGCCGCAGCCCGCGGCGGACCTGGCCCGGGGCCAGGCCGAACCGCATCGCCGCCACCTCGGCCTCGATGTTGCGGCGCACCGTCCCGTATTTGGTCGGCCGCCCCTGCCGATCCCGGTCCACATCGAACCGCGGCGAGTCCGGATCGTTGGTCATCAAGAGCAGGACGATGATGTGGTTGTGCAGGGTCTCGGCGAAATGGAGATAGACCAGCGGGTCCTGATCGTCGGCGCGCCGCCAGATGCGGATCTCCACAGCCGCGCCTCCCGGGGTGGCCTCGATGCGGACCAGCGGGCGCCCCATGGCATCGCCCAGGGTGACCGGATCGATGCCGTAGCGTTCCAGGAGGAAATCCGGGATCAGGGTCCGGTAGACGGCGAGCCGGTCCGGCTCGGGGAGACGGTTGATCTCCCGCACCGAGGCCAGCGGCACCCCGTTCGCCACGAACCGGTCCGCCTGGATTTCCACCAGCATCCTGCTTTCCTCCGGCGGCTCAGCCTTTCTCCCGCAGGGCCCGCTCGATCTCCCGACGGGCCTCCCGTTCGGCGATGGCCCGCCGCTTCTCGTATTGCTTTTTGCCCTTGGCCAGGGCGATCTCCACCTTGGCGAAGCCCCGGGCGTTCAAGTAGACCTTCAGGGGGACGATGGTGTAGCCCTTCTCCTGGGCCTTCCCGATCAGCCGGTTGATCTCGTGGCGGTGGAGCAACAGTTTGCGGGGCCGGCGGGGATCCGGGTTGTCCCGGGAGGCCGGCTCATAGGGGGCGATGTGCACGTTCATCAACCAGAGCTCGCCCTCCCGGGGCAGCACATAGCCTTCCCGCAGACTGATCCTGCCGGCCCGCACCGATTTGATCTCGCTCCCGGTCAGGATGATGCCGGCCTCGAAGGTCTCCTCGATGTGATAATCGTGATAGGCCTTCGGGTTGGTGGCCACCACCCGCCCGGGCTGGGCTTTCTTGGCCATTGGGAACCCTGGGGACAGAAGGATGCGCCGCCGCGGGGCGCCCGCCATGATTCTAGCTCACGACCCCCTCTGGGGGAAAGTCCGGCGGGGGATAGGCCCTAGGCGGGTCCGGAGGGCTTGGCCGGCGCCGGCGCGGCGGGGGGCGCGCCCAACTCCACGAAGTAGGCCTCGCAAGCCCGGTCGATGAGTTCCTTGTTCAGGACCGGGGCCACGTTGAAATACGAGGCGATGTCCTGGATGTGGGCCAGGAGATCCCGGGCGTGGACGGCCCGCAGGGGGCGCCGGCGTTTGACATACCATTCCTGGAGCAGGTAGATCAGGGCCTGCTCATCGTAAGGGATCCCACGGGCCTGGCACTCCCGGCGGAAGATCTCCCGGAACTCCGCGGGAGTGGGATCCGGCACCTCGATCTTGTGTCGGATGCGCCGCAGGAAAGCCTCGTCCACCAGATCCCGTGGGTTCAAGTTGGTGGAGAAGAGGATGAGGACCTCGAAGGGGATCTCGAACTTCTGGCCGGTGTGCAAGGTCAGATAATCCACCCCTTTCTCCAGGGGGACGATCCAGCGGTTGAGGAGGTCCCGGGGCCGCACCTGTTGCCGGCCGAAGTCGTCGATGAGGAAGATGCCCCCGTTGGCCTTCATTTGCAACGGCGCCTCGTAATAGCGGCTCACCTCGTTCCATGTCAGGTCCAGCATCTCCAAGGTGAGTTCGCCACCGCTGACGATGAAGGGCCGTCGGATCAGGATCCAGCGGGCGTCGGCCGCCGCCTTCAGCATACCAGTCCCGCCGGGCCGATCGTTGGGGAGGAGCTCATGGTTCACTTCGTCGAACACCTTGATCACGAAGCCGCCGACCTCGACGGCGTAGGGGATATAGAGCGGGCCCTGGAAGATCCGCCGCCCGATGGCCTCGGCGATGGAGGTCTTCCCGTTCCCCGGCGGCCCGTAGAGAAAGATGGAGGTCCCGGAGTTGATGGCCGGGCCGATCTTGTGGAACACCCGATCGTTGAGGACCAAGTGGGCCAGGGCCTGGCGCATCAGCCGGGGGGTTACCCGCACGCCCTTGTGGGACTGCCGGCGCATGCCGGCGGCGTAGGCGTGAAGGGGCACTGGGGATGGGCCGGCATACTGGCTCCGCTCCAGGGCCTCGCGGGCCCGGTCGCGCCCCCGCGCGGTCAACGCGTATTGATAGGCCTGCTCGCCCACCCCTCTTGACCCCTGGACTTCCACCAGTTGTTCCCGTTTCAGGAACTCCAGGATGGCTTCCGTCACCCCCGTGTAGGGCAGGCGCAGGCGATCAGCCAACTGGCCGCCGGTGAGATAGCCGGCGTTGTAGAGGATCTTGAGCGCCAGGTCGGCGAGGAAGGTGAGGGACAGGCCGGTCTCCTCTAGAGAGCGGGGCACCGGCGGGATGAACCCCATCCCGGCGGCCGGGGTCGGCCCCGGAGCGGTGGCGGTCCCTGCGGGCGTGCTGGCCGGCGTGCTCATCTCCGGGTTCTCCCCATAGGCTGTGACTCTATTTTACGCGGCGATATGGGATCCTCAAGGTCTCCCCCTTGGAATATACCGAACACGCCCCCCGGCGTGTTCCCCTCAACGGGGGAAGGGGATCGGGACGATGAGGTTCAACAGCAGCCCGGCCAGGAACAACGCCCCGGCGCGGCGGTTGAACGTGAAGGCCCACGACACATACCACAGGGGCCAGACCGGGTAGCCCGGCGGTGGGGCGGCCGGCCGCGGCCGGGCGTAGGTGCGCAGCACGGTGATCAGGCGGGGGACCCCCAGGAGGGTCAGCAACAGCCATGGACCCATGATCCGGGCCGCGACCAGGCCCAGGACAGCCAGGTAGAAGGCCACCATCAGGCCGGCGTTCAGCGCCCGGGCGGCCCGCTCCCCGAGGAGGACCGGCAGGGTGCGGATCCCCTGGGCGCGATCCTGTTCCAGTTTGTCGATGTGCTTCCCGATGAGCACCGTGGCTACCAGCAGGGCATAGGGCAGCGACGCCGCCCAGACCCAGCCGGGCAGCATCCCTGTGGTGGCATAGAAAGTGCCGCCGATCATCAGCGGCCCCCACACCAGGAACACGCCCAGTTCCCCCAGGCCGATCCGCTTGAGCCGCAGGGGCGGCGCAACATAGAACACGCTGATGAACAAGCCCGCCAGGGCGAAGGCCAGGATCGGCCAGCCCCGCAGCGCGGTCAGGGCCAGCGCGATGAGGGCGTCGAGGGCGTTCACCACCAAGATCGCCCGCAGCAACTGGCCCCGCGTGACCAGCCCGGAGAGCACCGGGTGCGGCGCGTATTGCGCCCGCACGTATTCCGGGGTGTCCAGTCCGGTCTCCAGATCGAAGTAATCGTTGATCATGTTGTTGGCCGCGTGGGCCAGGAGGAGCCCGACGGCGGCGAGCAGAAAGGGGATCGGCTCGAACCGGCCGACGGTGACGGCCAGTAGGCCCCCGATGGCGGCGGAGATCAGCGTCATGGGGAACACGCAGCAACGGACGACGAGCAGCCATCGGGATACCGGGTCCATGGGCCGATCGGCCGAGAGGTTGCATGTGCGGTAGATCTCCAGCCAGTTGCGCCACATGTCCCTTCCTCCCAGGACAGGGTTGCTCGGCAGGCGCTTCGTATATATTATCCTTTCGGATCCACCCGGGCCGGGAAGGGGGAAGAGGACGTGCGGCGGAGGCTGTTGGTGTTCGGCCTCATCGGGATGGCGGTGGGCGGTGGGGCCTCCGGCTGCCGGCGGGCACTCCTCCCGCTGCCGACGCCGACAGCGGTCCCGCCCGTTCCTCCGCCGGCGACCGTCCTGCCCCTGCGGGCCACCTCCACACCGATGCCCACGCCGACCCCGGATCCCTACGCTGGGCTCACGGTGGCGGATCTGCGGCGGCGGACCTACGGGGGAGGGGCCCTTGAGGTCCGGGAGCTCCTAGCGGTCACCCCGGCCTTCACCCGAACCCTGATCGCCTACCCGAGCGATGAGCTGACGATCTACGGCTTCATGAACATCCCTCGCGGCCAGGGCCCCTTCCCCGTGGTGATCGTGCTCCACGGCTACGTCGACCCGGCGCGGTATTCCACCCTGGCCTACACCGCCCGCTACGCCGATGCCTTCGCCCGGGCGGGCTTCCTCGTCTTGCATCCGAACTACCGGAACCATCCACCCTCGGACAAAGGGCCCAACCTCTTCCGCGTGGGTTACGCCGTCGACGTCCTCAACCTCATCGCCCTCCTGCCGACCCTTCCGATGGCCCGGCCGGAGGCGGTGGGGCTGTTCGGCCACTCGATGGGCGGCGGGATCGCCCTGCGGGTTTTGGTGGTGAACCCCCGCGTGAAGGCGGCGGTGCTTTACGGCTCCATGAGCGCCGACGAGCGCAAGAACTTCGAGCGCATCCTCCAGTGGTCCGGCGGACAGCGGGGGCGGGAGGAACTGCGAACGCCGGAGGAGGACTTGCGCCGCATCTCGCCGGCTTTCTATCTGGAAGACATCGTCGCGCCGATCCAGATCCACCACGGTGGGTCGGACACGATGGTGCCCCCCGAATGGTCCCGCGACCTGTATGAGCGGCTCCGGGCCATGGGGAAGACGGTCGAGTTGTTCATGTATCCGGGCCAGCCCCACACCTTCGCAGCCGGCAGCGAGGCGGAGCGCCTGTTGCTTCAGCGGGCCATCGCCTTCTTCCGTGCCCATCTCGGAGGGCCATGAACCGATGGGACGCGCAGATCAAGGGGCTTCGCCGGAGCGCTGGGCGGTGATCCCTCGGGTGCTCTGTTTCCTGTTCCACGGAGACGCGGTGCTCCTGATGCGGCGGTCGCCGACGAAGCGGATCTGGCCCGGGCGCTACAACGGCCTGGGCGGGCACGTGGAGCCGGGGGAGGATCTCCGGACGGCGGCCCGGCGGGAGATCGCGGAGGAGGCCGGTCTGGAAGGGGTGGACCTGCGCCTGGCCGGGACGGTGCTGATCGACCCCGGGGAGGCCCCCGGGGTGATGCTCGCCGTCTTCGTTGGGCGCGCTCCGGGGCGGGCCGTCCGGGAGGGCCCTGAGGGCGCGCTGGAATGGGTGCCGCTGCATCGGGTGCCCGAGCTGCCGACGGTCGCCGATTTCCCGGTCCTCTGGCCCCGGGTGTTGCGCTTCCTGGAGACGGGGGAGCCGTTCTTCCTGAGTTACCGCTACGACGAGGAGGATCGCTGGGAGGTCCGGGAGGGATGATGGCGATGGAGGCGCGATGGCTGGAGGCGCTGGAGGACCTGGGAGAGCGTCTGCGCAACCGCCGGGAGCCGTCGGCGGTCCGGGAGGTGGCCCTGGGATGGGCGGTGGAGCGAACCGGCGCTGTGGACGGCGCCTTCCTCGTTCGGGCGGCGGAGGGATGGCGCTGTTTGGCCGCCTGGAAGGACCCGGGCTTTTGGGGCCGTCCCTGGCCCTTGCCAGAGGTCCTGGAGGGCGGCGCTCCTGTCCTATGGCGTTTGTCCGAGGAGGCCGTGGCCTTCCTCGCGCTCCCGCTGGGCCGAGGGACCGAGTGGCTGGGGCTGCGGGGGGTGCCAGCCCTCGAGCCGGCTTCCGGGTGGCGGGCGGCGGGCTGGATGATCGCCCTCGCCCTGCAGGCGGCCCTGGAGCGGGAGGCCCACAGCGCCTTCTTCTCCACTGCCGTCCATGAACTCCGCCTCCCCATGACCAGCATCATGGGCTACGCTGACCTCCTGTTGAAGGGGCTGGGGGGGGCGCTCACCGAGAACCAACGGCGTTTTCTGGAGACCATCCGGGCGAACATCGACCGGCTGGCTGGGCTGGTGAGCGATCTCTTGGAGATCTCCCGCCTCGAGGCGGGGCGGCTGCGGCTGCGGATCGAGCCGGTGGATCTGGCGGAGGCGCTTGCAGAGGCAGTGGAGCGGATCCGTCCCCAGGCCGAGGCCCGGGGGCATCGCCTGACGGTGGTGGTGGCGGAGGGCCTTCCGCCGGTGGCGGCGGATCGGGAACGCCTGGTCCGGATCCTGATCAAAGGGCTGGACAACGCCGTCAAATACACACCTCCCGGCGGCGAGATCCGGGTGTGGGCCGATGGGGGGGCGGAGGGCGTGGTCTGCGAGATCCAAGACACCGGTATCGGCATCCGGGAGGAGGAGCAGCCCTCCCTGTTCACCCCCTTCTGGCGCTCCGAGGATCCGCGGGTGCGGGAGGTGCCCGGGTTCGGGCTCAGCCTGACGGTGGCCCGGGGCGTGCTGCAGGCCATGGGGGGCGAGATCGAAATCCACAGCCGGCCGGAGGCCGGAACCCGCCTGCGCCTCCGCCTCCCCCCGGCCGGCTTCCTTCGTTGAGCGTTCACCGCCTCTGAGCCGTCGCCACCAGCCAGCGGAAGGGCCAGAGGTGGCGGGGATCGTCCTCGAACAACAATTCGGGATGCCACTGCACGGCCAGACCGCAGGGGATCGTCTGGCCCTCCGGGACCCAGGCGAAGGCCTCCACGACGCCGTCCGGCGCTTCAGCCAGCAGATGGAGATCTGGGGGCAGATCCGTCCGCCAGCGCACCCCCTGATGGTGATAGGAGTTCACCTCCAGGATCTCGTCGGGAAGGTCTGGGAGGAGCGCGGCCAGGCCGGGGAGGGGAAATATGCGCACGGGGTGGGCCCGGGCGGGCGGCGGCTGATCCAGGTCGTGGACCAGTTCGGTGGTGTCGGGGAGGTGCTGGCAGAGGGCGGCGCCGAAGCCCACGGCCATCACCTGGAAGCCACGGCAGATCCCCAGCATGGGCCGCCCGAGGCGACGGGCGGCCTCGAAGAGGGCGAACTCGAAGGCGTCCCGCTCTGGGTCCACCGGGCCCGTCTGCGGGTGCCGGGCGGCGCGGTAGCGTTGCGGGTCGATATCACATCCTCCAGTGAACAGCACGCCGTCCAACCGTTGGGCGAACAGGGAGGCGGCCTCCGGCAGGTTGGGCAGCATCACCGGCAGGCCCCCGGCCACCCAGAGGGCGCGCAGGTAAGCGGTCTCGGTCGCGCTCTGGGCCCGGTGGAGCGGCCCGGATTCCTGGACGTTCTTCACCGTCACGCCGATGAGGGGTCGGTCCATCGGATCCTCCGCGGCGGTGGCGCTCCTTAAGGCAGCGCATAGAGGCGGCGTGCGTTTTCGTGGAGGATGGCGTGGGCGGCGGCCTCCGCCTCGGCGACGGTCAGGTCACCCTCCCGCACCGTTTCCTCTAGCACCTGGGCCAGGATTCGCCGTCCCCATCGCGCTCCCAGGTAGAACAACTCGGGGATCAGATGGGCGTCGGTGGAGAACAGGATCTTGCTCAAGGGGGCGAGTTCGAGGAAGGCGCGGACGACGAAGCGCATGCCGGACTGGCTGAGGAAGGGGATGGCCAAGCCCAGATCCCCATACACATGGGGATAGACAGCGGACAAATACGCGGCCTCCCGGGTGTAAGGGTAGGAGGCGTGTAGCAACACGAAGGGCACGCGCCGGAACGCGGGATGCTCCAGTAGCGGGCGCAGGTGCAGCGGGTTGGCCCACCGCAGGTCCAGATCGGGGTCCCCGAAGCCGGTATGGAACTGGACAGGCCATCCCCGCCGGGCGGCCGCCTCCAACGTGCGCCACACCACCCAGTCGTTGAGCGGCTTGAGGGCCAGCCGGACGCGCTCCCCGGCCGCGGCGCGGCGGCGGAGGATCTCGAAAGCCGCGCGAGCCCCCTCCTCCTCCGGGGCCTCGACGGCAAGCCCGGTCCGGTAAGCGACGATGATCTTGAAGCCGACCACGTCGGGCCCCAGGGTCTCCAGGGCGGCCCGGAAGGCCTCCTCAAACGCAGGCCATGAGGGGCTCTCCACGATCAAGCGTTCCGCCACGAACTCCACGCGAAGCAGCCGGTAGGTGGGGGCGAACCGTCGGTGCCACGCCGTCGGCAGCACCTCATCCGGCATGAAGCCGTCGTCGAGGAGGAGCGCCTGGAAGGCGGCGGCCTCGAAGCACCGTCGGGCGACCTCCTCGAACCCCAGCCGCTCCCGCGCCGCCAGAACGGACCCCAGGTCCGGCGCGCAGCCCAGCAGTTCGGCGATCTCCCGCATGCTGCGGCGGAAGAAGAGGGTTTCCTGAACATGGCGGGTGACCACCTCGGCGGCGTAGCCCTCGGTGAAGGCCGATGGATAGGCGAAGGCGCCGGCGCGCTCGGGCCGGAGCAAGTTGTGCGCGTGCTGGTCGACGATGGGGACCGCCGAGAGATCCAGCATTGGGGATCCTCCCTCAGTAACGCTCCAGGAGGATGCGGACCTCTTCCTCGTGAGGCAGATCTTTCATCGCCTCCCACTCCGCGCGTCGCACGGCCAGGTAGGAGCGGGCCAGTTCGGGCCCCAAGGCCTGGAGCAGGACTTGGTCCTGTTCCAGGGCCGCGATGGCCTCGCCCAGGGTTGTGGGCAGGGGGCGGACGCCCCGGGCCGCCCGCTCCGCCTCCGGGAGGTCCGCCGGATCCATCGCGACCGGCTCCCCGGGGTCCAGGCCCTTCTCCATCCCGTCCAGACCGGCGGCGATCACCGCCCCCAGGGCGAGGTAAGGGTTGCAGGAGGGATCCACCGTCTTCAGTTCGACATGGGTGACGGGCCGTCCGGCGGCGGGCTGGGGGACCCGGACGGCGGCCTCGCGGTTCCCGTAGCCCCAGGCCGTGAAGGCCCCGCTCCAGAAGCGGGGACGGATCCGCTTGAAGGAGTTGGGGCTGGGCGTGGTGAGGGCCATCAGGGCCGGCAGGTGCTGCAGGATCCCCGCGACGAAAGCCCGGGCCTCGGCAGAGAGTTGCTCAGGGCGGCGCGGGTCGCCGGTCCGGTTGCGGCCTCCCCGCCACAGGCTGAAATGGAGGTGCGCCCCGCTCCCGGCCTTATCGGGGAAGATCTTGGGGACGAAGGAGGCGATCAGGCCGTGGCGCCGGGCGACGGCCCGCACGGTCTCCCGGAAGGCGATCTGGTTGTCGGCGGCCCGCAGGGCGTCAGCGTAGCGGATGGGCATCTCGAACTGGCCGGGCCCCGACTCCGCGTAGAGCATCTCCGGGAGGATCCCTTGGGCCTCCAGGGCCGCGGTGATCTCTTCCAAGACAGGGGCCAAGGCATCCAAGGCGGCCGTCTGGGCAAAGACCGTGCCATCGGCGGGAGCCCAGCCCTCGCTTGTGGGTCGCAGCAGATAGAACTCGTTCTCGAAGGCGGCCATGATCTGCCAGCCCCGGCGTTGGGCTTGCGCGATCATCCGTCGGAGGAAGGAGCGGGGGCAGTGGGCCCAGGGCTGGTCGCCCTCGTAGATATCGGTGAACACCTGAGCGTGGCCCGGCGCATAGGGCAACGGCGTGAACGTGTCCCAATCCGCCCGCATGTGGACCTCGCCGGCAGGCGTCAGCCCGGAGCCGGGGGCCAGGGCGTCGTACATCACAGGGAGAGCCTGCTGGGCCGCGGCGATCCCCACCCCGGCGCCATGCAGGTAATCCTCCAGGGAAGCGACGTGGACCGCTTTGGCTCGGATCAACCCGGCGTTGTCGCACCAGACAAAGCGCACGTAGCGCAGGCGGTGGGTGCGGATCGCAGCCTGGATCTCAGTGCGGCGTTCTGCCATGGCGTTCCTCCCGTTGAGCGCAACGGGTCGGGAGGCCGGGCCGTCTCCGACCCCCCGACCGGTCTCCTGGGCAAAGCGCAGACTGCTCCCTTATGGGGCCGGGACCTTCTGCGGGACCCGTTCGGCGGCCAAGGTGAACTTTCCGCCCTTCGCCTCGATCACAGTCACGCCCTTTTGGGGGATATGGGACTGAGGCGAGTAGTTGATAACCCCCGTGACGCCGTGGAAGTCCCGCAGGTTCTCCAGGGCCTGCTGGATGGCCCGCCCGTTCGTGGAGCCAGCCCGTCGGATGGCCTCGGCCAGCATGTAAACCGAGTCGTAACCCAGGGCGGCGAAGACCGCCTCGGGCTCGGTGCCGTATTTCTGCTTGTAGGCGGCCACGAACTTTCGCACCCGCTCGTTCGGGGAGTCGGCCGTGAGCAGGGAGTGAGTTGTAAAGAACACGCTCTCAGCGGCGGGGCCGGCCACCTCGATCAAGAGCGGGGTGTCGTAGCCGTCGCCGCCCACGATGGGCCCGGCGATCCCCGCGTTGCGGAACTGCTTCACGATGGTCCCCACATCATCCGGGAGGGCGGCGATGTAATAGAAGGCAGGCTGTTGCGGGAGCGCCTTGACCTTGGCGATCTGGGCGGAGAAGTCCTTGTCGCCGGATTGATAGGTGTCCTCCAGCACAATGGTCCCGCCCAGTTCTGTGAAGCGTGCCTTGAAGTATTTGGCCAGGACGGTGGTGTATTCGGCCCCTTTGTCCCACAGCAGATAAGCGGTCTTGCCGAACTTCTCAAAGGCGAACTCGGCGCCCACCGCCGCCTGCACGTTGTCCCCGAAGGGGGCCAGGAAGAGCATATCGCCCACCTGGCCGGGCAGGCGCGGCGAGGTGGCGCCCACCGTGATGAAGGGGACTCCTGCCCGCTGGCAGATGGGGCCGGCCGCCAGCACGTAGTCGGAATCGTTGAAGCCGATCACCGCGACGACCTTGTCTTGCTCGATGAGCTGGGTGACCACGTTGGCGGCCGTGGCGGGATCTGTTTTCGTATCCCGGATGAGCAGCTCCAAGGGGTGGCCCAGGACGCCGCCGGTGGCGTTGATCTCCTCGGCGGCCAGGCGGGCCCCGTTGGCCGCCGGGACGTCAATGGAGGCCATGCCGCCGGTGAGGTTGAAGGGCGCGCCGATGCGGATGGGCGCGGCGGCCCCAGGCGTCGGGGAGGCCGCGGAGGGCGGTGCCGGCGCGGCGGCCGTCGGCGAGGGCGGTGGAGAGGCGGGGGAAGGCTGACAGGCGGCGGCCGTCAGCAGGACGGCTAGAAGCAACGTCATCCATCGGAGCAGCGGACGCATGGGTCTCCTCCTTGTCGTGAGATGTCCCCCGACACCAGGGGAACGGCCCTCCTTCGTTTTAGGGATCCGCCTTTCGAACGCGCAGGGAGACCCGCTCGGCCCGGCGCCCCTCCCACCACGCTCCGAGGCGTTCGGCGATGGGCTCCAGCCCCCACTCCCGATCGCCCAGCAGGCCCTGGCGGCGGAAAGCGATCAGAAGCATCAGGAGGATCGCCAGGCCGATCTGGCTCAGGCCGTACAGCGGGCCGAGCGTGATGGAGCCGATAGAGATCCCCGGCTCCAGGTTGCGGAGCAACTCGGTGCTGCCCATCACCAACAGCGTGCCCAAGACAGATCCGCTGATGCTTCCCATCCCCCCCACGATCATCATGACGACGATCTCAAAGGTTTTCGAGAAATAGAAAGCGTTGGGGGAGAAGGCGGTGAGGAAATGCGCCCATAGCCCACCGGCCACCCCGGTGAAGAAGGCGCTGATCAGGAACGCGACCAGGCGCACCCGTCCCAGGGCGACGCCCACCCCTTGCGCTCCCCATGGATCATCCCGGGCGGCCCGGATCTGGAGGCCCAGCGCCGATCCCTTCACGCGCATCGCCACATAGAGGTTCAGGAGGGCCCACAGCGCCGCCCAGCCCAGCGTGGTGGCCGGCGGCACCCCAGTGAACGTCCGGGTTCCCCGAGTGAAGGCCTCGGCGTTGATCAGGACCACCCGAACGATAATGAGGAAGCCAAGGGTGGCCACCGCCACGAAATGCCCGCTCAGCCGCAAAACCGGGATCCCGATCAGGAAGGCCACCGCTGTCGCGACCAAGCCCCCGGCCACCAGGGCGGGCAGGAAAGGCAGGGTGACGTTGGAAAGAGGCGCTGGCAGGTCCGGGAGGTTGACCGCCTTGAGGGCTGGTGGGAGGGTCAGGATGGCCGAGGTGTAAGCCCCCAAGGCCATGAAGCCCACGTGGCCCAGCGAGAAAACCCCGGTGAGCCCGGTGAAGAGGTTGAGACTGACCACCAGCATGAGGTTGATCAGGAACAAGATGACCAGGCGCTGGAGGTAGGCGCCGCCCCAGCGTGCCACGGCCCCGCCAGCGCCCAGGAGCGCCAGCGCGAGGAGGGCCCGTAAGGCCCAGACCCAACGTCGATGGGCAAGAGACATCCGCATCTCAGACGCGCTCCGCCTCGAGATAGCCCAGCACCCCGCCCGGGCGCGCCAGCAAAATCAAGATGAGGACGGCATACACCAAAGCGTCCCGATAGCCCACGACGCCCGAAGGCAAGATCCCCTGGAGGAAGATCTCCAGCGCCCCCAGCAGATATCCTCCCAGCACGGCGCCTGGGATGGTGCCAAAGCCGCCGATCACACAAGCCACGAAGGCCTTGAGGACCGGCTCGAACCCCATACCGGGGTTGATCGTCCCCACATGGGCGGTCCAGAACAGAACAGCCAACCCAGCCATCGCCGAGCCGATGGCGAAGGCCAGCAGCGTCACCTTGCCGATGTCAATGCCCATCAGCTGGGCGGCGGTGGGGTTCTCGGCGGCCGCCCGCATCGCCAGGCCCAGCCGGGTGCGGGTCACGAAAAGGGCCAAGGCGGTCAGGGCCAACAGGGCCCCGCCCAAGGCCCACAAATGGATGGAAGGCAGGAACAGATCGCCTCCCGGGTGGAGCACTTGGGTGAGGATCTCGGGCATCGGGAAGGGCCGGGAGCGGGGGGAGAAGATCAAGATCGCCAGGTTCTCCAACAGGACGGCCACGGCAAAGGAATTGAGGAGCAGGGCCACATCGGGCGCGCCGCGCACCGGCCGGTAGGCAACCCGCTCCATAGCGATCCCCAGGGCGGCTGCCCCCAGGACCATCCCCAGGGCGACCAGGGGGAAGGGCGTGCCCCGTTGGAGCAAGAGCCATCCGATGTAGGCGCCGGCCATCATCACCGTGCCGTGGGCGAAGTTGATCAACCGCATCACGGCGAAGACCATGGCCAACCCCACCGCCATCAGGGCATACTGGCTGCCCAGCCCGAGGGCGTTGATCCCCTGCTGTATCCAGAACTCGAGGGAGCCAAGGGTCTGCATCTCGGTTCCGCTCCGTCAGCGGCCCAAGTAGATCCGGACCAGATCTGGGTTCTCCCGCAGCCGCGCCGCTGCATCGGCAAGGACCACGCGGCCGGCCTCCAGCACATAAGCCCGATCGGCCAGCCCCAGGGCCATCTCCGCGTTCTGTTCCACGATCAGCATGGTCAGACCCTGGGCCTTCAGCTGGGCCAACGCCTCGAAGACCTCCTCCACCACGCGGGGCGCCAGGCCCAGCGAAGGCTCATCCAGCAACAGGACCTCGGGGTCGGCCATCAGCGCCCGCCCGATGGCCAGCATTTGCTGCTGGCCTCCGGAGAGCAACCCCGCCGGCTGGTGGAGCCTTTCCTTCAAAATCGGGAAGAGCGTGAGGACCTGCTCCATGTTCTGGCGCTCCCGGGCCGGATCCTGCAACCGGTAGCCCCCCAGGATCAGGTTCTCGCGGACCGTTAGGTTCTTGAACAGTTGCCGCCCCTCTGGACAGTGGATGAGGCCCAGGCGGGCGATGAAAGCAGGAGGACGTCCCGTGATCTCCATGCCCTTGTAGAACACGCGGCCATGGGTCGGCCGCAGCAGGCCGGAGATCACGCGCAGGGCGGTCGTCTTGCCCGCCCCGTTGGGGCCCAGGAGGGCCACCACCTCTCCGGCCCCGAGGGCCAGCGAGAGGCCTCGCAGGGCGCGGATGGCGCCGTAGGCAGCGTTGATCTCATGCAGCTCGAGAACCGCGGGGCCGACCAAGGAACGCCTCCAGCACCAGCGGATGGTTTCGAATCTCCTCCGGCGTCCCCTCCGCCAAGAGGGCCCCGGAGTTCAAGACGTGCAATCGGGGACAGAAACGCATCACCACCGGCATGTCGTGAGCGACCAGCAGGATGGCGATGCGGCGCTCCCGATGGAGACGAGCCAGTTGTTCGATCAATGCCTCGCTCTCCTCCGGGTGCAAGCCGGCGGTGGGCTCGTCCAGCAGGAGCAACTGGGGCTGCAGGGCCAACGCCCGGGCGATCTCCACCCGCCGTTGGTCCCCATATGAGAGCGCCCCGGCGGGGCGCTCTGCCAGGTGGGCGATCCCCATCTGCTCCAGCAGGGCCATGCCCTGATCCCGCAGCGCCTGCCAGCGCCGCCCCCACGGGCCGAACCCGAACAGGGTGGAGAGCACCCCCGGCGGATGCTGCACGGTCATCGCCACCAGGACGTTCTCCAGGGCCGTCAGCGAGGGGAACAGCCGAAGGTTCTGGAAGGTCCGCGCGATCCCCAGGGCCGGGATCCGATGGGTTGGGATCCGGGTGAGATCCCACCCGCGGAACAGGATCCGCCCCGCATCCGGTTTGAGGAAGCCGCTCAGCAGGTTGATCAGGGTGGTCTTGCCGGCGCCGTTGGGGCCGATCACTCCTAGGATCTCCCCGGCGCGAAGGCTCAACCGATAATCCCGCAGCGCCAGCACACCCTGGAACCGCTTGCTGAGCCCTTCGACGCGGAGCAAAGGCTCCTCTGAAGCGGCCCCGCCAGCCGTCTCCCCCTTCGCCTCCCGATAGGAGCGCCCCAGCGCCATCCTCGTCCTCGCGGTCACCGGCATTCTGCTCCATGGATTTAAGCGATTTTAAAGACCATGCCGGGACCTGTCAAGCTGCAGGCAATCGCAGGATCCACTCGCGGGCAAAAGTGGAAGCCTCCCCGCGCCTCGTTTATGATGTTTAGAGGAGCCTCCGAAGGGGGTCAAGATGGGAGCACCGCGCGCCGATAGGGGCCCGCCGGCCTGCCCGGGCCGGGTGGTGCTGTTTGGATCCGGGGAGATCGCCCCGGCCGGGCGGCGTGGGCATGCCGCGGCGATGGCCGGTTTCCCCCCTCCTGTGCGCGTGGCCGTCCTGGAAACCCCGGCCGGCTTCGAACTGAACTCCGCGCGCGTGGCCGGCCGGGTGGCCGCATTCCTCCGGGAGCGCCTAGGGGAGTTTCGCCCGCAGGTGTTGGTCATCCCTGCCCGCCGGCGGGGGACGCCGCACAGCCCGGACGATCCGTATCTGGTCGCTCCCCTCCTGGAAGCGGATTACATCTTCATGGGGCCGGGCAGCCCCACCTACGCCATCCGGCAGCTGGAGGGGAGCGTGGCCTGGCGCTACCTGGTGGCTCGCCACCGGCAGGGGGCCTCCCTCGGGTTCGCCAGCGCAGCCGCCATCGCCATCAGCGCCTGGGCCCTGCCGGTTTACGAGATCTACAAAGCTGGCCACGATCCCCACTGGGTGCGGGGGTTGGATTTCTTCGGTGACTTCGGCATGCGGCTGGCCATCGTCTCCCACTGGAACAACCAGGAGGGTGGGGAGGAGGTGGATACCCGCCGGTGTTTCGTCGGCCGCGCCCGGTTCGAGGCCATGCGGCGCTTCCTGCCTCCCGACGTGGTGATCCTGGGCCTGGACGAACACACGATGGCCGTTTTCGACTTCGAGCGACAGAGCGTCGAGGTCCTGGGCCTGGGGCGGGTGACGATCCTGTGGGGCAACGGCCATCAGGAGGTGCCCAGCGGGGGATCCTTCCCCATGGCGTGGCTGGGGACGCTGCGCCTCCCGCCCCCTTTGGAGGTTCAGCCGCCGCCCGGCGCCCCGGAGTTCCCCCGCCCGACGCTCCCGCCCGAAGGGGCGGCCCTGATCCGCGAGCGGGAGGCCGCCCGGCAGCGGAGGGACTGGGCGACGGCCGATGCGCTCCGGGATCGCCTCCGGGACCTGGGCTACGAGATCCAGGACACCCGCGACGGGCCTCGCTGGCGTCCCCTCGGCGATCGCACCGCCCCCTGGATGCCCCTGGAGGAAGGCTGAGCCGCCCGCTATTCCTCCGCCTCGGCCGCCGCCTGGGCCAGTTCCTCCGCGGTCACAGCCTCAACGTTGTAACGGGCCAGGCCCTCGCGGACTTGGTCCAACACCTCGTCAAAAGACATGGTCACGATCCGCTTGCGGCGGATGGGATTGACCTGGGAGAGGATCGCCTGCTTGAGGAAGGGATAGCGAAGTCCCTTCGCATGCAAGGCCTCCAGGATGGGGGCCACCAGGGCATCGATCTCCTCGACGCGGGCGGCGCGGCGCTCCCGCTCCGCCATGGCCTGGTCCATGGGAAGGTCAAGGAAGCCGTCCACCTTGCGCAGGATGGGGACATAAGCGGCCCCGGCGAAGCGCTCTTTGCGGTCGTAGAGGATCCCCAAGGTGATCAGATAGGCCTCCTCAAAATGGAAAGCGTAGGTGCGCTCGGGGGCCTCTGGATGGGCGGCCATCAGCGTCCGATACATCCGGAGGACCTCGAGGGCCTTCTCCCGGAGGTTGTGGGCTTTCTCGGTGTTCAGGCCCAGGATGTGGTAAGCGATGGTGGGGTCCGGGATGAGGATGGCCGTGATCCGCTGGGCCCCCAGGTGGGCCATGGCCGCCCGCCGGTGGTTGCCGTTCGGGGTCCAGTAGCGTCCCTCCGGTGTGCGCACCGCCACGATGGGATCGATGAAGCGCCCGATCTCCCGGATCACCTCCTTGAGGCGCTCCACGTGGTGCGGCGAGAGATCGCGCTGGTAGGGCGTGGGCTCCACCCGGTCCAGGGGGATCTCCACCAGCAACTGCCACTGGCGGCTGTAGGGCTCCCGATAAACGGCGAGCACCACCCCGCCGTCCGTCTCCACTTGCCGGGCCAGTTCTTGGATCTCCAGGGGGATCTCCTCGGACATCGCGCCACCTCCCGGATCGAATTCCCCCGGGCGGCCTCCCGACGCCCGGGGCGCATACGATCATGGTGCCACAAGCTGCTTTGCCCTCCGGAGGGGCCGCCCCGGCGGGATTTTGGGTGACCCCTTCGGGTCGGATTAAAATAAAAGGGCTTGAATCCCAAAACGGGAGGCCGACCATGGCGCACACCCTTCCCCCGCTCCCTTACCCGTATGATGCCCTGGAGCCGTACATCGATGCCCAGACCATGGAGATCCACCACACGCGGCATCACCAGGGCTATGTGAACAACCTCAACGCCGCCCTGGAGAAGCACCCTGAGCTCCAGGACGTGCCGGTGGAGATCCTGATCCGCAACCTGGCCAGCGTCCCCGAGGACATCCGGGAGACCGTCCGGAACAACGGCGGCGGCCACGCCAACCACAGCCTGTTCTGGACGGTGATGAAGCCCGGCGGGGGCGGGGAGCCGACCGGCGCCCTGGCCGAGGCCATCGCCAAGGCTTTCGGGAGCTTCGCGGCCTTCAAGGACCTCTTCACCAAGACGGCGATGGGCCGCTTCGGCAGCGGCTGGGCCTGGCTCAGCATGACGGCCTTCGGGCGGCTGGTGGTGCACTCCACCCCGAACCAGGACAACCCCTTGATGGAAGGCTTGTTCCCACTGCTGGGCCTGGACGTCTGGGAGCATGCCTATTACCTCAAGTATCAGAACCGCCGCGCGGACTACATCCAGGCCTGGTGGAACGTGGTCAACTGGGACCAGGTGGCGGCCAATTACGCCAAGGCCCTGGAGGCCATCAAGGCCCGCGCGTGATCCGGATCCGGCCATCGATGAGCGGATTCGGTCCGGCGATGCCGGCTGCCGGAAGGGGCCGGCATCGCCGGTTTGGGGGCCCGGGTCGCGGCGGATGGGGCCCGCTGGCCCGTGTGGGCTAAGATTCTCCCTTCGGAGAGGCGTCCCCCGGGGAGGAGGTTCCATCATGGCGCCTTTACAGGCTTTGCGGGAGCGCGGCCAGTCCGTCTGGCTGGACGAGATCCGGCGGGAGTGGCTGGTCGACGGGACCCTGCGGCGGCTGATCGCGCGGGGGGTGACCGGCCTCACCAGCAACCCCACCATCTTCGAGCGGGCCATCACCACCAGCCCGGCCTACGATGAAGCCCTCCGGGATCACCTGGCCCGTGACCCCGAGATGGAGACGACCGCCCTCTACGAGGCGCTGGCGGTGGAGGACATCCGGATGGCGGCCGATCTGCTGCGGCCGGTCTACGACGCGAGCGGCGGCGCGGACGGTTATGTGAGCCTGGAGGTCTCTCCCCACCTGGCCCACGACACCGAAAGGACGATCGACGAGGCCCGGCGGCTGTGGCGCATGGTGGATCGTCCGAACCTCATGATCAAGGTCCCCGCCACGCCCGCCGGCATCCCGGCCGTCGAGACCCTCATCGCGGAGGGGATCCACGTGAACGTGACCCTGATCTTCTCCCCCGCCCATTACGAGGCGGCTGCGGAGGCCTATTGGCGGGGCCTGCGGCGGCGGGCCGAGGCCGGGCAGGATCTGCGGACGGTGGCCTCGGTGGCCTCCTTTTTCGTCAGCCGCATCGACACGGCGGTGGATCGCGCCCTGGAGGCGTTGGGGACGCCGGAGGCGCGCGCCCTCCTGGGGAAGATCGCCCTGGCGGTCGCCAAGCGGGTGTATCGGATCTTCCGCGAGCGGTTTCTGCCCGCCGCCTTCCCCGATCTGCAACGCCGCGGCGCCCAGGCCCAGCGGGTGCTGTGGGGCAGCACCAGCACCAAGAACGCGGCCTACTCCGACGTGAAATACGTGGAAGGCCTCATCGGTCCGGACACGGTCAACACGATGCCCCTGGCCACCCTGGAGGCCTTCGAGGACCACGGACAGGTCCTCGGGGACACGATCCTGGAGGGCTGGGCGGAGGCGGAGGCGGACCTGGCGGCCCTGGAGCGGCTGGGGATCCGCCTGGGGGAGATCCTGGACCGCCTGCAGGCCGAGGGCGTGGCCGCCTTCGTTCGCTCCTACGAGGCCCTGCTGGAGGCGCTGGATCGGAAGCGGGTGGGGCTGCTGGAGCGCCCCGGCCGCTGATCTTCTCCCGAGGGGGGCTCGCGATGAAACATGCCCAGACCGAACGCCTGCCCGGGTTCCCGGCCGGGGCCCTGACCCTGCGGCCCTTCACCGGCGATCGCGTCATGGTGGTGCGGGTGGAAGCGCCTGCCGGCGCGACCGTCCCCGCCCACGCCCACCCTCATGAGCAGATCACCCTGGTGATCCGGGGCCGCCTTCGCCTGCAGATGGACGGGGAGGAACAGGAACTGGGCCCTGGGGAGATCGTCCACATCCCCTCCGGCGCGACCCACGCCGTGGTCTTTCTGGAGGACACCCTGGCCTTTGACGTCTTCCAGCCGCCGCGGGAGGATTTCCTCGAGCGCTTGAAAGGAACAGGTTCCTGATCCGGCGAGGAGGCACCGATGGTTGGCGCATGGACGGCCACGTATCGTCGGCTGATCCTGCGGGAGCCGGAGCCGGGCCTCCTGGAGGTGGTGCTGAGCCGCCCCGAGGCCCTCAACGCGCTGGACGCCGAGGCCCACCGGGAGCTGGCCTATGTCTGGCGGGACATCGACGCTGACCCTTCCGTCCGAGTCGTCCTGCTCTACGGGGCGGGAGGGGCTTTCTCCGCGGGTGGGGATTTCGAACTCATCGAGGCCATCATCACGGACGCGGAAGTTTGCATGCGGCTTTGGAAGGAGGCCAGGGATCTGGTCTACAACCTGATCCACTGCGGCAAGCCGGTGGTCTCGGCCATCGAGGGGCCAGCGGTGGGGGCGGGCCTGGCGGCGGCGTTGCTGGCGGACATCTCGGTGGCGGCCCGGGGGGCTCGTTTGCTCGACGGCCATGTGCGGCTGGGGGTTCCGGCGGGGGATCACGCTGTGCTGGTCTGGCCGTTGCTCATCGGCTTGGCCAAGGCCAAATATTATCTTCTGTTGAACGAACCGCTTTCCGGCGAGGAGGCAGAGCGGCTGGGCCTGGTCTCCCTCTGTGTGGAGGATGGGAAGGCCTATGAGACGGCCCTGGGGATCGCGCGGCGGCTGGCACAAGGGAGCGCCCTGGCCATCCGGTGGACCAAGTATGCCCTCAACAACTGGTTACGCATGGCCGGTCCCCTCTTCGATACCTCCACGGCCCTGGAGTTCCTGGGCTTCCGGCTGCCCGACGTCCAGGAGGGCCTGGCCGCCCTCCGCGAGAAACGCCCCCCGCGTTTCTCCGGACAGGCTCCCCTATGAAGAGAAAGGACTCGCCTGCATGCTACGCCGACGCCTGGGCTGGCGTCAACTGCCACGAGCACAACCAGCCCATCCGACCCGTCCCGTCTATCCACTCGTAGCCCACGGCGTGGCCACGGGCCCGGAACCACTGGACGACCTCCTCAGGGCCGCACCACGGCCCAAACTCCACCCGTTCCTCCGGTACCTCGACACCGTGGCTACACCGGTAGCGGTGGCCCCCGGAGAACCGCACGGGGTCCTTCGCCACGTACTTCGCCAGATAATGCGCCAGCCGGACACGCCGCCACCGGGGACCCCGCACATCCCGCCGATACGCCACGTCGATGTTGTCGAACCCGGCCCGCCGTGCCAGGGCCCGAACCACCACCACAGGCACGTACCCACGAATGGCCATGTGCGCGTGCAACGCGCCCCGTTCCTGACGCTCCAGCACCACCACGTACACCGGAAGCAAACCCCGCTCACGCATCAGCCGCAAGAACCGGTTCAACCGCCGCTCGTACTCCACAACGTCCACCACGCACTCCCGCTGGGTCAGCGTCAAAAGCCGGTCGCAGCCGCCGGCGAGCACGAGGCGCCGCACCTGCGCCCGAGCCCGACGGGCGGCCCGCTCCGCATCCCCGGCCGCGTCCGTCCGCCGGCGACGTTTGCCCCCAGAACGGCACGAGGACGGAACCCGCGCCCAGCCGAGCTCGGCGATCCCGTCCCCGTAGTCCGAGACCGTAAAGTTTCGGTAGGTGACCGGGAGGTCAAAAACTAACGAGACCTCACCGGAGGCATCCCCCTTGCGGGGGGCCTACCCGCCCTAGGGAGGTGAGGTCTCGCATGTTTTCCGTTCGCCTGTTGGTGGAGGCAGTCCTGCTTTTGGCACGGGCCATCGCGGAGGCGCTGCGCGAGGCGCCCGACTTTCGGGCGTTGGAGTGTCGGATCGTAGCGGCGGTGCAGGATGTAGCCCGTCGGCTGTTCGAGCACGCCTGCGCGTACCTGGACGAGCAGGCGTTGCGGGCGCGGGATGCCGCGCGGCTTGCGCCGGTCCACACCAAGGCGAAGAAGCTGCAGACCGTCTTTGGCGCCCTGTACCTGCGCCGGCGGTACTACCGGGACCGTCAGACCGGCGCGGGCAGGTTCGTGCTGGACGAGCTGTTGGGTTTGGAGCCACGGCAGCGCATATCGCCGCTGGTATGGGAGCGGGGTGTGCTGCAGGCGACGGAGCGGTCGTTCCGGGGGGCGGCGCGGGCGTTGGAGGCGATCAGCGGGGGCACGGTACACGTCAGCGCCATGGGGTTGTGGCGCCGGCTGCAGGCGGTGGGCGCGGGGCTGAAGGCGCGGACGTCGGCACGGCGCGAGGCGCTGTTCGCGTTCGGGGAGGTGCCGCCGGGCCGCGCGGTACCGGAGGCGCTGCACGTGGAAGCGGACGAGTTCTTCGTGCCCGGCCGTGGGGGAGCGGTGGGGATCAAGCTGTGCGTGGGGTACGAGGGCAAGGAGCCGGTGGGCCGGGGTCGGCGGCGGCTGGTGAACCGGCGGGTGCATGCGGCGGTAGTGGACGGGGCGACGTTCTTCGAGGAGACGGTGGCCGAGTTCGGGCAGGTGTGGGACCTGGGGGCCGTGCAGGCCTGCTGGGTGGGCAGCGACGGGGCGCCGTGGGCGAAGCAGGGGCTCAAGGAGGCGTTTCCGCGCGCCACGTTCCGGCTTGATCCCTTCCACCTGCGGCGTGCGCTGCGGGAGGGGTTGGGGCACGATCCGGCGGCGCACGCGGCGGTGCAGTCGGCGCTGGCTGCCGGCCGGAGTTGGGCGGAGGTGGCGAAGGACCTGGAGGCGTGGTTGCGGCGGGTACGTGTGCCGGCGCTGTACGGGCCGTCGGCGGGCCGGACATGGGTGAAGCACGTGCTGCGGGAGCTGGTGCGCATCGGCTCCGTGGCATGAGGGACGCGGCCTGAAGCGATCGTAGGGCGGGGGTTCACCTACCGGAGCTTTACACTCACCCGTAGTCCCGATACCGTCCCACAATCCGCCCACGATTGGGTACAATGAGACCGCGAGTCGTCCCCACCGA
>NZ_PSLG01000051.1:0-15670 GCF_040289485.1 Thermoflexus sp.
CGGTCATCCGTTTCGCCGCGCAAGGTGAAACAGATGACGATGCGCCACGGAACGGTGCACGGATAGAGGTCCCCGGCGCGGTGATGGCCCAATGGGGCGGGCGATGAGAGAGCGGGCAAGGGATCGCCTTCCCCCTGCCCCGCGACGCTCTCCCAAGGATGCGGACGATCGGCTTCCCCCCATCCTGGATCTCCCCAAAGACTTCATCCGTTAAGGAGGCACCTGTGATCGCGTATCTGGTGGCGGCCCTGGCGGGTTTCCCCGGCATGGGGGAACCCCGAATCGGGGCCGACGTTTTCCGGATGGCGGAGACGCTGTCAGCCCTGGGCGGCCCGGGCGGGGGGATGTGGACCTTCTGGGCTTTGTGGTCGCCCACGCGGTGGCCCACCCGTGGTGGTGTGGGGTGATGGGCAGCGACGCCCATCGGGAGGGGAGGATAAGTCGCCATGCGAACGTTGCTGCGCTGGGAAGGCCGCTTTACACCCGCTGACAAGGCCGCCTCGGATTACGTGCTCCTCCCCTTCGAGGTCCCGCCGGGGATCGCCCGCCTGGAGGTCCGTTACGCCTTTGAGGGGCAGGGGCGCCCGGATGCCCCCAGTGTGATCGACCTGGGGCTGTTCGACCCCCGAGGCACCGCCTTCCTGGAGGGGGAGGGCTTCCGGGGGTGGAGCGGGAGCGCCCGGGCCGAGGCGATCCTCACCCCCCGGGCGGCCACGCCAGGCTACATCCCCGGCCCGATCTTTCCGGGCCGCTGGCATGTGATCCTCGGCCTCTACCGCATCGCCCCGGAAGGGTGCCCGGTCACGGTGGTGGTCCAGGGCGCCGAGGAAGAAGGACCGCTTCCTCATCCGCCGCCGCCCCCGCCGGCCCCCTTCTCCCCCCGCCCCGGGCCGGCCTGGTTTCGGGGCGACCTCCAGAGCCACAGCCACCACAGCGACGCCCCTGGGTCGCTGGAGGATCTGGTGGCCGCCGCCCGCCGACGAGGCCTGGATTTCCTGGCGGTGACGGAACACAACACCGTCAGCCACTTCCCCTATCTGGCGGCCTGGAGCGGGCCGGACCTCCTGCTGATCCCTGGCGAGGAGGTCACTACCTACTACGGGCACATGAACGCATGGGGGCTCCCCCGCTGGCTGGATTTCCGCTGTCGGACAGCGGAGGCGCTGCGGGCGGTGATCGCGGCGGCCCATGCCATGGGAGCCCTGGTCTCCATCAACCACCCGAAGACCGATGGGCCGCCCTGGGAATACCCCCTCGCTCTCCCCGTGGACGCGGTGGAGGCCTGGCAGGGGCCATGGCCCCTGCGCAACCACGAGTCCCTGGCCTTCTGGGAACGGCTGCTCCGGGCCGGGCGCCGCGTGGTCGCCGTGGGCGGGAGCGACAAGCACCAGGATCCCCCGGGGGAGGAGATGCCCTTCTACCAGGTGGGCCACCCCACCACCTGGGTCTACGCCGAGGCCCTCACCGTCCAGGGGATCCTGGACGCCCTCCGGGCCGGCCGGGTCGTGATCACCGCCGACGTGGAGGGCCCGTGGCTGACGTTGACCGCCGAGCGGGACGATACCACCTGGGGGGTCGGCGACGCAGTCCCTCCAGGGGGGCCGGTCCGCGTCCGCTGCCGGGTGGAGGGCGGCGAAGGGCTGCACCTGCGCTGCCTCTCCCGGCGCGGCGAACTGGCCTTCGTGCCGGTGGACCGCTCGCCCTTCGAATGGACGGCGGTCCTCGACCTGGGTGAGCATGGATACGTGCGGGCGGAGCTCCGGGGGGTGCGGCACTTCCCGGAGGAGCGACCTGAGGACCTCCCTATGGTCGTGATGACCAATCCGATCTGGGGCGCCCCCGCGCCGTGAGGCCGGGGGTCCGGGTGATGGGTTTGTGGGCTGTGGGACATCCTGAACCGACGGAGGGGCGCGACGTGCTGGAGGCGATCGTGGTCACTCACTCCCACTGGGATCGGGAGTGGTATCGGCCTTTCCAAGCCTTCCGCTACCGGCTGGTGGACCTGATGGAACAGGTCCTAGCGGCCATCGAGGCGGACCCCGATTTCGCCGGGTTCCTGCTGGACGGCCAGTCCGTGATCCTGGAGGATGTGCTGGCGGTGCGGCCGGATCTCGAGCCGCGGATCCGCCGCGCCGTCGAGGCCGGGAAGTTGTGGATCGGCCCTTGGTATGTGTTGCCCGATGAGTTCCTGGTGAGCGGCGAGGCCCTTGTGCGCAACCTCCTGTTGGGGATCCGCCTGGCCCGCCGCTTCGGGGCGTGGCTGGCCGTCGGCTACACGCCCGATCCCTTCGGCCACGTCGGGCAGTTGCCGCAGATCCTGCGGGGCTTCGGCATCGAGACGGCTGTGCTCCAGCGGGGCCTCGACGACCATCCGACGCTGCTCCAGTGGGAGGCGCCGGACGGCACCCGGGTGTTCACGGTTTACCTGCGGGACGGATACGGAAACGCGGCCTGGGTGCCGGAGGACGCCGAGGCCCTGGCCGTTTATCTGCGCCTTCAGGCGGCCTCCCTCGCCTCGCACACGCCGGTGCCCCTGGTGTTGTTGATGAACGGCACCGACCACCTGTTCCCCCACCCGCGGCTGACGGCCTGGCTGCGGGCCGCCCAGGCCTACCTCCCTGACCTCCGGCTCCGCCACGGCTCGCTCCAGGAATACATCGCGGAGGCCCACCGCCTCCTCGGAGGGGACCTGGGCCGCCTGCCGGTGGTGCGGGGGGAGCTCCGCTCCGGCAAGCGCCACCCGGTCCTGCCCGGCGTGCTCTCCGCGCGGATCTGGATCAAGCAACGGAACGCGACGGTGCAGACCCGTCTGGAGCGCTACGCCGAGCCCCTCCTGGCCTTCGCCCACGCTCTCTGTGGCCTGGACCGGCGGCCCTTCCTGCGGGAGGCCTGGCGCCTCCTCCTCCAAAACCACTTCCACGACTCGATCTGCGGGACCGGGGTGGACGAGGCCCATGAGGACATGAAGCCGCGCTTCGACCACGCCGAGCAGATCGCCACGCTGGTGGCGCGGGAGGCGATGGCCCGCATGCGGGGGCCGGAGCGCCCCGAGCCGCCGCCCGGCTGGCTGGCCTCCGATCCGGGCTCGTTGGCCCAGACCCTCCTGGTCTACAACCCGGTCCCCGGGCCGGCCGGGGGGCCGGTGTCGCTGACGCTCCCAGATCTGCCGCCGGGCTTGACCTATCGCCTGGAGGACGCGGCCGGCAAGGAGATCCCCTTGTTCCTCCTCGAGGAGGGAACCGGGGACCGGGAGACCTGGACGGTGACCGAGGCGGAGTGGGCGGCTTTTCTGGAACGGTTGCACTGGGTCCACGTGGGGCGATATGCGGTCAAGCGCCTCTGGGTGGATCGGGAGGGCCGTCGGATCTGGGCGGAATGGGCTGACGCCTCGGCGGATGTGGACCACGGGATGGTCTCCGCTGTCCTCCGGGTGGCCCGCGCCCTCCAGGAAGCCGAGCCGACCGCCCGCGCCCCGTGGACCGTCCACGCGGTGATGGGCGGGGTGTCCCGCTGGGCCTTCCCCGCGCCGGCGGTCCCCGGCGTCGGGCTCGGGGCGTATCGGCTGCGCATCGTCCCCGGCGCGCCGCGCCGTGGGAGGCGCCAGCCGCTGGAGGGGATGTCCGTGGAGAACGCGTTCCTCCGGTTGGGAGCGGATCCGGCGACCGGCACGTTCTGGTTGGAGGACCGACGTTCGGGCCGCCGCTGGGAAGGCTTGCATCAACTGGAGGACGAGGGAGATAGCGGGGATGTCTATAATCACAACCCGCCGCCGGAGGACCAGCGGGTGGTCCGCCCGGCAGCGCCGCCCCACATCCAGGCCTGGGAGGAGGCGCCGTTCGGTTCGTGTTTAGAGGTGGCGATGCTTTGGGAGATCCCGGCCGGGCTGCGGCCGGATCGGCGAGGACGTTCCGTAGAGACCGTCGCGGTGCCCGTGATGGTGCGGGCCTGGCTGCGGCCGGGCCTCCCCCGGTTGGATTTCGAGACGGTGGTGGAGAACCGGGCGGCCGATCACCGGCTGCGGGTGGTCTTCCCCACCGGGATCCGGGCGACGACCTGGATCACCGAAGGCGCCTTCGACCTGGTGGCCCGTCCGGTGGGAAGCCCCACCCCTGTGAAGACGGCGGTGGAGCAGCCAGCGCCCACCCAGCCGCAGCAAGGCTTCGCCCTGGTGGAAGGGGAGGAGGGCGGCCTGCTCCTGGCCAACCACGGGCTGCCGGAGATCGAGGCCCGCCCCGGACCGGAGGGCGTGGCCTTGGTCCTCACCTTGTTACGCGGTGCGGGCTGGCTCTCGCGGGGTGACCTGACCACCCGCCGTGGCCACGCGGGGCCCCCGTTGCCGACGCCTGCGGCCCAGATGCAGGGGCGTTGGACTTTCCGCTACAGCCTGATCCCGTATTCGGACCGCTGGGAGGCCATCCGGGAGGCCTATCGCTTCCTGGCCCCTCCGGAGGCCGCCGCCGGGCCCGGCCGGCCGGTCGCCCTCCCCTTCCTCAGGGTGGAGCCCTCGGCCTTTGTCCTCACCGCCCTCAAGTTGCCGGAGGAGGGCGACGGATGGATCGTGCGGGGATACAACGCCTCGGAAGCGCCCCTTATCGTCCGGTTGACCTTCTGGCGCCCCCTGCGGGAGGCCTGGCGGGCGGACCTCCAGGAGGCGCCGCTGGAGCCGCTGGTCCTGGAGGGGGACCGGTTGACCCTGGCCGCTCGGCCCCGGGAGATCCTGACCCTCCGGGTGCGGTTCGCCGACTGAGCCGAACGCCCCCCCTGGCCGCGGAAATCCGGGAGGGACCCCTCCGTGGGGTCCCTCCCGGCGTTTCAAGGGCCCGGCGGGCCTTCAATGACTTTCCCCAGGATCTTCACGGGATCTTCACATCCCCCTGGCATGCTGGGAGATGGAAGGGCACCTGAGAATGGGAGGCTGCGATGAAGCGTTGGATCCTCACTGTGGGTCTGGGGCTTCTTCTACGCCCAGGCGCGGGAGCGCAGCACCGGCCGCTACGCCTTCGAGTTCCTGATCGATCGCGCCACCGGGGCCGTCCATCCGGAGCCCGGACCGAACATGATCCGGACCGAACATGATGTGGAACACCCGATACGGCATGGGCACGATGGGCGGGCGCGCCTTTCCGTCGGGGGCGATGCCCATCTCCCCGGAGGAGGCCCGGCGCCTCGCCCAGGCCTACCTGGATCAAGCCCGGCCGGGGCTGTCCGTCGATGCGGAGGCCGATCCCTTCTACGGTTATTACACGTTGCACGTCCTGCGGGACGGGCAGATCGTCGGGATGCTCAGCGTGAATGGCTACACCGGCCAGGTGTGGATGCCCACTTGGCATGGGACGTTCCTGCGGATGGTCTACGGCCACGGGGAGGGGCACGGCGACGCGTCCCCGGGCCGGGTTTTGCCCCTACAATGAAGAGGGAGGTTGCCATGAGCCGGAACTGGATCGGGTGGCTGATCGGCGGGGTGGTTTTGCTCCTGCTGGTGGGCGTGGTCGGGGCCCTGCTGGCGCCCGTCTTCGGCGGGTGGGGCTGGGGCTGCTGCCCCATGATGGGCCGCTGGGGCTGGGGCTTCGGCGGGATGGGATGGGGGTTCGGCGCGGTGATGATGCTGATCGGGCTGCTGATCTCCCTGCTGCTGCTGGGGCTGATCATCGCTGCCCTGGTCTGGCGGATCCAGCAGGTCCCGCGGGCGACGGGCGCGGGGGCTCCGCCGGCGGCCCGCTGCCCCGCGTGCGGCCGTCCGGTGCAACCGGAGTGGACGCATTGCCCTTACTGCGGGGCCTCGCTGCGGGGGTCCCCACCCGCCCCGACCGCGTGACGTGGGAAGGGATCCCCGTCGGCCCTCTGGCGACGCGCGGCGGGGATCCCCTCCGCTCCGCCCCCTGGGGGACGGCGCCGATGAAGACGATCCTGGTGGTGGAAGACGAGCCCCGGATGCGCCAGTTGCTCCAGGCCTATCTGGAGCAGGCCGGGTTCCGGGTCATCGCCGTCGGCGATGGCCCGACCGCCCTGCAGGCCTTCCGCCGGGAGCGCCCGGACCTCATCGTCCTAGACTTGATGTTGCCGGGGATGGACGGCTTCGACGTCTGTCGGGCCATCCGCCGCGAATCCGGGGTGCCCATCATCATCCTGACGGCGCGGGTGGAGGAGGAGGACCGGGTGGTCGGTCTGGAAGTGGGGGCGGACGATTATGTCACCAAGCCCTTCAGCCCCCGGGAACTGGTCGCCCGGGTTCGCGCCGTGCTGCGCCGGGCCCAGGGCGAGGTGACGCCTCCTCCAGTGATCCGTGTCGGGGACCTGACCGTCGACCTGGAGCGCCGGGAGGTCCGGGTGGGCGATCGCCTCGTGCACCTGACCCCGACCGAGTTCGCGCTGCTGGCGACCATGGCCCGGCACCCGGGGCGGGTGTTCACCCGCCTGCAGTTGTTGGAGCAGATCCAGGGGGTGGCCTACGAGGGCTACGAGCGGGCCATCGACGCCCACATCAAGAACCTGCGGCAGAAGATCGAGGCGGACCCGAAGAACCCGCAGTACATCCTGACCGTTTACGGCGTGGGGTATAAGTTCCGAGGGGAGGAGGGACCGTGAGGGCGCGGCGGCCCGGCTTCGGGGAGGATGGATGCGCGGCTTGTGGCTGAGGCTCATCGCCGCCTTCGCGGCGGTGGTCGTCTTGAGCATGCTGCTGACGGCGACCCTCATCGGCGTCGCCACGGTAGGGGGATTTCGGGTCTATGTGGCGGAGGGAGGGCGGCGCTGGGCGGAGGGGTTGGCGCCCTTCTTCGCCGACTATTACGCCCGCCACGATGGCTGGGCCGGCGTAGAGGACCTCCTGGACCTCCCGATGATGATGCCGGGAATGGGGATGATGCACGGCGGGATGGGGATGAGCGGGAGGTCTATGTGGCAGATGATGGGCCATCGCCTCCTCCTGATCGACGAGACGGGGACGGTCCGGCTGGACTCGGAGGGCACCGCCCTGGGCGCGGTGGTCCCGGAGGACGTGCGGCGGCGCGGCGTGCCCATCCGGGTGGAGGGGCGGACGGTCGGCTGGCTGCTGGTGGGGGAACAGACGGTCGCCGGCGGGCCCTCTGAGCAATTCCTCTGGGGGGCGGGATGGGCCATTGGGTGGAGCACCCTGTTCGGCATCGCCCTGGCCTTGGGGGCCGGCTCGCTGGCCTTCGCCCGGCTGGTGCGGCCCCTCCGGGCGCTGGAGCAGGCTGCCCGGCGCCTGGCGGCAGGGGATCTGGGGGCCCGCGTCCCCGGATCGGCGGGCGGGGAGCTGGGCCCGATCGCCGAGGCCTTCAACCGCATGGCCGAGGCCCTGGCCCGCGCCGAGCAACAGCGGCGCCAGATGCTGGCGGACATCGCCCATGAACTGCGCACCCCCCTCGGCATCCTCCAGGGCCATCTGGAAGGGCTCATGGATGGGGTCCTCCCCCTGGACCTGGAGCAGATCGCCCAAATCCACGACGAGGTCCGCCACCTGGCCCGCCTGGTGGAGGATCTGCGGCTGCTGACTCTGGCCGAGGCGGGGCAGTTGCGGCTGGAACGGGAGCCGGTGGACCTGAACCGATTGGTGGAGGAGGCGGTCGACGGCATCGCCCTGCAGGCCGCGGAGAAAGGGATCCGCGTGGCGGTGCGGCTCTCGGAGGCCCTTCCCCAGGTCCGGGCGGATCCGGTGCGCATCCGGCAGGTCCTGATGAACCTGCTCACCAACGCTGTGCGATACACTCCCCCTGGCGGGGAGGTCACCGTGGCCGTCCAGGACGTGGGGGATGGGGTTCAGGTGAGCGTGCGGGACACTGGGGTCGGGATCGCCCCGGAGGATCTTCCTCACATCTTCGACCGGTTCTATCGGGCCGAGAAAGCCCGCAGCCGGGCGGATGGCGGCTCTGGCCTGGGGCTGGCCATCGCCAAGCACCTGGTGGAGGCCCACGGGGGACGCATCGGGGTCGAGAGCCGGCCCGGCCAGGGGGCCCATTTCTTCTTCATCATCCCGTATGATCCGCAGCGGACCCCTGCGGTCTCGTAGGGGATGGCCCTGCCTGCTTCCGCAACCGCAAACGCCGGCCCCGTGGGGTCGTGTTTCCTCCCTTGGGGGGCGTTGCGTCTTGACACGCCATGGGGCTCCCGCTATACTAGAAATAGCAGCGTGGGCCGTTAGCTCAACGGGTAGAGCAGGGGACTCTTAATCCCAAGGTTGCAGGTTCGAGTCCTGCACGGCCCACCACCAGGACCCGAAGGCCCGAGGGGCCTTTGGGTCCTTTTTTTGGAAGGACGCCTCCTCCCTCCCGGGGCGCCAGGATCCGGTATTGGAAGCCGTTCATCATGATGTCGTCGACGGGGCGGTAAGCCTGGCCGATGGCCTCCAGGACCGGCTGCGGATAAAACTGGGCCCGCAGGACCACTACCCCGAACCGCCGCTCGCGGATCATCCGGATCAAGGGCTCTGGGTTCAGCCTTCCGTTCTTGTAGAGATTCAGCAACTGGGTGGGGTTGGTCACCGGCTCCTTGCCGGCCCACAGGGCCCACGAGGCCTCCTCGGTCAGGGCGGGGCCGGGGGCCTCGCGGACGTAGGCGACGATGCGCCAGCCGTTACGGACGTCCTCGGCGGTGGGCAGGTGTCCCAACTGGGTGTATCCCACCGCGTCCACATAGCGCGCCCCGGTCAGGCCCAGCCAGCGGGCGACGGGGGCGGTGAGGGGGTGATCGGTCGGCAGGTGGAAGACCAGGGCGCTTTGGGCCAGCAGGACGGCGGGCACCAGCAGGGCGAGAGCCGCCCGCGCCGCTGGCCGCCCTTTCACGCCGTCCGCCAGGCGGTGGAGGAGGCGGGCGGCGGCCAAGATGCCGGCCACCACCGCCGTGACGAAGTAAGATTCCCCGGCCCCCCATTTGCCGGCCAGCGCCCCGCCGGCCGCGGCCACGACCGCCCATACGCTGTAGAGGGACAGACGGTCGAAATAAAGCTCATAAAGGACCAGCGCGGCTGCCAGGGTCAGGACCACCGCGTGCAGGCGGAACCACTGACTATAGAGGAAGAAGGCCTGGCGGTAGTCGTATTCGTTGACGTTGGCGAGGACGGTGTTCAGGAACCAGTAGCCTCCCGTGGCCCGATCGATGAGGAGGAAGAGGGCCAGGTTGGCCGCGGCCACCAGCCCGCCCCAGGCCATGGCGCGGCGGGGATCCCGCAGGAACAAATAGAGGAACACCGCCGCCGTCGTGACCACAGCGTGCTGTTTGGTCCACCCGGCGGCCGAGAGGGCGATGGCACCCCCCAGCAGCGCCCGGCGAGGAGGAAACCCCGCCTCCCGGGCCAGGATCGCGACAGCCAGGGTCTCGAAAAGGACCATGGTCATATGGCTGCGGGAGAGGGGGCCGATGTGGTAGACGTAATTGGAGGCCAGGACCATGAGGCCGGCCCATGCCGCCAGGGCCCGCTGATGGCCCCAGCGCCAGACCACCCCGCCGACGACGGCGGCCAGGGCCAGGGTGGCGGCGGTCGAGAGCAGGCGCCCGGCGACCAGGCGGGGGCCGAAAACCCACACCAGGGGGACCATCAGGACGTGGAAGAGGGGCGGATAGTTCGAGGCGTAGAAGGGGTAAGCCTCGTTGTCCCGATAGGGCCATTCCCCTCGGGCGAAATAGACCGCGTCCAGCAACTCGAAGCCCTCGCCCTGATCGTAGTCGAAGGGGAAACGCATCAGGGCGGCCGCGTAGAGGCCGAAGAGGAGGGCGTAGCCCAGATAGGCGGCCAGGACAACAGCCCAGAGGAGGCGCCCGCCCCCCTCGGCCCAGGCGATCCAGGCGCTCCGCGCTCTTGGGATCGGCAGGGGTGTGGAGACCATCGTTTCGGGCGCTGTCGTCCCTGAAGGGGGATGGCCGGGCGCGCCGGGGCGTTCACCGGCGTCGACGGGCCTCCCGGACGTTGGGGATCTGTTCGATGCGGGCCAGGGCCCGGTGGAGCTGGGCCGCCGAGCGCACCTCCAGGGTGACCTGGAAGATGGCGAAACCGTTACGCGTGTCCACGGTGATGTGGGCGATGTTGATCTGCTCGTCCTTGAGCACGCCGCTGATCTCATGGAGCAGGCCCACCCGATCGATGGCCGTGATCTCCACATCCACCGGGTAACCCTTCTCCCCGGCGGGGAACTGCACCTCGATGAGGCGCTCAGGGGTTCGGATGTTGAGGATATTGGGGCAGTCGCGACGGTGGATGGTGATCCCGCGGTTGCGGGTGATGTAACCGATCACCTCGTCGCCGGGCACCGGGCGGCAGCAGCGGGCCAGTTGCATCAGCAGGCCCTGGGGGTTGTCCTCTACCAACACCGGCCGTGAGCCGTCGGGGCGCTCTGCAAGCGGCGGGGGCTCGACGCCCCCCCGGCGCTCCTCCTGGCGGCGCTCCTCCTCCATCCGGATCAGGCGGGGGGCCAGTTGCTCGGGGGAGACGTCGCCCCAGCCGATGGCTGCCAGTAGGTCCTCCGGATCCTTGTATCCGAACTCACCGTGGAGCCGCTTCGCCGCCTCGTCCACGGAGAAGGGGACGCCCAGGCGCCGGATCTCCTGGGCCAGGATCTCCCGGCCGTGGCGGATGTTCTCGGCGCGCCCCTGCTGCTTGAACCACTGGCGGATCTTCTGGCGGGCCCGCGAGGTCTTCACATAGCCCTTGGCCGGATCCAGCCAGTCCCGACTCGGTCCGCCCTGCTTGGCCGGGATGATCTCCACCTGGTCGCCCATCTGGAGCACGTAGTTCAGGGGGACCCATTTCCCGTTCACCCGGGCCCCCCGGCAGCGGTGGCCCAGTTCGGTGTGGATGTGGTAGGCGAAGTCAACAGGGGTGCTCCCGCGGGGGAGATCGATGGGATCGCCCTTGGGGGTGAAGACGTAGATCCGGTCCTCGAAGACGTCGGTCTTCAGGGATTCGACGAACTCGCGGGCCGAGGTGACCTCGTTTCGCCACTCCAGCAGGGAGCGCAGCCAGGCCACCTTCTTCTCGAAGGCCAGATCCCGTTTGGAGACCTGCTCCTTGTAAATCCAGTGGGCAGCGATGCCGTATTCGGCCTCCCAGTGCATCTCCCAGGTGCGGATCTGCACCTCCAGGGTCTTACCGTCCTCCAGCATCACCGCCGTGTGCAGGCTGCGGTAGGAGTTGTCCTTGGGGTTGGCGATGTAGTCGTCGAACTCCTTGGGGATGGGCCGCCACATGGAGTGAATGATGCCCAGGACCTGGTAGCACTCAGGGATGGTGTGGACGATGATGCGGACGGCCCGCACGTCGTAGACCTGGTCGAAGGGGACCCCCTTGCGGACCATCTTGCGGTAGATGCTGTAGATGTGCTTGGCCCGGCCGGTGACCTCGGCCTGGATCCCCTCCTCGGCCAGGCGGGCCTTGATGCGTTCGACGATCTGCTGGATGTGGCGCTCGCGCTCGGCCCGCCGCTCGTCGATGGCGCGGGCGATCTCCCGGTATTTCTCTGGCTCCAGATAGCGGAAGGCCAGATCCTCCAGCTCCCACTTCAGTTGCCAGATCCCCAGGCGGTTGGCCAGCGGGGCGTAGATCTCCAGGGTCTCCCGGGCGATGCGCTTTTGCTTCTCGGGGGGGAGGGCGCCCAGGGTGCGCATGTTGTGGAGGCGGTCGGCCAGTTTGATCAACACGACCCGGGGGTCCTCCACCATGGCGAAGAAGATCTTTCGGATGTTCTCCGCGCTCTGCTCCTCCCGCCCGGTCCGCCGTGTCTCCCCTTCCTCGGGCTGGGCCCGGAGGCGGTCGATGTATTTCAACTTGGTCACCCCATCCACCAGCCGGGCGATCTCCTCCCCGAACTCCCGGCGGATGTCCTCCAGGGTCACCCCGGTGTCCTCCACCACGTCGTGGAGCAGCCCGGCGGCGATCACGGGGGGGTCCAGGCGGAGCTCGGCCAGGATGCCGGCCACGGCCAAGCAATGGTAAAGATAGGGCTCCCCTGAGGCCCGTGTCTGATGGCCGTGGGCCTGTTCCGCCAAGGCATACGCCCGCTCGATCAGCGCCCGGTCCTGGGGGCTCAACGGGTCGCGGATCTGCTCCAGAAGGAACTCGAGGGTCGTGGGGTTCTGCACACCCACCATCCCGCCACCGCCTTTCTCCCCTTTCCTTAAATTATACTGCGGGGCAGGCGGAGCAGGGGACCTCACCGGCAACGGTGGAAGTTCCGCAGGTGCTCCTCCTGGGTGCGGGCGAACCAGTGGCTGCCGTCCCGCTTCTCACAATCCGCCATGAAGTAGAGATAGTCCGTCGACGCCGGGTTCAGCACCGCTTCGATGGAGGCCAGGCTAGGGTTGGCGATGGGGCCGGGGGGTAGACCGGGGTACCGGTAGGTGTTATACGGGGAGTCCACCTGGAGGTCATCGAGGGTGAGGGGGCTCTTCCACCAGGTCCTCTGATCCGGCTGGTAGCCCAGGGCGTATTGCACCGTGGGGTCGGCGTCCAGCTTCATCCCGCTGGCCAGCCGGTTGAGGTAAACGCTGGCGATCAGCGGGCGCTCCTGGGGGAGGACGGCCTCTCGCTCCACGATGGAGGCCAGGGTGACGACCTGGTGGAGGGTGAGGCCCCGGGCCCGGGCGGCGGCCTGCTTCTCGGGCGGGACCTTGCGCCCAAAGTTCTCCAGCATGCGCCGGATCATCTCCTCGGCCGTGGCGTCCCGGGCCAGGCGATAGGTGTCCGGGAAGAGATAGCCCTCCAGGGAGGCCCCTGGCGGGAGCTCCACCAGGAAGGGGAAGCGGCCCCGCCATCGCCCTCCGTCCCGGGCGAGGTCCAGGAAGGCCTGGGCCGAGAGGTGGGTCTGGGCGGCGACGGCCTCGGCCACCTCCTCCATGCGCAGCCCCTCCCGGATCCGCACCGTCCACTCGGCAGCCCGCCCGGAGCGGAGGGCCTCGGCGATCTCCGGGATGGTCATGGTCCTCCGCAGCGTGTATTCGCCCGCCTCGATCTCCCGGTCCATCCCGCGATAGCGCACATAGGCGCGGAACAGCCCCGCGTCCCGGATCAGGCCGGCCGCCTGCAGGTCCTGGGCCACCGCCATCACCGATTGGCCGGGGCGGATGACGAAAGCGATCGGCGTAGGGTCGTCCCCGGCCGGCCGTTCCAGGTCCCCGCGGCGGAGGAGGAGATACAGCCCCAGGGCCCAGGTCTCTGGGGAGCCGCCGAGGGTGGATCCGTCTCCCCCGGCGCGCCCCCAACGGGGGAGGAGGGCGCCGCCGAGGGCGCCGCAGAAGAACACGATCGCTCCGATGGCGATCAGCCAACGGACCGCCTGGCGGGGGGAACGCTGCCGTCGGGCCATCGCTTCGCCGTCCGATGGGGATGCGGATCCGCTGTGGGTGTATTTTCCACGGGGGCCGCCTGGTGGAAAAGGGGGCAGAAGGCTCAGTCCGGAGGGCCAGGGGGGGCGGCGGACCGCCGGGCCTCGAGGTAATCCTGGAGGATGACGGCGGCGGCCTCGGCGTCGAGGGGTTCATGCCGGCGGCGTCCCCGCATGGCCCGATAGGCCGCGGCGGTGGCGGTGGAGAGCCGCTCGTCCCAGAAGACAATGGGGACGGGGAGATGGCGGGCCAGGGCCTCCGCCTCCCGGCGGACCCACCACGCCTGGGGCCCCTCCTCCCCAGAGAGGCTACGGGGCAAGCCCACGACCACCGCTTCCACATCGTGTTCGGCGATCAGCCGGGCGAGGGCCTCCGCCACGGCCCGGCGGGAGTGCCGAGGGAGGATGGCGAGGGGGCGGGCGATGGTGTGGCTCGGGTCGCTCACGGCCACCCCGATGCGTTTCTCCCCGAGGTCCAAGGCCATGATCCGTCCCATCAGGCAGGCTCCAGGGGAAGCGGGGGCTGGCCGGCCTCGCTGGGGTAGGGCAGGCCCAGATGCTCGTAGGCGCGGCGGGTGAGCACCCGGCCGCGGGGCGTCCGATCCAGGAAGCCCAACTGGAGCAGATACGGTTCTACCACATCCATGATCGTATCTGGCTCCTCGGCCAGGGCCGCGGCCAGGGTCTCCAGTCCCACCGGCCCCCCGCCGAACTTCTCGGCGAGGGTGCGCATCAGCCGACGGTCCAGTTCGTCCAGCCCCAGGGGATCCACATCCATCAGCCGCAGGGCCTCAGCGGCCACCGTGGCGGTGATGACCCCGTCGGCGCGAACCTGGGCGTAATCCCGGACCCGGCGGAGCAAGCGCACCGCCACGCGGGGGGTCCCGCGGGCCCGCCGGGCGATCTCCCGCACCCCCTCGGCATCGATCTCCACCCCCAGGACCTGGGCGGCGCGTCGGACGATGGTCTCCATCGCCGCCTGGTCGTAGAAATCCAGGCGGAAGACCGCGCCGAAGCGGGCCCGGAGGGGGGCGGTGAGCAGGGCCAGGCGAGTGGTGGCGCCGATCACCGTGAAGCGGGGGAGGCTCAGGCGGATGCTGCGGGCGGCCGGCCCCTTCCCGATGACGATGTCCAGGGCGAAGTCCTCCATGGCGGGGTAGAGGATCTCCTCCACCGCCCGCGGGAGCCGATGGATCTCATCGATGAACAGGATCTCGCCGGCCCGCAGGTTGGTGAGGATGGCGGCCAGGTCCCCGGCCCGCTCGATGGCCGGGCCCGAGGTGATGCGGATGGGCACCCCCATCTCGTTGGCGATGACGATGGCCAGGGTGGTCTTGCCGAGGCCAGGGGGGCCGTAGAACAGCAAGTGGTCCAGCGGCTCGCCGCGGGCCCGGGCCGCCTCGATCAGGATGCGCAGGTTCTCCTTCACCCGGTCCTGGCCGATGAACTCCTCCAGCCGCTGCGGCCGCAGGGCCATCTCCACCGCCTGCTCCTCCGGCCGCCGATACGGGGAGACCGCCCGTTCGGGCACGGGGGGGCCCGCCGGGGTTGGATTCGAAGGGGCGCCTGTGGGATCCTTCCGGCGCTTCACGGCTGCTCCGTTTCTTCTTCCGGCTTCTCTTCTGGCTCCGGGATCTCCCCCGGGGGATAGATCCGATGGTCATGGACCCACCACACCTGCAGCGCGCGGGCCATCCGGCGGGCCGCCCAGGTCAGCCGATCGGCGGCGACGGCGGGCCACACCTCGGTGTTCAGGGCTCGCGTCAGGATCTCCGCCCGTTGGAGGGCCCGCCCGACGTCCTCCGGCGTCCCCAGCCAGGAGATCTCCACGGCCAGGTAGAGGCGGCGGTCCTCACGGCGGTGGAAGCCCTCCACCACCAGGTCCAGGCGGGCGGCATCGTCGGCCTCCTCGGGGGTGATGCGGCCGGCGGCGACCGCCTCCTCCAGGGACTCCTCGATCTGGGCGTCGGGGACGGCCCGGGCGCGACGGAGGAGGGGCCGGAAGAGCGTGGCGGCCCGCTCTCGATAGCGGGTCTCCGTATAGAACTTCTTCAGCCGCCCCAGGTCCTGGGCGTGCTGCTCCGCCCGTCGATCCAGGCGGTTCACCCGCTCCAGCAAATATTGATGGGCTTCGATGAGTTGAGCGAAGCGACGGTCGACCTCAGCCCGGAAGGTCTCGAACTCCTCGTAGTGGCGGCGTTGGGCTTCGGCCAGTTCGGCGAAGCGGCGGTCGGCCTCGGCGCGGGCGGCGGCGACTTCTTCTTGGAGGGCGGCGAAGCGGCGCTCGGCCTCGGCCCGGAAGGCGACGAACTCCTCGTAGTGGCGGCGTTGGGCTTCGG
>NZ_PSLG01000052.1:0-15533 GCF_040289485.1 Thermoflexus sp.
TGGGACGGCCGCCGGCGCCGCCTCAAGGGGTTCGATCTCGCCGCCGTGGCCCACCCGGTAGGGCCGCTCAGGGACCGGCTCCCCGGGCCGGCCGATCATGGCGATGAGCGTCCCCGCCCGGACAGTGGTTCCCTCCGGGAAGTAAACTTTCAGCAGCACCCCATCGGCCGGCGCCGTCACCTCCGTCGTCACCTTCTCCGTCTCGACCTCTAACAAGGGCTCGAACTGCCGGACGGCCTCCCCTTCCCGCTTCAGCCAGCGGACGATCTTCCCCTCAACGACGCTCTCGCCCAGTTGGGGCATGATCACCTGGGTCGGCATCCGCGGATCCCTCCTCTCAGATTCGGCCAAGGGTGGAAGGCCATCCCGTCAATATCGCGCCAGCCGGCGGATGGCCTCGGCGATCTTGTGGGGGTTGGGCATGAAGAAGTCCTGCATCGGCGGGCTGAAGGGCACCCCCGGCACATCCGGGCCCGCCAGCCGCATCACCGGCCCGTCCAGGTATTCGAAGCCCTCCTCGGCCAGGATGGCCGCCACCTCGGCCCCATAGCCCAGGGTCAGGTTGTCCTCGTAAACGATGAGGGCCTTGCCCGTCTTCTTCACCGAGTTCAGGATGGTCTGGCGGTCCACCGGAGCTAGGGTGCACAAGTCCACCACCTCCACGTCGATCCCCTCCCGGGCCACCATCTCCGCCGCCTGCAGGGCGTAATAGTGCATCATCCCGTAGGCGAAGACGGTGAGGTCGCTCCCCTCCCGCGTGACCTTCGCCGGCCCGATGGGGACGGTGTAATCGCCGTCGGGGACCTCCCCTTTGATCAGGCGGTAGCCCTTCTTGGGCTCGAAGAAGAGGACGGGGTTGGGATCCCGGATGGCGGCCTTGAGCAGCCCCTTGGCGTCGTAGGGGTTGGAGGGGATGACCACCTTCAGGCCGGGCACGTGGGCGAAGAAAGCCTCGACGCTCTGACTGTGATAGAGGCCGCCGCTGATCCCGCCGCCGTAGGGGGCGCGGATCACCATGGGCACGTTGTAGACGCCGCCGGAGCGGTAGAAGAAACGGGCGGCCTCGTTGACGATCTGGTTGAAGGCCGGGTGGATGAAATCGGCGAATTGGATCTCGCAGATGGGCCGGAAGCCGTTGAGGGCTGCCCCGATCCCGATGGCCACGATGGAGAGTTCCGCCAGGGGGGAGTCGATCACCCGCCACTCCCCATATTTGTGCCACAGCCCCATCGTCGCCCGGAACACCCCGCCCCGGGGCCCCACGTCCTCCCCCACCACGAACACCCGGGGGTCCCGGGCCATCTCCTCATCGATCGCCTCGCGGATCGCCTCGATCAACGTCTTCTCCGGCATCTGTATTCCTCCCTAACGTGGGCTCAGGGAGACCCCGCCGAGGGAGTCCTATTCCCCCCACCACCCGGAGCGGTCCTCATCGGCGAAGACCGGGGCGAGGGCCTCCTCAGGAGCCGGGTAAGGCGCCTCCTCCGCCAGGCGCTGGGCCTCGTCCACCTCGGCCCGCACCCGCTCTTCCAGTTCGTTCTCCTGCTGCGAGGTCAGCAGGTTCCGCCGGTAGAGGTAATCCCGGAGCCGGGGGAGGGGATCCCGGAGTTTGCCCTGCTCCACCTCCTCCCGGGTCCGATACGTCCGGTCGTCGTCGTCGGAGGAGTGGGGCGTCCAGCGATAGGTCACCGCCTCGACCAGGGTGGGCCCCTCCCCCGCCCGGGCCCGCTCCACGGCTTCCTTCACTACCTGGTAGACCTCCAGGACGTTGCCGCCGTCACAGACGGCGCCGCGGATCCCGTAGGCGGCCGCCCGGTCGGCCACCCGCTGCACCGCCATCTGCTTCCAGACCGGGACGGAGATGGCATACTGGTTGTTGTGGACCAGGACCACCAGGGGGAGCTTATAAAGGCCGGCCCAGTTCAGGGCCTCGTGGAAATCACCCTCGCTGGTGCTCCCCTCGCCCATCGAGGTGAGAACCACCCGCATCTCCCGGCTGACGCGGAAGCCGGCGGCCTCCAGGGCGTCGCGGAGCTTCTGCTTGAGGACCTCGGCGAAGGCGATGCCGGCGGCCTGGGGGACCTGGGTGGCGACGGGGCTGGAGCCGGAGACGATGTTCAACCGGCGGAGGCTGAAGTGGGAGGGCATCTGCCGGGCGGCGCTGTGGGGATCGCCCTTCTTCCCATAGAGGGCCAGCATGAACTCCACCGGCTTCATCCCCAGGGCGATGGAGAGGGCGAGGTCCCGGTAGTAGGGATGCACGATGTCGAACCCCTTGCGCAGGGCGTAGGCCGCCCCCACGCCGATCCCTTCGTGGGCGATCCCGGAGATATGGAAGGGGACCCGGCCCTGGCGCTGCAGCACCCAGCAGCGCTCGTCCAGACGCCGGGACAAAAGGAGATGGTAATACATCCGCAGCACGGTCTCGTCGGAGAGCCCGAGGTCCTCGTGGCGCAGGGTGATCGGGAGGTATTCTTTCACCTCAACCGCCATTGCCGCCTCCTGGGAAGAGGATCCTTTCTCATCCATCGCCCTCGGCGGGCGCGCGTCGTTGCTCCGCCCACTGGCGCTCCAGTTCCATGTAGTGGTCCGGGTAGATGCCGGTGTAGCGAAGGAACTTAGGGATGGGGTAGCGGATGCCGCCTTTGTGGGTGCCCTCCAGCCCCTCGATGATCCACTCGATCTTGCTGGCCGGGATGGTGAAGGCCATCTCGTCGTCCTGGGCCTGCCCGAAGACCCGGTCGCCGTAGCAGGGCAGGATCACCTGGCATTCGTCGGTCTTCATGGTGGTGATCACCGCGTCGGCGCAGTCGATGCGTCCGGAGAAGGAGGAGGTCAGCCGGCCGCCGGTCTTCCAGAGGCGGGCCACCACCAGCCGCATCACCTGGGCGGAGTTGCCGTAGATGAGGACGACGTGGGGCTCGAAAGCGGTGCGATGGAGGGGGGCGACCACCACGCCTTCCCACTGCCGGTAATCCCATTTGTCTACCTGGGCCTCGCTCACCGCCCCCGCCGCCGGGGTCTCCGTATACATCCCGGCGCACGTCATCCCGTTGAGGTAATAATCCAGGAGGGGCTCGAACCCCCACACGACTTTGGCGAGGGGACATGAGAGGTCTTCCCCTCGCATCCCGATGATCCAGCCGTAATGACGGGCGATGGCGAAACCTTGACAGATGGCGATCTGCTGACCGAAATCCCGCCGGGGAAAGCGGGTCTTCTCCGGCCACGGCTCCCCCGGGGCGATCATGCGAATGGCCACCGGAAAGGTCGCCGGGCGAACGTGGGTCTGAAGGGCTTCATGCAGGCGCTGAAGCCTGTCCGGCATCCCGGCCTCCTGCGCTGGAAAGGTACCTCCGGTCCCTTAGGCCCCCGACGGCGATCCCCGCCCGCCCCGGGGCGCTGGCGCCTCCTCGATGCCGGGTGCCACCGGGCGATGGGCCGGGAGACGTGGAGAGCGTTCGATTCCGTATTTCATTTTAACGCAGAGGACAGGCAGATTTCAAGGGGCCCCTGTCCTCCACCCTCCCGTTACGGCTCCGGATCCCAGGGCGGCTCGAACGCCGCCGCCAGATCCCAAAAGAGAGCGATCTGCAGGATGGTGATCATGGGTGCTCATCGGTGTGCTGAACGGTCTTGGCGACGATCCAGGCCAAGGAGCGGGTCCCCCAGACTGTCCCGGCCACCGGCTGGAACCAGGCCTCGGCCGGCGCGCCCTCCACCCGCCGGAGGGCCTCCGCCCGGACACGCCCCAGGCGCTCCAGCCAGGCCGTCGCGGGGACCTCGCGGGGCCAGGCGGCCTCCTCATCGGGAACCTCCGGGGGACGGAGGGAGCCCCGGCGGCCCAGAACATACTGCATCTGCGGCAGCGCGATGGCCTGCTCGTAGAACCAAAGCGAATACCCATGGCGACGGACCGACCCGTCCCCCGGGGCCGGCGGGGCCCGCCGTGCCTCCCGCTCCGCTGGGGCCTGGGCGACGGCCCACCGCAGATCCGCCCGGGTGGTGCACAAGCGCTGGATCAGGGCCTGCGGACCGCTCTCCATCCCCTCGGGGCTCTAGGAAACATCACCGCCCAGAGGATCCCGCCTTCCGGACCGGCTCACTCCAGCGCCTCGGCCAGGAACTCGGCGACATCCCGCACGGGGAGGCGCTCTGCGACCCCTTTCGTCTGGGCCGCCGAGGTCAGCATCAGGTTGCAGAAGGGGCAGGCCACGGCCACCGCCTCCGGGTTCAGACCCATCGCTTCCTCCAGCCGCTGCAGGTGGACCGGCCGCGCCTGGGGGGTGTCCATCCACACCTGGGCGCCGCCCGCGCCGCAGCAGAACCCCCGCTCCCGGCTCCGGCCCATCTCCACCAGCCGCGCGCCGCTCCGGGCCAGCACGGCGCGGGGCGCCTCAAAGACGCCGTTGTAGCGGCCCAGGTAGCACGAATCGTGGAACGTGACCCGCCGGCCCAGATCCCGCCGCGGCCGCAGCCGGCCCTCGGCCAGCAGGCGGGCCAGGAACTCCGTGTGGTGGGCCACCTCAAACCGCCCTCCGAATTGCGGGTATTCGTTCTTGAAGGTGTTGTAGCAATGCGGGCACATCGTCAGCAGCAGGCGGAACCGATACGCGCGCATGGTTTCCAGGATGGCCTCGGTGGCCGCCACATACATGGCCTCATGGCCAGCCCGCCGGGCCCACTCCGCCGTGCACGTCTCCTCCTCCCCCAGCACGGCGAAATCCACCCCCGCGGCCTGCAGCAGCCGGACGATCGCCCGCGCCGTCCGCTGGCCCGCTGGATCGAAGGCCCCAGCGCACCCGACCCAGAACAGCACCTCCGCCTCTCCCTTCTCCGCCATCACCGGCACCGACAGCCCCTGCGCCCACGCCATCCGGGAGCCCCGTTGTCCCCACGGGTTGCCGGCCCGCTCGGTGTTGCGAAAGGTGTTGGAGAGGGCGGCCGGGACGTCCCCCTCCATCAGGGTGAGATAGCGCCGCATCCCGACGATCAGGTCCACATGCTCGATCAGGACCGGGCACTCGGCGACGCAGGCGTAACAGGTGGTGCAGGCCCAGATGGCCTCCTTCGGCGTGACCGCGCCGACCAGCGCCACCGCGTCGTCTCGGATCTGGAGCGGCGCGAAGGGGTTCAGGGTGGGCGGGGCCAGGGCGTGGAGGGTGTTCCGGACATCCAGCACCACCTGCTTGGGGCTCAGGGGGGTCCCCGCGGCGTAGGCGGGACAGGCGGCCTGGCAGCGCCCACACTCCGTGCACGCCTCGCCGTTCAGCAACTGGACCCAGGTCAGGTCCCGCAGCGTGCCGATCCCCAGGCGCTCCGCCGTCTCCAGATCTGGGATCGGCGCCAGGGCCCCGTTGGGTCGATCCAGGCGGGCGAAGAACACGTTGAGCGTGGAGGAGATGATGTGGACCAGGAAGCCGACGGGGATGAAAAGATACGTCAGCCCGGCCAGGGCCGCGTGGAAAGCCCAGGTGGCCTGGTGGATCGGCCGCAGGATCCCCTCCCCGAACCTCATGGCGATCCAGGCCTGGGCCAGGATCCAACCCATAAAAGAGGCCCAACCCCAGGGAGGGCGCTGGACCGCCAGGCGGAAGGACTCCAGCATCCAGCCGGTGACGATGAGGACAGCCAGCCAGGCCATGGCCAGGTCGAAACGCCGTCCGTAACTCAACTGGGGCGGGCGCGCGGCATAGCGCCTCCAGGCCAGCACCCCCATGCCGAGGAGGGACAGCAGCGTGAAGAGGTCCAGGACGAACTCGTAAACCAGATAGATCTCCCCTCGCAGGAACTTAAACAAGTCTGCGTCGATGAAGGCCAGGGTGGTCCCGATGAAGAAGATCACGAAGCCCCAAAACAAGGAGGCGTGGGCGAGGCCCCCCGTCGGCTCCCGGATGACCTTGCGCTGGCCCAGGACGTAGAGGAGGGTCCGCCCAAGGCGCTGCGGAAGGTGATCCCAACGGACCTCGGGGCGGCCGACCGCCCACCAGAGGTGAAGGCGACGGTAGAGGACGGCCAGGAAGATGAGAAGACACACGGCGTGGACAAGATAAACGAGGGGCTGCGCCCACCCCGGCATGTTCCACAAGTTGATCCGCTCCGGCATCGCGGGCCTCCCGGAGGCGTGGTTCGGCCGAAGGGCCCAGGGCGCTTCACAGTTTAACACAAGCGGAAGGGCCCGGCGACGGGGCAGGCCTCGCCCTGCCGGAAAGGCATCACCGGCGCTCGCCCCAGATCCCCAGGGCGGCCGCATCCCGGGGCCTGAGGCCTCTCCCATCGCCTCGGGCGGTTGACAGAAGGTCACGAAGCCGCCACAATCCGATCCGAAGAAGGGCGTGCGGCTCCCTGAGAGACCTGGAGAGCGAGGCGGGCGATGATCTGGCGGCGGATCCGGGAGTTGCTGGGCGGGGGCGAGGGCCGCGGCCGCGACCCAGACGCCATCTGGCTCTATGTCCAGTGCGCCCACTGCGGCGCCCCGCTGGCCGTGCGGGCCGACCGGCGCTACGACCTGAACCCCGAGGAGGACGGGTCCGGCTACGTCTTGATCAAGGAGATCATGGACGACCGATGCTTCCGGCTGATGCGGGCCGAGGTCCATCTGGACGCCGCCTACCGCATCGTGGCCCGGACCCTCGAGGGCGGCCGGTTCCTGAGCCCCGAGGAGTACGCGCGCCTGACTGGATCCACCGCGGAGGGACGCGCCCCCTGAGGGCCAACCTGGGCGGGAGGTGAAGCGGCAGACATGAAGGTGGTGCGCAACGAGCCCTACATGCGCCGACGGGCGGCCATCGGCAATTGGGCCTTCCCCATCGGCTACATCGTCCTGATCCTGGGCCTGGTGACCTCGCTCCTTTACCCACAGCTGTCTGTCCTCCCGGTGGCCGCCTTCTTCATCGGCTTCAGCCTCACCCAGATCGGGATCTACTACATCCACCGCTTCGTCCGGCCGGACCGACCGGAGGCAGCCCTCACCCAGGCCCTGAAAGGCCTGGACGATCGCTACACCCTCTATCACTACGTCCTGCCGGCCGCCCATGTGCTGGTGGGCCCCGATGGGGTGCGGACCTTCGTCGTCAAATGGCAGCGCGGGGAGATCCGCTGCCGGAACGACCGCTGGTCCCAGCCCCTGAACCCCCTCCAGCGCCTCCTGCGGTGGATGGCCCAGGACACCCTAGGGAACCCGACCCGCGAGGCCCTTCTGGAGGCCGAGGCCATGCGCCGCTACCTCGCCCGCCGTCTGGACGGGAAGGAGATCCCCGTCCGCCCGTTGATCGTCTTCACCCACCCGGAGGCCCGGCTGGACATCGAGGGCAGCCGCATCCCGGTGGTCCACGCCCGCAAATTGAAGGAGTGGTTGCGCAAGGAAGGCCGGCAGAACCCCCTCCCGCGCGACCTTCTGGAGGCCCTCCAGAACATCCTCCCTGCCCCCGACGCGGCCGGATGACCGCTGCCGCGTGCGAACGGACCCTCTGGGGGAGGCGATGGGCAAGCGTCCGATCGGGATCGGGATCGCCGGTGGGACCGGGTCCGGCAAAGCCACGGTGGCCGAGGCCATCGTCCGGCGCATCGGCCCGGAGCACATCGCCTACATCCAGCACGACAGTTACTACAAGGACCAGAGCCATCTGCCTATGGAGGAGCGGGTCCGGGTGAACTACGACCACCCCGACAGCCTGGACACCGAGTGGTTGATCCGGCACCTCCAGGACCTCCTGGCCGGCCGTCCCGTGGAGGTCCCCATCTACGATTTCACCACCTACACCCGCATCCCTCACACCCGGCGAGTGGAGCCCAAGCCGGTGATCCTGGTGGAGGGCATCCTGGTCTTCGCCGAGAAAGCCCTGCGGGACCTCTTCGACATCCAGATCTATGTGGACGCCGACCCGGACATCCGCTTCATCCGTCGCCTCCAGCGGGACCTGAGGGAGCGGGGGCGCACCTTGGAGTCGGTGATCCATCAATACCTCACCACAGTGCGCCCCATGCACCTGGAGTTCGTCGAGCCCAGCAAACGCTACGCCGACATCATCCTCCCGGAGGGGGGCTTCAACACCGTGGCCCTGGACTTGATCGTCGCCCGCATTAACGCCCTGCTCCAGGAGGGCCAGGAGGGGTGAGGGTGGATCCGATCGTCGTGGACGTCTCGGCGGCGGTGCACCACCGAGCCGGCCTGGGGCGCTACGCCGCGGAACTGGTGGCAGCGCTGATCCCCCTGCTCCCCGGGCGGCTGGCGGTTTTCTACCACGACGCCCCCCGGGCGGACCGCTTCCCGCCCCTCGACCGGCTGCCGGCCCGATCCACCCGGCTCCGGGCCAAGCCCTGGCGGCTGAGCGTGCTGCTGGCCGATCTCCTGCGACGGCCGATGGACGCCGTCATCGGACCTGCTGCCCTCTTCCACGCCACCGACCACCTCCTTCCGCCCCTGCGGGCCATCCCCTCGGTGTTCACCCTGCACGACCTGATCTTCCGGCTGTATCCCGAGACCCACATGCCCCTCAACCGCTGGTTCCTGACATGGATGATGCCGCGCTTCCTGCGCCGGGCCGATCGGATCATCGCCGTCTCCGAATGCACCCGCCGCGACCTGCTCCGCTGGTATCGGGTCCCGGAGGAACGGGTGGTGGTGATCCACGAGGGGGTCCACGAGCGGTTCCGCCCGGCCCCGCCGGAGGCCGTGGCCGCTGTCCGGTATCGGTATCACTTGCCCCAGACCTTCATCCTCTATGTGGGCACCATCGAGCCGCGGAAGAACCTGCCCACCCTGTTCGCGGCCTACCGGGCGCTGCTGGCGCGCTGGCCGGACCTGGGCCTGGTGATCGCCGGGAAGATCGGCTGGCGGACCGAGGGCACCTTCCGTGCCCTGCGGGCCCTGGGGTTGGAGGGCCGGGTGCGCTTCCTGGGTTACGTGCCGGAGGCGGACCTTCCCGCCTTGTATTCGGCGGCGGCCCTGTTCGCCTTCCCCTCGCTGTATGAGGGCTTCGGCCTGCCGCCGTTGGAGGCGATGGCCTGCGGGACGCCGGTGGTAGTGGCCGACGCCGCCGCGCTGCCGGAGATCGTCGGCGAGGCAGGGCTTCGGGTCCCGCCCCAGGCGCCGGAGGCCTGGGCAGCAGCCCTCGAGGCCGTCCTGTCGGACGGGGCCCTGCAGGCTCGTCTGCGGGACGCCGGCCTGCGACGGGCCACCCGGTTCCGCTGGTCCGAGGCCGCCCGGCAAACGGCCGCTGTCTACGAGCAGGTCTTAAGCAGTGTCCCTCGATCCATCTCACCGCGGAGGTCCGCTCCATGACGTGGTTCCAGGCACTGGTGCTGGGCGTGGTCCAGGGGCTCACCGAGTATCTGCCCGTCAGCAGCTCGGCCCATCTGGTTCTGGTCCCCTGGTGGCTGGGGTGGCGGATCGACGACCGGCTGGCCTTCCCCTTCGACGTGCTGGTGCACTGGGGCACGCTGGTCCCGGTGCTGATTTACTTCCGAGGGGACCTCTGGGAGATCCTGCGCGACGGATGGGCCGGCCTGCGCCGGGGCTCTCCCCTCACCACGTCCGGCGGTCGGCTGGGCGGCTGGGTGCTCCTGGCGACCCTCCCGGCGGCCGTCCTGGGCCTGCCCCTGAAACATTGGGTGGAAGCCGTGTTCCTCCAGCCGCCCACGGTGGCGGCCCTGCTGTTCGGGACGGCGGCGCTGCTATGGGCCGGCGAGGGGATGGGACGGCAGGAGCGGGGCTTGGACCGCCTCACCGCGCGGGATGCCCTCACGATCGGCCTCGCCCAGGCCCTGAGCCTGCTGCCCGGCATCTCCCGGTCCGGGGCCACTATCGCGGCGGGCCTGGCCCTGGGGCTCGCCCGGCCGGAGGCGGCGCGCTTCAGTTTCCTGATGAGCCTGCCGGCCCTCCTTGGGGCGGGCGGGGTGGCGCTGCGGGACCTGGGCGTCGCTGGCTTCCCGCCCGAGGCCCTGGAGCCCGTCCTGATCGGGTTCGCCGCCGCTGCCCTCTCCGGATACCTGGCCATCTGGAGCCTGATGCGGCTGGTCCGCCGCCGCTCCTTACGCCCCTTCGCCCTCTACTGCGGGCTCCTGGGGGCCCTCAGCCTGACCCTCTTCCTCCTGCGCGGGGGGCAAGGCTGAAGGCCAGTCTGGCGGCTTCCCGCTCCCTATGGTATACTGGCCCACTGGTGCCCCATCCCACACACCCTGGACCGCGCGGGGCGTGCCGGCGCCATCGGGCCGGCTCCCGGCGGGAGGAAGGGGTGGCGGACGAAAACGCAATCGAGGAGGAAGCCATGCCCTTGGTGACGATGAAGGAGTTGCTGGAAGCGGGGGTGCACTTCGGCCACAAGACCAACCGATGGCACCCCAAGATGAAGCCTTATATCTTCACCGAGCGCAACGGCGTCCACATCATTGACCTCCAGCAGACCATCCGCGCCCTCGAGAGCACCTATGCCCTGGTCCGCGATCGGGTCGCCCAGGGAGGCGTGTTGCTCTTCGTGGGCACCAAGCGCCAGGCCCAGGAGACCATCGCCGCCGAAGCCCAGCGCTGCCAGATGCCTTACGTGAACTATCGCTGGCTCGGCGGCACCCTGACCAACTGGCGGACCATCCGAGAGCGCATCCGTTATTACATCCAGTTGGACGAGATGATCCGGAACGGGGGCCTGGACGCTATGCCGAAAAAGGAGGCCATGCGGGTGCGGCGCAAATATGAGAAGATGCGCCTCAAATTTGAGGGCCTCCGCCCCCTCAAACGCCTCCCGGATCTGCTCTTCGTGGTGGACACCATGCGGGAGGCGACGGCCATCCGCGAGGCCAACGCCGTGGGCATCCCGGTCATCGCCATGGTGGACACCAACTGCGACCCGGATCCCATCGACTACATCATCCCGGCCAACGACGACGCCATCCGCTCCATCAAACTGGTCACCCGCCTGATGGCCGACGCCGTCCTGGAGGGCCTTCAGTTGCGGGAGAAGATGGGCGTGGCCGTCGCCCCCGAGGAGGAGGAGGCTGAGGAAGTAACGCCTGTCCTGGAGCCGCGCCGCGTCTTCGAGGCCGAGGAGGAGATCGAGGCCGTCGAGGAGGAGGAAGGCGAGGAGGTCTTCGAGGAGCCGGCGTGACCTGGGGCCGGGTTTCCCAAAAGCAATCCATGCATGGAGGAGGGAAGCGCCTTGAACATCACGGTGGACATGGTCAAGCGCCTGCGGGAGATGACAGGGGCCGGGGTCCTGGACTGCCGCAAGGCCCTGGAGGAGACAGGCGGGGATTTCGAGAAGGCCATCGATTACCTGCGGGAGAAGGGCCTGGCCCGGGCCGCCCGCAAACTGGAGCGGACCGCCCGGGAGGGGTTGGTAGTGGCCTATGTGCATCCGGGCAACCGGGTGGGGGTGTTGCTGGAACTCAACTGCGAGACCGACTTCGTCGCCCGCACGTCCGAGTTCCAGCAACTGGCCCATGACCTCCTCCTCCAGATCGCCGCGGCCAATCCTCGCTACATCCGGCGGGAGGACATCCCGGCGGAGGTGCTGGAGCGCGAGCGCCAGATCTACCTGAAGGAGGCCCTTCACGAGGGCAAGCCTCCTTCCATCGCTGAGAAGATCGCTGAGAACCGCCTGGCCCGTTTCATCCAGGAGGTTTGTCTCCTGGAGCAGCCTTTCATCAAGGACGAAAGCCGCACTGTGGGCCAGTTGATCATGGAGGTCATCGCCAAGGTGGGGGAGAACATCGTGGTCCGTCGCTTCGCCCGCTACGAACTCGGGGAAACGGTCTCCTAGGCCGAGGCGCGAAGGCCGGGCCGCGGGCCCGGCCTTCTTTATGCCGGGCGACGCTCGATCCTGGATTCCGGAAGGAGCAGCCGATGTCCGGACCGAAATACCGACGGATCCTGCTCAAGTTGGGCGGGGAGGCGCTGGCCGGGCCCGGCGGGTTCGGGATCAGCCCGGAGCGGGCCGCCGCCCTGGCCGCGCGGATCAAGGCGGTCAAAGAGATGGGGGTGGAGATCGCCATCGTCATCGGGGCAGGGAACCTGTGGCGGGGCCGCGACGGCCTCGCCCACCGCATGGACCGGGCCACCGCCGACCAGATGGGCATGCTGGCCACGGTGATGAACGCCCTGGCCCTGCGCGACGCCCTGGAGCGCCTGGGGGTCCCCACCCGCGTCCAAACAGCCATCGAGATGCGGGCCATCGCCGAGCCCTATATCCGGCTGCGGGCCATCCGCCACCTCGAGAAGGGGCGGGTGGTGATCCTGGGGGCGGGGACCGGCAACCCCTACTTCACCACCGACACGGCCGCCGCCCTCCGCGCCATGGAGATCCACGCCGAGGTCCTCATCAAAGCCACCAAGGTCGATGGGGTCTACGACGACGACCCCCAGGTCAACCCCAACGCCCGCAAGTTTGATAAACTATCCTATATAGAAGCCCTGAACCTGCGGGTGAAGGTCCTCGACAGCACCGCCCTCTCCCTGTGCATGGATCACAACCTTCCGATCATCGTCTTGGATCTCTGGCAGCCCGACAGCCTGGAGCGGGCGGTGCGGGGGGAGCCGGTGGGAACCCTCATCGACGGTTAAATCGAACGGCACGGATCCCGGCTGGAGGTGAGCGGCCGCCATGATACCGAAACAGGTCTTCCGCGACGCCGAGGAGCGCATGCGCAAGGCCATCCGGGTCCTCGAGGACGAACTGAAAGGGATCCGGACCGGGCGGGCCTCCCCGGCCCTGGTGGAGCGCATCCCGGTGGAGTATTACGGGACCCAGGTCCCCCTGGAGCAACTGGCCATCATCCGGGCCCCTGAGCCCAACCTGCTGACCATCCAGCCTTATGATCCCAAGGCCCTCCCCGAGATCGAGCGGGCCCTCCTGAAATCCGACCTGGGCCTCACGCCCAGCAACGACGGCCGCATCATCCGCCTGGTCCTGCCCAAACTCACCGAACAGCGCCGCCAGGAACTGGTCCGGCTGGTGCACAAGCGCCTGGAGGAAACCCGCATCGCCATCCGCAACATCCGCCGGGACACCCTGGAGGAACTGCGCTCCCGCCACAAAAACAAGGAGATGTCTGACGATGAACTGGAGGAGGCCCGCGAGGAGGTCCAGCGCCTGACCGACCGCTACATCGAGGAGGCCGAGAAGGTGGCCCAGGCCAAGGAGCGGGAGATCATGTCGTTCTGAGGGTCCGGGGGTGAGGCGGCCTTATGCGGAAGCCCCACGCCCCAGCGCAGGCGGAAAGGAGCCGCCCGTGAGGCAGCAGAACGGCCAGCGAACCGAGACCACGTTGCGGATCCCTACCCACATCGCCATTATCATGGACGGCAACGGCCGATGGGCGAAGGCCCGGGGGCTGCCCCGCCTGGCCGGCCATCGGGCGGGGACGGAGAACTTGCGCCGGGTGATCGAGGCCTGCGCCGAACTGGGGGTGAAGATCCTCACCATCTACGCCTTCTCCACTGAGAACTGGCGCCGCCCCCTGGAGGAGATCCACGGCCTCTTCAGCCTGCTGGAGCAGATGATCGACCGGGAACTGGACGACCTGGACCGCAATGGGGTGCAGATCCGCCACCTGGGTAGCCTCCACGGAGTCCCCGAGCGCCTCCAACAGAAGATCCGGCTGGCGGTGGAGCGCACCCAGGGGAACTCCCGTCTTATCCTTTGCGTGGCCTTCAACTACGGTGGCCGCCAGGAGATCGTCGAGGCCGTGCGGCGCATCATCGCCGACGGCATCCCCCCCGAGGCGGTGAACGAAGACGTGATCTCCCGTTACCTTTACACCGCCGGCCTTCCGGACCCGGACCTGATCATCCGCACCAGCGGGGAGCTGCGGCTAAGCAACTTCCTGCTGTGGCAGGCCGCCTATGCCGAGTTCTACGTCACCCCGGTCTACTGGCCCGACTTCGATCGGGAAGAACTGCTGAAGGCCATCGAGGCCTACAGCCGACGCGAGCGCCGCTTCGGGCAGATCAGCGAACAACTGGCCCCCCCGCGGTAACCGGGAACCGTGTTGCGCCAGCGCCTCCTGGTCGCCATCGTCGCCATCCCCCTCCTCGCCGCCCTGATCCACCTGGGCGGGTGGCCCTGGGCCGGAACCGTAGCCCTGGTGTTGCTCCTGGCTGCCTGGGAGTACGCCCAACTGGTCCGGCGCATCGGCTTCTCCCCCTCCCCGATCTGGATGGGGGCGATGATCCTGGCTTTCCTGGCCGATGCCATCCACCCACCCCAGAGCGCCCGGCCGGCCGAACTGGCCCTGACCCTGATGCCCCCCCTGACCCTGGTCTGGTTCTGGTGGCTCCGGCGCTCCTCTCATCCCCTCGCCGACTGGGCTTTCACCGCCGCCGGCGGGCTTTACCTGGGCTGGCTGGGCCGCTCGTTCATCTGGATCCGCAACCTGCCCGACCCGGAGGGCCGCGGGTGGACCGCCTTCGCCCTCCTGGTCACCTGGGCCGCCGACACCGGCGCCTATGCCATCGGCTCCCGCTGGGGTCGCCGGAAACTGGCCCCTCGCCTGAGCCCCGGCAAGACGTGGGAGGGCTTCCTCGGGGGCTGCGCCGCCGGCCTGCTGGCCGGCGCCCTCCTGGGCGTCCTGTTGGGCGCTGGGGCCGGGGCGGGCGCCCTGCTGGGGCTGCTGATCGGCAGCCTGGGCACCCTGGGGGATCTCTCCATCTCCGTGCTCAAACGCCAGGCGGGCGTGAAGGACTCCGGGAACCTCTTCCCCGGCCACGGAGGGGCCCTGGACCGCCTGGACAGCCTGCTGTGGAGCGGGGCCATTGTCTATCTCTATCTTCGCTGGATCCGGGGATAGCGAGCCGGACAATGGGAGCCGAGAAGCGAGGCCTCCTGATCACCTTCGAAGGCCCGGAGGGCAGCGGAAAGACCACCCAGGCCCGCTGGCTGGCCCACCGCCTTCGGGAGAGGGGCTATCCGGTGCATCTCACCCGGGAGCCCGGGGGGACAGCCATTGGGGACGCCATCCGGGAATTGCTCCACGCCCACGAGCACGCCGACCTGGTGGCGCGGGCCGAGGCCCTCCTCTTCTGCGCGGCGCGGGCCCAACTGGTGGAACAGGTCATCCGGCCCTTCCTGGCCGCCGGGGGCATCGTCATCAGCGACCGCTACGCGGACTCCACCCTCGCCTATCAAGGCTACGGCCGTGGGCTCGACTTGGAGGAACTGCGCCGCCTGAACCGCTTCGCCACCGGCGGCCTGCAGCCGGACCTCACGTTCCTGCTCGACCTGGAGGTAGAGATCGGCCTGGAGCGCCGACGGGCCTCCGGAGAGGCATGGACCCGGCTGGATGCCATGGACCTCTCCTTCCACCGGCGCGTCCGAGAGGGCTATCGGGCCCTGGCTGCCGCCGAGCCCGAACGGTGGGTGATCGTGGACGCCGCCCAGCCGCTCGAGGCCGTGCAGGCGGCCCTCCGCGAGCACCTCCTCCGGCGCCTGGGGCTGGAGATCTAGGCCGTGCCGCGAACCGTTCCGAAGCCCATCGTCAGCCATTTCCGTTCCGTGGCGCATCGTCATCCCTTTCACCTTGCGCGGCGAAACGGATGACCG
>NZ_PSLG01000053.1:0-14820 GCF_040289485.1 Thermoflexus sp.
AGCGGCGCTGTGCTTAGGCCGTTCCGTGGCGCATCGTCATCCCTTTCACCTTGCGAGGCAAAACGGATGACCGGCCCCTTCCGGCTTCCTCGACCCGTGGCGCGTAGACCGGCCCTTCGCCGTTCCGCCGCCCGAGGGATCTCCACAGGCGTCCCTTCCCGGGGAACTCCCGGTAGGGCCGCTTCGGACGGCTCGCCCGGAGCCGGCTGGGTTTTCACCGGCTCCATCTGCATGATGGCTGATAATAAAAATGTCAGCTGTTGTCAACCCCCGCGGGGATCAGGGCCAGTAGGCCCTCCTGTCGGGTCCAGCGCAGGGCTTCCACCGGCCCCTCCCATCCGATCAGCCGCCGGAGTTGCTCTTGGAACCGCGCCGCGTCCCCCGTGGTGAAGAACCGATGGCAGGGCGTCCCCTCCCCGGCCGACGCCCCCAGCACCTCCGCGGCCCGCCGGGCCACGGCCGGGGCCGGATCCACCAGCGTCACCTCTGGGCCGGCCAGGCGTCGGATCAGCGGGGCCAGGAACGTGTAGTGGGTGCAGGCCAACACCAGCACATCCGCCCCCGCCCGTAACACCGGCTCCAGATGGCGGCGGACCCCCGCTTCGGCCTCCGGGCCCTCCAGGAGGCCCGCCTCCACCTGTTCGACCCAGCCGGCACACACCTGTGGGATCACCCGCAGGCCCTGGGCGAAGCGCTCGACCACCCGCGCCATCAGGGGACCGTTGAGGGTGCCATAGGTCCCGAGGACCCCGATGACGCCCGTCCGGGTGTGGGCGACAGCCGGCTTCACCGCCGGCTCGATGCCCACAAACGGGATTTCGGGGAATGCCTCCCGAAGCGGCCACAGGGCCGCTGCCGAGATGGTGTGGCTGGCGAGGACGATCACCTCGGCCCCCTGCGCGCGCAGGAACCGAACCACCCCCTCCGCGAGCCGACGGATCTCCCCAGGCGGCCGGGGCCCATAGGGCACATGGGCCTGGTCCGCCACGTAGAGCGTGGGGACAGTGGGGGCCAGACGGACGAAGGCCTGCCAGACCGATAATCCCCCCACGCCGGAATCGAAGAAACCCACGACGCCTCCCATAAAGAATTCTCCCCCAGGGCGATCCGCCCGGGATCAGGGACGCCCCGAAGCGTCGTTCACGGACACGCTGCGGGTGGCAGATCCCCCTCCTCCAGGGCCCGCTGCAGATCCGACGGCGCCAGGCGCTGGAAGGCCTCCGTCGCCACCCAACGGACCCCGAGGCGATCCGCCCGGCCGAAGGCCAACCCGTGGATCAGCCCCCCACGCCGCGCCTGCCGAAGGACCCGCCGGACGGCTTCCGCCACATCCGGGACCGCCGCGCCCAGCCAGTAGGCCACCGCTGGGGAGCGGATCCGCGCGGCCCGGGCCGCCCCGTCGAACTCCACCCCGGCCGCATACCGCTGGACCGCGGCCGCCGCTTCCAACAAGCCAGCGGTGCTCTCCCCCGCCGCGCCCACCACCACCCACGCTCCCTGGCCGTAGAGCCGAAGGGCCGCCTCGAACCCGGCCACCGGATCCCACGCCGAGGCCACTGCCTCCACCCGAACCGCCGAGGGATCCCACCCGGCCCGCTGGGCCCCGCAACGGATCCCCGCCAGGGCGGCTTCCATCCCTGGGCCGGCCATGATCCCCAGAGGACCCGGCGAGAGTCGCCGTGCGATGGTGCCAGCCAGGTAGCCGGCCTGCCATCCCATCTCGAAGGGATCCACCGAGAGGACCAGCGCGTTGGGCGGCAAGTGGGATCCCGCCGGCAGGCCCAACAGCACGAAGCGCTTCCCGGGGAACACGCGGGCCTGCTCCAGACCCAGACGGGCGGGCCCTTCCATCCCGAGGATCAGGAGGCGGTGATCCGGCTCGCGGGCGGCGCGCGGGACCACCGTGGCCCAGGCCACCGGATCCTCGCCCAGCGGGAGGAGCGAGACCGTCACGCCCTCGCTGGCCTGGAACGCCCTCACCCCGGCTGCGGCGGCGTCGAAGGGCCCGAGAGCCCCCTCGAGACCTTCCATCAGGACCACGATCTCGGTCAGCCGCGGCGGGGGCGCCGGGGCGGCCGGGGCACAACGAACGGCGAGCCCGAGGATCAGGACAAACCGCCCGGCAAGGGGCCACCTCCCCATGCCGCCTCTCCCCCATATGCACCTCGGCGGAACGAGGCGCCGCGAGGCGTTCCCTTCCGCGGGATCACGACGGGGCGGTGGAATCGACGCCCTCCTCCAGATCGGGGATCAGCCCCAGCGCCCGGGCCTCCTCATAGGAGAGAAGCCCCTCGCCCCCGGGCCCGGGCTCCTCCCCCGTCCATCCCCCCAGAGGGTCCCCGACGGGTGCAGCGGTCGCGGGCCTGTTCGGGATGACGGACTCGGTGCCAGAAGATCCGGCCTCCGGCGGTGGGCCCCAGAGGCCCCCCAGCCGCGACACCGCCTCTCGCAGTTCCAGCCACACCAGGCCGGCTTTGATCGAACGGGAGACCGCACAGACCACCCACGCGCCCTCGGGGAGACGTCCCAGATACAGGGCCCGCTGGGCCGCCTCCCCCATCTGGGCCTGGAAGCTGGGCTCCCCCATGAGTTCGGCCAGGCGATCCCCCCACACCCCCATCTGCCCGATGGCTGCCGCCAGGGCCTCCGCCGAACGGCCTGCGATCATCCCCGCCGCCGCCAGCAATTCGCCACCGGCCCCGACCAGCAGCACGAACTCCGCCCCCGATCGCCGCTGCAAATCCTGCAGGATCGCCCGGGCCCGGGCCTGAGCCGCCGGATCCAGCGGCGATCTGGCAGCGGTCGCCTCCGGAACCGGCGGTCGCTCCCCCCGACGCCGCGCCAGCGCCCGCTCCACGGCCGCCAGGACTTCCTCCGCCGTGAACGGCTTTACTAGGAAATCCACCACCCCTTCCCGGAAGGCCTGGATGACCGTGGAGGTATCGGCGAAGCCACTGAGGGCGATCACCGGGAGATCCGGGAAGTCCCGGTGGAGGCTCCGGATCAAGCCCATCCCGCCCATCCCGCCCATCCGGAGGTCCGTGATCACCAGGTCGATGGATGTTCCTCCGAGGATCTGTAACGCCCGCTCGGCGCTGGGGGCGGTGCGCACCGCATACCCGGCCACCCCCAGGATGTCCGCCAGGGTCTGCAGCGCATCGATGGCATCATCCACCACCAGGACACATGGCACCTGCCCCATCGCTTCCTCACCCCCCACGGCCCTCATCTGCCGGTGGTGATGGCCCGGAGGGCCAAGCCCACCATGATCGTCAACACGACGCTGTAAAGCCACTGCTCCCGCCGCCCATCCCGGCCGCGGGTATATGCGTAAACCAGGGGCAGGGCCAGGGCCAGGACGATCCCATAAAGAAAATGCAGCCCTCCCCGGGCCGGCCAGAGCCGCATCAGGACCATCGCCAGGCCCAGCAACCCCTGGAGCAGGATGACCCCCTCCAGGATCACCAGCGCCCCCCAGAAATCGCCCTTCACCCCCTCCCCCCGCAGCGCGCGCCAGAAACCCCACAGCGCGCAGATCATCAGGAAGAACAGGATCGTCTGGCTCAGCCCGTCGTGCAGGGTGATCAGGGTGGACATCGTCGGCTCCGTGGATGGCTCGGGCGTTCAGGGGCCGTGCGGGTCCCAGCCCCCCGCGCCCTACGGCTGGCCTCCACCGCGCAGCAGGAAGCGTATGGTCTTCTCCACATCCTCCCGCCCCTTCAGGACGCCCACCACCACGCGATGGACGATCCCCTCCCGGGTGACAAAGACGGTGGTGGGCACCCCGAAGATCCGGTAGTCCCGCTCGGCCCGGCCGTTGTGGTCCAGCAAGATGGGGAAAGGCAGCGCGAACTGCTCCACGAACCGCCGCACCTCCCCGAGATCGTCCTGGGCGGTGAGGTTGATGCCCAGGACCTCCAAGCCCTGATCGTGATATTCCTGGTAGATCTGGGCCAGCAGCGGCATCTCCTCGCGGCACGGGACGCACCACGTGGCCCAGAAGTTTAACAACACCACCCGCCCCCGCAGATCCCTCAGGCGCACCGTCCCGCCGTCCAGACGCTCCAGCGCGATCTCCGGCGCTGGGATCCCCGAGGTCAGGCCCCTCGGGGCCGATGCGGCGGCCGGGGTGGGGGTCTCCGCGCCAGCACCCCGACAGGCCACCCCTATCAGCACGAACACCGCCAGCGCCCAGCAACCGCCCTTACGCATGGGCTCCCCCCAGCGTCCGGCCGCTCAGGTAGCCGAGATAGGCGGGGACCAGTGGGAACACGCAGGGCGAGAAAAAGGAGAGCAGGCCGGCGAGGAAGGCCACGGGGTAGCCCAGCCCGGCCCCCGGGCCCACATCCAAGAACAGGCCCAGTTGGAAGGTCCAGACCCGCAGGTTGGTAAAGGTGGGAACCCAGAGGGGGAGGCTCAGCCCGGGGATCAGGAGGCGGAGCGCATCCAGGGAGACCATCCCCCCAACCAGGACCAGGAAGACGCCGCTGGCCGTTTTGAGGGCCCCCAGGTGCCGGCGCACCGCCCGCAGCCCGGCCAGGGCGCGGTCCAGCAACAGCCCCATAACGAGGAAGGGGATCCCCAGGCCGGCGGCGTAGGCAGCCAGCAACCCCAGGGCCTGGCCCGCCGTCTCCTGCTGGAAGGTCAGCGTCAGGATGGCCCCCAGGGTGGGGCCCACGCACGGCGTCCAGCCGGCGGCGAAGAACACCCCCATCAGCCACGAGGTGACCACCCCCGAGGGCGCGATCCGCGGCATGGACGGGCGCCACTCCGCCAGGATCAAGGAGGAGATCAACGGGATACGCACGCCGAGCACGGCCAGGCCCATCAGCAGCACCAACGCCCCGCCGACAGCCGCCAGGACGTCCCGCACGTTGAAGAACACCTGGCCCAGCAGGGTGGCCGCGCCCCCCCACGCGAAAACGAAAACAGAAGAGAAGCCCAGCACGAAGGCCCAGGCGTGGGCGAAGGTGCGCCAGCGGAGGCCCGCCGGCATCCCCTCATCGCGGGTCATCGCTCCGCTCCTCCGAAAGCCGCGTTTGCAGACGAGCGATCCGCTCCTCCAGCGCCCGCTGCCGGCGCACGAGATAGACGATGTAGAAGAACGTCAGGCCCCAGAACACCAGATAGGCCGCCACCAAGTATCCCATCGCGAGACCCCTTTGCGGCGCGGGTCGGAAGGCCCCTCACCCCTCCAGGACAGCCTCCAGCGCCTCCAGCGCTTCCTGGGTCCGCTGGACCCGATAGCGCATCCAGAGCAGCACGCTGAACAGCATGGTCCACGCCACCAGGCTGAGGATCATCGTGTGGACCATGCGGGGGGTCAGGCCGAACTGTCCCTGGGCCTCCGAGGAGACGCTGGGCCCCAACACAATGGGATGGATGGTGCGCAGCAGCCGGGCCGAGAGATAGGTGATGGGCACCGTCACGAAGGCAACGATGGCGTAGACAGCGGCGAAACGGGCCCGCGTCTCCGGGTTCTCCACCGCGCCCCGGAGGAGGAGGTAGGCCGCATACACCACCCAGGTGAGCGCCGTGGTGGTCAGCCGCGGATCCCACGTCCACCACGTGTTCCACACCGGCCGGGCCCACAAGGAGCCGGTGATAACGGCCATGGTCAGCAGCACCAGCCCGACCTCCACCGCGGCGTGGCTGAGTTGGTCCCAGCGGGCCTCCCGCGTGCGCAGGTGGGCGATGGCCCCGACCAGGGCGACGCCGAAGGCCAGGAACCCCGACCACGCCGTGCTGACGTGGAAATAGAAGATGCGCTGCACATCCCCCATCTTCGCCTCGCGGGGCGCGTAGCCGAACACCGCGAGGGTGGCCAGCACCATGAGGGCGACCGTCGTCCCGACCCAGACGCGCTCCCGAAGGCCCACAGCCCACCTCCGCGCTGGCGTCCCCTTCCCAGCCGGAACCAAACATCACGGGCCGGCCGCCTCCTCGAAGACCAGCCCGCCGACGGCGAACAGGATCATATCATAAGCCAGCAGGATCTGCAGCCACATCCCCCATCGCTCCGGGTCGAGCTCCAAGGCCGCGCGGGTCCCCTGGACCCCGGCGATGAGCAACGGCGCGGCCACGGGGAAGAGCAGCAGGGGTAGCAGCATCTCCCGGGCCCGCGTGGCCATCGCCATGGTCGCCAGCAGGGTGGCCACCCCAGCCAGCCCCGCCCCGCCCAGGAGCAACAGGACCAGGACCAGGGGATCCCACAGGGAGAGGTTAAAGAAGACCCCCACGGCCACCAGGGAGAGGGCCAGCACCAGGGCGATCAGCACGCCGTGGACGATGGCCTTCCCCCAGAAGAGCAGATCCCGCTCCCCCGGGAGCATCAGCAGCCCCTCCCACGTCCCCCGATCCAGCTCCGAGGCCATCATCCGCCCAACCCCCAGGCTGCTGACGAACAGGAGCAACATCCACAGGAAGACAGGGACGAAGGACCGGGCCAGGTCCGGCCGCAACTCGAAGGCAGCGCCGAACAGGAACAGGCTGAGCCCCGCCAAGGTCAGGGTGGGCGTCAACGTCTCCCGGCCCCGCCCCTCGACCCGCAGATCCTTCCACAGCAGCGCCCCCAGGACCGCCCGGGCCCGTCCCTTCCTCCGCAGCGCCGGCCGTTCGTCCTCAGAGGCGCCCGCTTCCTGCTGCGGGGCCTCCTGGACCGAGTGAAGGGCATGGGGGCGGCGGAAGGTGCGCCCCGGCCGCCCATGCGCCCCATACAGGGCCTGCAGGGCCGCCGCGTCGAAGGCCTCGGGAGGGCCTTCGGCCACCGCGCGCCCGCGCACCAGCACCACGACCCGATGGGCGACGGAAAGGCTCCCTGGATCGTGAAGGGCCACCAACACCGCATCGCCCCGGGCGGCCCGCTCCTGAAGGGCCCGACGGGCCGCCGCAACCCCCACCACATCCAACCCGGTGAAGGGCTCGTCCAACAGCAGCACCCGGGCCGGCGACAGCCACACCCGGGCCAGCGCCAGCCGCTGGAGCATCCCCCGGGAGAAGCCCCGCACCCGATCCTGGGCCCGCTCGGCCAGGCCCACCTGCGCCAGAGCCGTCCGCCGGGCCTCGGGATCGTCCGGCCACCCGTACAGGCGCTGATAAAACCGAAGGTTCTCCTCCGCGCTGAGATCCGGATACAGCCACGGCTGGTGGCCCAGCAGGGCCACCGCCGACCGGACCCCCGGGCCCTCGGGAGGCCAGCGACGGTCCCCCACCCAGACCACGCCAGCCGTCGGCCGGAGGAGGGTGGCTACCACGCGCAACAGGGTGCTTTTGCCCGCGCCGTTGGGGCCCACCAGGGCCACGATCTCCCCGGCCTGCACCGACAGGGAAACGTCCTGCAGGGCCCACTGCAGGCCGAAGGTTTTCGAGAGCCCCACGATCCGCAACACCACCGGCCCGTCCATCCTCCCATCAACCCCGCGAGGTTCGGGCTCGCCATAGGCGAACCGCCTGCTCTTTCAGAGCCGCGCGGCGGTGGCGGTAAGTCTCCGCATCGACCTCGCCGGCCTCGTAAGCGGCATCCAGCCGGGCGATCTCCTCGATGGGGTCGATCCGGCGGCCCGCTCCCCACCGGAGCCACAGCACCGCCAACCCCAGCCCCCCGGCGATGGTCAGCGCCAGGGCCCCTATCGGGAACGGGGTAGCCGGCCCCAACGTCACCACCAGGGCCCCCCCGGGCATCGGCGGGTCCACCTCGTAGAGGCGATAAGGGGTGGATCCGATGACGCGGATCCCGCGATCCTGCAGCCCCGGCCCTGCCGCCCGCAGGCTCTCCCCGGCGATCAGGAGATTGAAACGGCCCACCGGATAAGCGGAGCGGAAGGTCAGGGTGCGGGCCCGGGCCAACGGCAGTTCATACCCGAAGGCCACCTGATCGCCCATCCCCGGGGGGACCGGGGCCGTGTCGATCAGGCGATCCCCTTCCTGCCGGTAACGCGCCCCCATCTCCCCCTCCGAGACCTGGAGGTTCTGGACGCCGGGGGGCAGGAAGAAGATCATCCCCGGCCCCTCGGGCCCGCCGTAGGTCGTCGGCCCCCGGTTGGAGTAAACCCAGATCTCGGTGACCAGCAAGCGATCGGCCAGCGGCTGCAGGATCCAGTGGACCTGATCGACGCGGATGCCGCCGGGATCGGCCGATCGGTCGAATACCATCAGCGTGGCCGTCGCCACAACGCCCGCCGTCAGGGTCAAGGGCGCTGTGGCCGGGTAATGAACGCCCTCCCATTCCGCCAGAGGAAGATACCTGGCCTCGGGATAGACCGGCACCCCTTCCAGGCGATAGGACCCATCGGCCGCTGTGCGGGTCGTCTGGGAGAAGATCGGGGTGGATTCCACCAGCGCGTAGAGGGTGACCGTGACGCCGGCCGCCGGGGCCCCCCGGCTGCCGTTGAGGACCTGCCCTTGGACGGTAGCGGTGGCCACTGGGCGCGGTGGCTGCAGGGCTCCCAGGCCGGAGACGGAGAAGGCCAGATACGGGAGATAGGCCATCAGGGCCGCCTGCTCCGCTGCCGGGATCCCCTCTAGCCCGCGGTGGGCCGGGATCCGCTCCGAGCGAAGGGCCTCGAGGCCCGCCGCCGGGGAGCGCCCCAACACGCGCTCCGGATCGGTCAGGGGAGACGGGCCTTGGCGGCCGTCCGCTCCATGGCAGGCCGCGCACGCCTCCCGGTAGCGCCGTGGCGCCTCCGCCAGCGCCTCAGGGGGGACGGCCAGGGACCACGCGTAGAGGGCCATGGCCCAGCGTTCCGGCTCGCTCAGCGCCTCCCGCCAGGGCGGCATCCCCCGCTCCGGCCGGCCCTCCGTGATCACCTGGAACCAATCCCGAAGGGTCGCTGTGTGGGTGGCGAACCCCTCCGTGAGATCCAGACGGGCATCCGGCGTCCGCACCCGGAGGGCAGCCGCCTGCGGACCGTCGCCCCGGCCCAGGGGGCCATGACAGGCTGCACAGCGCTGGCGGAAGAGCGCACGGCCTTCTTCCAGCGAAAGGCCTGCCGGGGGAAGGGCCGGCGTCGGGGTCGGCCAGGGCTGGGTGCGGAAGGGGAGATCGCCGGCCGGCGGCGGGGCGGCCAGCGTGAGGGAGCACGCGCTCAGAAAGACCGCCACACCGAGCAGGAGCCCGCCAGGCCGAAAGGCGCTCATCCGCCCTTCCCTCCCTGGTGCGCCCGGCGGGCCCGGACGGCAGCCTCCACCCAGTCCTCCGCGCTCGCCCCCTCCGAGCCCTCGCGCAACACGCGCAGCAGCGTGGCCCCTTCCTCTAGATAACGCTGGCGCAACGCCAGGTAGTCCTCCTCCGGCAACTTGCCGGTCCGCCAGTCGGCCTCCAGTTCCCGCAGGCGGATCAGAGTCCGCTCATACGCGAGGCGGAGGGCCGAGGAAGGATCCGGCCCGGAGCCATGCGGGCCGTTCCGCAGAGGGCTGAGCACATATCCGAAAACCAGGCCCCCGATCCCCAAAAGCAACACGGTCGTCAGGAAGACCTCGAGGGTCGACACATGTCCTCCTCAATTTCGCGGGGCCAGCAGGGAATCCAGGATCCCTTCCAGTTCCCCGGGGCGGATGGGGGCAGCCTTGTAGAAGACCACCTCCCCTTTCGGATCCACCACGAACGTCTCGGGGACGCCGGTGATGCGATACAGCCGGGAGATCCGCGTCCCGACATCCGGGCCATTGGGGTAGGTGATCTGGAAGCGCCGAAGATAAGCCAGGGCGGCCGAGGGGGCGTCCAGGTAATCCACTCCCACGAAGATCACCCCGCGATCCCGATAGGACCGCCACAGGGATTCCAGCAGCGCCGCTTCCTCTTCGCACGGCTTACACCACGAGGCCCAGAAGTTGAGGACCACGACGCGCCCCCTCCAGTCCCTCAGGCGGAACTCCGAGATCCCCAATCCTCCGTCATATCCTTCATAAAGCGGAAGCGTGAAATCGGGCGCCGGACCCCGTGTGGGAGCGGTCCGCCCTCGCTCGATGAAGGCCCAGCCCAGCAGGACCAGGAAGGCCATCGCCAGCCCCAGCCCGACCCACACACCCCAGCGCCGTCCGTCCCGCATCGCCCCGTCTCCTTTCGCCGGCGCGGGTTTACCAGTTCTCCCGGGCCCAGCGATCGAGGGCCTGGGCGGCCTCGTCGGGGAGCACCTCGGCGGCCGTTTCAGGAGCCGGGGTGCCCCGGCGCCATCGGGCGAGGCGAAGGGCCAGCCAGAGGGCCGCCGCCGGCAGCCCCACCGCCGGGATCAGCCAGACCCCCAGCTCGATCCCTCGAGGGGGCGGGACCGCCAGCACCCGCATCCCATAACGAGAGGCGAAGAAGGCCAGGATCTCCGGCTCGCTGCGCCCCTCACCCAGCATGGCCCGGATCTCCTCCTTCCACTGAACACAGGCTGGGGTGTCGCAGGCATCCAGGGGCACGTTCTCGCACACCGGGCAGTAGAGTTTCTTTGCCACCCGGTTCACCGCGTCGTCCGACACCGGGCTGGGCGTCGGGCTTTGGGCCCAGGCAGCTCCTCCGACTTTCAAGAGCCCGGCCAGGATCGCGGCGCCGAGGACCAGCACGTCGAACCGGCCTCGCCCCATCATCGGACTTCCCCCGCCAAAGATCCTCTGATCGAACGACCCTATCCGAGCGGGGGCCGGCCTCCCCCGCCCAGGCCTTCACGGGACGGCCGGCTGCTCCCGGACCGGTTGCCCCACTGGCAGGCGCTGGGGGGCGGGGAGCGGAGCCGGCCAGACGGCCACCAGGGTGCCGAGGATCAGCACCAGCCCGCCGATCCAGATCCAGGAGACCAGCGGGTTGATGAAGACCTTGAAGGTCGCCCGGTTCCCCCCCTCCGTCCATCCGCTCAGCAACAGGTAGAGGTCCTCCTTCAGGGTCGCCCGCAGGGCCGGCGGGGTGAGGCTCTCCCCGCTTTCATATTGCAATACATACGGATACAGGGAGGCCAGGGGCCGGCCGTGCGCGTCATACACCTGGACCCACGCCTCGGTCACCGTTACGTCCGGCTCCGCCGCCGGCACATACTGCCGGATCCCCTGGTAGACCAGGCGGTAGCCACCGAACGTCAGGGATTCCCCCAACCCCAGGGTGCGCTGGGTTTCCTGCGGGTAGAAGCGGGACCCCACCACCCCGATACCGATGAGGACCACGCCCAGGTGGACCAGATAGCCGCCATAGCGCCGGGGATGGCGTCGCACCAGCCGGGCCAGGGCCACCGGCCATGCCTCGCCGGTGGCCCGCCGCCGGGCCCGCACCCCCAGCCCGTAATCCAGCAACGTCCCCCACCCCGCGAAGGCGCACAGCGCGAACCCCAGCAGCGCCCAGGGCTGTCGGACCCCCAGCCCCCAGGCCAGGGCCGCCATCCCCGTGGCGGCCAGGGCGCCGGAGCCCAGCGCCGGCCCCAGGGCCACCCCCGGGGTCCGACGCCAGCGGACGAAGGGGATGACCCCCATCAGCCCGTAGAGGGCGGCGAACATCGGCCCGGTGACCTGATCGTAGTAGGGCGGCCCGACGGTCAGTTTCTCGTTGAAAAGGAGCTCCGAGAACATGGGGTAGAAGGTCCCCCAGAAGATGGCGAAGGCGATGGCCAGGAAGAGCCAGTTGTTCAAGAGAAAGAAAGTCTCCCGGGAGAGCCAGGATTCGATGCGGTTCTCCGCCCGCAACAGGTCCCAGCGCCAGGCCAGCAGCGCCAGGGAGCCCACCAGCACCAGCGCGACGTAGATCAGGAAGGGCGGGCCGATGGCGGAGCGGGCGAAAGCGTGCACCGAGGCGATCACCCCCGTGCGCGTGATGAAGGTCCCCAGGATCACCAGGGCATAGGTCAGGATGATCAAGAGGGCGGACCAGACCTTCAGCATGCCGCGGCGCTCCTGCACCATCACGGAGTGCAAGAAGGCGGTGGCGGTCAGCCACGGCAGCAGCGCCGCGTTCTCCACCGGATCCCACCCCCAGTAGCCGCCCCAGCCCAACACGTCGTAGGCCCAGCGGGCGCCTACCAGCAGGCCCAGGCTCAGGAAGAGCCAGGCCACCAGGGCCCAACGCCGGATCAAAGCCAACCAGAGGTCGTCCCGCCGCCCGGCCAGCAGCGCCGCGACGGCGAAGGCATAGGGCACCGTGAACCCGACGAAGCCGAGATACAGCAGGGGCGGGTGGACAATCATCCCCGGATGGCGCAGGAGCGGGTTCAGGCCGCGGCCGTCGGCCGGGGGGGCCAGGAAGACCTCAAAGGGGTTGGCGAAGAACAGGTTCAGCGTGAGGAAGAAGGTCTGCGTCAGCAGGAGCGTCCCCGTCACATAAGGAAGCAGATCGCCCGGAATGCGTCGGGGGCGCGCCATGGCAACAAAGAGGAAGAGGCTCATCAGCCAGGACCAGAAGAGCAACGAGCCGTTCTGACCGCCCCACAGGGCGGTGACCTTCAAAAACAGCGGCTGGGTCCGCCGCGAGACCTGGGCCACATAGACCAGGCGGAAATCATCCTGCACCAGGGCGACGACCAACAGGAGGACCAACCCACTCAGCAGGGGCGCCATCACAAGGGCGATCCGGCGCGCCACTTCCCCCCAGACCGGGCGATGCCGGAAGCCCGCCCAGAAGGCGAGGGCGGTCCCCGCCGCCCCCAACCCCCACGCCAACATCAGGATCCCCTGGCCCAGAGCCGCTTCCATCGAGGGGCCTCCCTCCGGTGATGGGTTCCTCGCGGGCGCATGTCCTCGGCCCTCTCCGCAGAGACGCGGTCGTCCTCATCCCCCACGGGAGCGGCCGGCCCACCGATGGGCTTCCAGGGAGCCATCGCCCAAGGGGGCTCCGGCCCCTTAGGGCTTCACCTCCGCCTCTTCATAGCGGGTGGGGCACTTGAGGAGGAGGGTTTGGGCGTAGAACACGCCATCAGGGCCGAGGGTGCCTTCCACGATGGCCTGGGCCTCGTTCTGGAGAAGATCGGGCTTCGCCCCTCGGTAGACCACCTTCAGCGGCTGGCCCTTGCCGATGTCGGCCACCCGTTCCACCAGGCCGAACTCGATGTGGAGCGCCTCCGGATCGTAGCGGATGGTCCCGCCGTCCACGATCCCCGAGAGGCGGATGGGGCGACCCTGGAGGGCCGCGGCGCGGGCCCGGAGTTCGGAGACGGTCAGATAGTACTGGGAGGCGCTGCGGACCCCGTTGACGATCAGCAACGCCACGGCGACCAGGAGCAGGCCCCCTCCCGCCCAGAAGCGCGCACGCATCCTCACCTCCTCCCTGTAGCCTTCGCCGTCAAGTGTAACACATGCCATGCCCCTCCTCCCAGATCAGCGTCCGGTCACCGGACCCGGCGCTCCGCAAATCGCGGCGCTCCATCGCGTTCGACGAAGACGAACCCAACGCGTCAGGGAGTTCCCCGAACCGCGGGATTTGAAAAAGAGGCCCGGAAAGCGTTAAGATCCCCTCACACCGGCCGGCGCTCCCCGCTCAGGCCGGCCGGGGGAAGACGGGAGAGGGAGGTGCTGGATGGAGCCGCTGGAGCAGGCGGGGACGATGGTGCGCCCCGTAGATCGGGGGCGGCTGGCCGAGGCCATCCGCGAGGTCCTGATGGCCGTAGGGGAGGACCCGGATCGGGAGGGCCTGCGGCGCACCCCGCAGCGGGTGGCTGAGATGCTGGAGGAGGTGCTGGCCGGCTACCGGATGGATCCCCTCACTCTGATCAACGGGGCCATCTTTGAGGCCGAGGACGCCGACCTGGTGCTGGTGCGGGACATCGAGTTCTACAGCATGTGTGAACACCACATGCTGCCCTTCTTCGGTCGGGCCCATGTGGCCTATCTCCCTGACGGGCGGATCATCGGCCTTTCCAAGATCCCGCGCATCGTCGATCTTTTCGCCCGCCGCCTCCAGGTCCAAGAGCGCATGACCCGCCAGATCGCTGACTTCCTCGAAGCCCTCCTCCACCCGCGCGGCGTCGCGGTGATCATCGAGGCCGCCCACCTGTGCACGATGATGCGTGGGGTCCGGAAGGCCCAGGCCCGCATGGTCACCCAGGCCTTCACCGGCCTCTTCCGGACCCAGCCCGAGCTCCGGCGGGAACTGCTGGCCCAACTGCAACCAGGGCTCGGGCCTCGAGAGGAACCCCTCTGAAGAAGAACCCTACCCACCCGCCTGGAGGAGGCCCGTCCGTTTCTTAAGTTTTGTATGGTAAACGATAGTTTGCTATAATCACCTTCGACTTCGCGCGGTGGTGGAACGGGGATGGCTTACATCCGGCAGGTGCCTGCCGTGGAGCGGGCCCTCCAGGTCCTGGAGTGGATCGCCGAGCGGCCCGAGGGGGTTTCCCCTGCGGAGTTGATGGCCCGCTTCGATCTCTCCCGCACCGGGACCTTCGCGCTGTTGAACACGTTGAAGGCCCGGGGCTATCTCGAGCAGATCCACCCTCGGGGGCCGTATCGCCTGGGGCCGCGCTGGTGGGCGCTGGCCACCCGCGTCCACCCCGAGCGCATCCTGCGGGACCTGTTCCGGGCAGAGGCGCAGGGGTTCGCGGAAAGCCTCGCCCTCCTGCGGCCGGACGGTGGGGAGGTGGTGGTGATCGAGGCGGTCCTGGGCCAGGGCCCGCTGATCGGCCGCTGGGCGGTGGGGGAGCGGTATCCGATGGCCGAGGGGCCTGCGGGCTGGCTGTTCCTGGCGGAGGGCCGTCCCGGCCCTCGCTGGGAACGCATCCGCCGCGCCGGGCTGGCCCAGCGCCGCCAAGGATCCCTCTTCGAGGCGGCGGCACCCATCTGTCCCGACGGTCGGCGCCCTGCGGCAGCCCTGGCGTTGCGCCTGCCGGCCCAGCGGGCCACCCCTGCCCTGCTGGAACGGCTGCGGGT